>JACQYE010000089.1 GCA_016208355.1 Chloroflexota bacterium | reverse complement strand
ACGCGGTGGACCTGGCCACCGGCGCCACCACCCAGACGACCGTGGACTGCCAGGAGGGCGCCATCACCAACTTCCCGCTGATGACGCTCGGTTCCCTGTTTGGCGACTACCTGGGGGGAGACATTGAGATTGTCTATGTTTCCGGCATTTTCGTTCCTTCCGAGGCTGATCTGTCGGCTTCTGACTGGAACATGCAATGGGAGGGTGAGTACGTTGCCGCCGGCGCAGTCACTCTCTATGCTGAAGGCGAGGAGACGACCGTCACGTTGACGGATTCACCGATTACGATGACCTGGCAGAATGCCGGGCAGGAGACCGTCACCGTCCCGGCGGGAACCTTCGAGAATGCCTACAAGGTCACCCGCACCACCCAGGTGGAGGCCACCATTTCCGCGGAAGGCCTGACCGGTCAAGGCATCATCACCATCGAGACTGCCCACTGGTTTGCTCCTTATATCGGCCTGCTCAAGACCGAGATCGTTTCCGCCACCTTGACCACCTTCGGCATTACTTTCCCGATGGAGATCACCGGTTCGGTGGAACTGTTCGAGACGCATTAACGGCTGCGGGGTTGATGACCGTCCATCTAGCGCGGCAGGACTCGGGTCCGGCTGCGCAGCGAGAGGAGTCGAGTAATGAATCGCTTCTTGAAATTCAGTACCCTGGTCCTTGCCTGCCTGTTGATTGTCTCCTGCGAGGTGCCGGACCTGCAAATACCGATCGAGACCCCGATGCCCACTGCCACGCTCACGCCCGTCCAGCCTACGCCAACCCTGACCCCTACCGCCACGCCTGTCCCCTCCGGCCCATGTGACAACCCGCTGATGTCGCTGAATGTGGGCAACCAGTGGAAATACCGATCCACCAGCCAGCTGGGTTCGTCAGAACAAATCCTGCGAGTGACAGAGTGGAACGAGGAGGTTGGCATCAATGCAGTCATCGAGATGGAAGACCTGGAAACAGGCACCATTGACGGCGACTGGGTCACCTGCCTGGGGGGCGGAGGAATCGAGGATTTCCCGTTGTTCTTCATCAGCCTGCAGATGGGTGATTATATGGATGGGGTGTTGAATACATTTTACCAATCCGGCATCTATGCCCCTGCCTATGCTGAGTTGGCGGCGAGTAACTGGCACCTGGATTGGGATGCTGAGTATCTCACTGAGGAATCCTTGTGTTTTACCAATGTAGTGGAAAACGTAACCATGTGCATCAACAGTTCCTCGCCGATTGACTTGACCTTCGAGACGCAGGGCGAATACGAATCAGTGACCGTCCCGGCAGGTACTTTTTCCCAGGCGTTGAAGGTAACTTTCACATTCAGGATGGCAACCACGCTGGTATATCCAACTCTGGCCACCAGCGCCCCGCTGACTGTCACGACCACCCAGTGGTACGCCCCGTTCATCGGTTTGGTGCGCTCCCAGGTCGACTCGGCCAGTTTGGAAATCTTGCCCGGGCAAGAGTCGGCCGCGCCGGTGGAAAGCGTGGTCGAATTGATCGAGTATACCGTCGCGCCATAAACCAAAGGAGAGATTTATGTTCCGAAGACCGTTTGTCCGTCCCATGCGCCGCGCCATGATGGCCGATGTGCCCCCGCTCCTGCGGCGCGCCAACGAATTGATGGCGGCTGGAAATTATGCCGCGGCTGCCGAGGCATACGAGCAACTGGCGCGCGGCGCGCAGATGCGCGGGAACCCGCGTGACGCCCAGTTGCTCCTGCAAGCCGGCCGCTGCCGCATCCTGGCCGGGCAAGTCCCGGTGGGCATGGCCAATCTCAAACAGGGACTGACCATCATCGCCGGACGGGGCAACTACCAGAACCTGCAGAACGCCGGTCAGCGCGCCATTGCCGAACTGACCCAGCGCGGCCTGACCGCGGAAGCGGCGGAGATCGAATCGCTTCTCAAAGGTGTCATCCCCGCCTCGTTCGCGGCCGGACCGGTTGCCGGTCCCGCCAAACCCCGGCTTTTGCCCACCTCCTGCCCCGGCTGCGGCGGCCCGATCCGCTCCGACGAAGTCGAATGGGTGGACGAGGCGACGGCGGAATGTCCCTTCTGCGGGGGCGCGGTGCGGGCCGAATAACACAATCTGTGACCTCACATCTGACAGAAGCCGAAATTTCAGCGCGCCTCCAGCGCGGCTACCAGCCCGGCGTCATCGCCTCCACCGACGGTCACGCTGAGATGTACGCCGATGTCACGCTCACATGCGCCGCGGTGCTGATCCCGCTTGCCTGGTTCAAGGACGAATGGCATCTGGTCTTCACCCGCCGCACCGAGGCGGTGGAACATCACAAAGGACAGGTCTCCTTTCCCGGCGGCGCGTGCGACGTGGACGAATCAACCCCCGAAGCGACTGCCTTGCGCGAAGCCGAAGAGGAGATCGGACTGAATCCCACTGACGTGCGCCTGCTGGGACGCCTGAACGACGTGGCTACCATCACCCGCTACCGGGTGGCGCCTGTGATCGGGGTGATGCCCTGGCCCTACCTGCTGCATCCCGCGCCGGACGAGGTGGCGCGCGTCTTTACCATCCCGCTCCTCTGGCTGGCTGACCGGCGCAACCGGGACGAACTTCCGTTCACTCCTGACGGCGCATCGCGTCCCTTCCCGGTGGTCAGGTATCACGAATACAATGGGGAAATATTGTGGGGGGCCAGCGCGAGGATGATGTTGAATTTTTTGTCGGTGCTGGAAATATAGAAAAGCAAATCCCCGGAGTTTCAGAAACTCCGGGGATTTTGATTTCGATGAGAGAGTTACTTCTTCTCTTCTTCGGCAAGTTCTTCTTCCTTCTTGCCCTTCTCGATGACTTCCGGTTCGGCGCCTTCTTCGACTGCCTCGACCTCGGGAACTACCTCTTCCACGACCTCAGCCTTGGGCGCGGTTGCCAGGACGAGCATCTCATTCACATCATCCAGCACCTTGACTTTGTCGGAGACGACGATATCGCGGACGTAAATGCCGTCGCCGATCTTGAGCATCCCGGAGATGTCCACCACGATGCGCTGGGGCAGGTCCTGCGGGAAGCCTTCCACTTCCAGTTCGTTGAAACCGGTCACCAGCACGGCGTTGAAATCTTTGACCGCGGGGGAGAGACCGGTCAATTGAACCGCGACCTTGGCGCGGATCTTCTCGGTCAGCGACACGGACTGGAAGTCAATGTGGACGAACACGTTCTTGATCGGGTTGCGCTGCTTTTCGCGCACCAGGGTCGGGTATTCCTTGCCGTCCAGTTCGATGTTGATCAGGCTGGAAGCCGTGGTGCGGTTGAGCACCAGGGTCGCGTCATGTGCGTCCATCGAGATGTTGACCGGCTCCATGTTAAACCCGTAGAGGATGCCGGGCAGTTCGCCAGCGCGGCGCAGGGCGCGCACCTGTTTCCCGGTGACGCTGCGCTTGGTGGCTTTGATAACGACTTTCTCCATGCTTTCCTTCCTCGAGCGCCTCTCACCCCGATTGTAGTATCGGCTTTAGCCGTTCTGGACGACTGAAGTCGTCACTACAATTTGGGATTACCTTCGCTCTACAGTAGATTTCCTCCGGCTGTGCCGGAAGCGGGCGGAATTGTAGACGACAAAAAGGGAATCGTCAAGGAGAATTGGTTGACGGTATAATCAGCCCACCATGCGTAAATACATCTACTTCACTGTCTTTGTCTCCGGGATGACCTCCCTGGCCGCCGAGTTTGGGGCTTCGCGCCTGCTCGGCAACGTCTTCGGGACGAGCAACATCGTCTGGGCAGTCATCATCGGGCTGATCCTCATTTACCTGACCGCCGGGTACTTCATCGGCGGCAAATGGGCCGATAAGTCCCCATACCCCAGGACCATGTACGCCATCCTGGCCTGGGGCGCGTTTACCCTGGGCGTCGTCCCGTTCGTGGCGAACCCGGTTTTGCGCGCCGCGGCAGACGCCTTCGACACCCTCCAGGTGGGTGTGCTGGCCGGGGCGGTCGTCGGGGTGCTGGTGCTGTTCACCGTCCCGGTGACGCTGCTCGGCATGATCTCGCCTTTTGCCATCCGCATCTGCATGGACGACACCGCCCACGCCGGGAACGTGGCCGGGACGATCTACGGCGTCTCGACCATCGGCTCGTTCATCGGGTCGTTCCTCCCGACCCTCGTCCTGATCCCGACCATTGGCACCACGCGCACCTTTCTCGTTTTCAGCGTGGCGCTGCTGTGTGTGGCGCTGGCAGGCCTCGGGTCCAGCGCCGGGCGGAAGGCCATGCTGCCCTACCTGCTGATGGTGGTCATCCTTGCATTGCTGGCCGTCTTCGGGACGGGAATCGTCAAACAGTCGCAGGGACAGATCTACGAGACCGAGTCGGCCTACAATTACATCCAGGTGCTGGAACTGGATGACGGGACGCGTTACCTGCGCCTGAACGAAGGCCAGGGCGTCCATTCGGAGTACAACCCGGATACGCTGAACTACGGCGGCCCCTGGCAGCAGTTCCTGGCCGGCCCGTTCTTCTACGCGGACCGGGAACCGGCTTCCGTGACCCGCATCGCCATCGTCGGGCTGGCTGCCGGGACGACGGCGCGCCAGGCAGCGGCGGTCTTCCCGAATGTTGTCATTGACGGCTGGGAGATTGACCCGAAGATCGTGCAGGTTGGGCGGGATTACTTCGCCATGAACCTGCCCAATCTGAATGTCTACGTTCAGGATGGTCGCTGGGGGCTGGAGCAAAGCCCGGAGACCTACGACCTGGTCGTCGTGGATGCCTACCGCCCGCCCTACATCCCGCCGCACCTGACCACGCAGGAGTTCTTCCAGATCGCCGCCGACCATCTTAATCCCGATGGCGTGCTGGCGATCAACGTCGGCCGCGCCCCCGGCGACCGGCGGCTGATTGATGGGCTGGCCACCACCATCGGGACGCTCTTCCCGTCCATTTACGTGATGGACATCCCCGGCACGTTCAACTCCATCCTGTACGCCACCCTCCAGCCGACTTCGGCGGAGGATTTGTTCGACAACCTGGTGCGATTGCAGGCGCGCGGCGATGTCCATCCCTTGCTGACGGAATCCATGTACCTGGCCTGGGCGAACCTCGCCCCCGCTCCATCCCAGACGGTGGTCTTCACCGATGACCGCAGTCCCATCGAGTGGCTGACGAACAACCTCATCCTCAACTTCCTGCTCGACAATGGCACGGAGATAATACAATAGACCTATCCCCCTACACCCCCTTCCCTTATAGGGAAGGGGGACGGTCCCCGCCGCGCTGACCTTCCTCGGCCTGCGGTTGATGTTGACGCACTCCTTCCTGCAAGTGGAATACCGGCTGCCCGGTTTCCCGCCCGATAATTACGGCTTTTCACAGGCAGACCGTCTCCACTACGCCCCGCTGGCGCTGGACTACCTGCTCAATACTGCCGACATTTCCTTCCTCGGCGACCAGACCTTCCCGGATGGCTCTCCGCTTTACAACGGGCGCGAATTGAGCCACATGTTGGATGTCAAGAATGTCGTGCGTCCCGCGCTGTGGATCGGGTACGGCATCTGGGCCTTTCTCCTCGCCGTGGGACTTTGGGCGCGCTTCGGCGGCTGGTGGAGCGGATACGTGCGCGGCGTCCGGCGCGGCGGCTGGCTGACGGTCGGGCTGGCGGCGGCGATTGGCGTCTCCGCCGCGGTCAGTTTCTGGCAGTTTTTCACCGTCTTCCACAGCCTTTTCTTTTCGGAAGGTTCCTGGATGTTCCTGTATTCGGATACGTAGATGAATTTTTTCATAACAACATCCTTGTCAGTATCGCCTTTATCCAATCAGTATACGACAAACCAGGCTCCGAAGTAGGCTCCAAGAATGCCTCCGGTTGCAGGGATACTACCTCGCCTCAGTGACGAAACCCTGAAGTAAGTGTTATTGCTGTACATAGCAGGGCTTGCATCCCTTGCAAGGTGTTATAATTTCGTAATCCTTTGAGGAGGTAGCATGACGAGCGAGTATCATTCTGCTGGCAAGACCACCCTGACTCCTGATGTGTTCCTTACCATCGCACGCATGGCTGCGCTGGAAGTGGAAGGCGTCCACTCGATGGCGCCCGTCAAGGGTGGACTGAACAGCCTGCTTGGCCGCGGCAATGACGGGGTCCGGATGATCATCGAAGACAGCAACGTCTTCGTTGACCTTTTCCTGATCCTGGAAAGCGAAGTCAACATCCGCGAAGTCAGCCGCAAGGTGCAGTTGACGGTGGCGCGCGCCATCACCGAGATGACTGGCCTGGATGCGGGCCACGTCAACGTTCACATCGAGGATATTTACCACAAGGCCGAGGCATAGTTTATGAAGGCTCGCACCAGGGCGCGAGGGATTGCCCTGCAGGTTCTTTACGAAGTGGATATGGCTGATCACCCCCCGGCGCAGGCCCTGACGGAGCGTCTGGAGGAGGATCCGCTTGCAAACGACCTGGCGGAATTTGTCCGCCAGATTGTTTTTGGCGTGTTCCCTCTGCGCGCCCACCTGGACGAAGTCATCGCCCGCTACGCGCCCGAATGGCCTTTCGACCAGATTGCGGCGATTGACCGAAACATCCTGCGTATTTCTGTCTGGGAGTTTGCCATTTCCGGGGCAACGCCACTCAAAGTGGCCATCAACGAGGCAGTGGAACTTGCCAAGCAGTTCGGCTCCGACAGCGCTCCGCGTTTCGTCAACGGTGTGCTGGGCAGTTTGGCCGAACGCGAAAATGAGATCAAGCAATTGTTCAAAGGGACGGGACAGAGCAAGACGTAGAAAGTATGGCTCTTTTGTTTTTACGGGAAGAACCGAAAGTAGAAAAGGCGCGGAGGACGCGAATCCAGAACGACCATTCGCGAATTTCGCGCCTTTCGCATTCCGATTTTCGTCCCCATCATCCTTTTCTCCCTCTCCCCGCTAATCCCATTTCCCCTGTAAAATACAGAGTGTGGTGTAAACCTTTGAACACCAAGCATCGTTATCCTCCTGTTTTTTGGCTGCTTCAGTCCAGATGTTTATCAAGGAGCAGTAAAGAAAACCCACCCGCCGAACGCCCTCGCCAAAAGGAGGGGGTATGACCCGCCACCAAAAGAAAACCATTTTCACCCTTGCCATTGTCAGCGTCCTTTTACTGAATGCCTGTACTTTCTCGCTGGTGGACATCCCCGGCCTGACAACCACCAAGACTCCCACATTCCCGCCCGGTCCTACCCCCACCGCCACGCCTGCGGCCCCCGTTACCTTCAACGTCACCCTGCCTTCCCCGCTCTTGCCTGGCGAGACCCTCTACTTGAGCGTGGTGGACGAGGTGACCGGTCTCGGCTTGAACCCGGTCAACTATACCATGCAGGGCATGGATACCCTGCATTACACTTTGACCCTGCCCTTCCCGGTCGGCAGTGTGGTCGAGTACCGCTACCTGCGCCAGTCGGCCCTGCCCATCCTGGAAGACGACTCGTCCGAGAAAGCCGTGCGCTACCGCCTGTACGCCGTCTCGGCGCCCGGCACGGTGCAGGACATCGTCTCTTCCTGGACCGACAGCCTGTTCGCCGCGCCCACCGGGCGCATTGCCGGGAAGGTCGTCAACGCCGCGGACAGCAGTCCGCTCCCCAATATCCTCATCGCCGTCGGCGGGCAGCAGACCCTGACCGACTCGACCGGCGCGTACGTGATCGAGGGCCTGCCCGCTGGCACGCACAACCTGGTGGCCTATGCCCTCGATGGTTCCTTCCAGATTTTCCAGCAGGGGGCTACCGTGGTGGAAGACAAAACCACCCCTGCGAATATTTCCCTGGTTGCCGCTTCATTTGTGAATGTGATTTTCACCGTCAGCGTGCCGGATAATACCATCGCGAATACTCCCATCCGGCTGGCGGGTAACCTGTACACCCTCGGCAACACTTACGGCGACCTCGACGGAGGCTTGAGCAGCGTGGCCTCCCGGATGCCCGTCCTCTCCCCTCTGGGAGACGGCCGCTATACCCTCTCGCTCATGCTTCCTGCCGGGGCCGACATCCGCTATAAATATACCCTCGGCGACGGTTTCTGGAATGCCGAGCATGCCTCCGACGGCGCGTTCGTCCTCCGCCAGTTGATCGTCCCTGCCGGGCAGAGTGTCGTCCAGGTGCAGGATTTTGTCTCCAGCTGGCAGGCCGGTACTTCCTCGCCCATCCTGTTCGAGGTCAGCGTCCCGTCTGAAACGCCTGTCACCGACATCATTTCCATCCAGTTCAACCCCTACGGCTGGACGGTGCCCATCCCGATGTGGCCGATGGGCAATAATCGCTGGACCTACCAACTCTACGGGCCGCTCAACATACTTACCGCCTTCGAATATCGCTATTGCCGCAACGACCAGTGCGGCCTGGCCGACGATGTCCAGACCGGCCCGGGACGGGTGGGCCGCCCGGTCTCCTCCAGCCTGGCTCCGCAGGATTTGCAGGATACGGTCACCGACTGGATGTGGCTGGAAACGCTCCAGCCATCTTCGCTGGTGGGACTGGCTGTCACGCCGCGCGCCGCCGGCTTCTGGGCCGGGATCGAGTTCCTGCCCACCGGCAACCCGACCTGGCAGGCCTGGATGCCGCAGGCGGTATTGAACGTGCAGGCCCTGTACTCCAACTGGCTGGTGCTCACACCCACCTGGACCGCCAGCCGGGCCAGCCCGTTCGTCTTTTCTCCCCTGCCGGGCGCAGACCCGCTCTTCACCGATACGATCCATTTTGTCGCCGGGGCGCGCGCCCTCAACCTGAACGCGGCGCTCTTCCCGTCTGCCAGCCTGCCCGCCGACATGGATGCCTGGTGGCAGTCCGCGCCGCACGATTCAGCTTGGTGGAACACCTGGTTCGACCGTTACGAGGCCTTCGCTGTCTACCACGCCGACCTTGCGGCCCAGTCCGGGGCGCAGGCGCTCATCCTAGGCGGGGAGTGGGTCGTCCCGGCCCTGCCCGGCGGACTGATCAACGGGAGCAGTTCCGGGGTCCCGGCCGATGCGGAGACGCGCTGGCGCGCCATCCTGGCCGAGGTGCGCGCCCATTACGGCGGGAGCATCCTGTGGGCTGTCTCCTATCCCGATGACCTGGCCTCCACCCCGACCTTCGCCCGCGACCTGGACGGCGTCTACCTGCTCTGGTATGCGCCTTTGAGCGGCTCGACTTCCCCAGGTGTGGACGAGTTGCGCGTGGCGGCGGGTGCGCTTTTGGATAACGAGATCCAGCCTTTCCAGGCCGCGCTGGGCAAGCCGGTCATCATTGCCGCGGCCTACCCCTCGGCGGACGGCGCGGCGATGGACTGGATCCCGTCGCGGGCGGTTCTCCAGCCGGGGATTACGCAGAGGGCGGTCAGTTTGCAGGCGCAGGCTGATATTTACCAGGCGCTGCTGGCGGCGGTCAACGAACGCGCCTGGCTGGGCGGGTTCGTCAGCCGCGGCTATTATCCCCCGGCTGTGCTGCACGATGCCTCGGCAGGAATAATGTCTGAAAAGTTCCAACGTTTCCTGGTGCGCGGGCTGGGGATACTCCTCGTGCTTGCCATCGTTTTGTCGGTGCTGGGCGTCTACACAGCCCGGCGTTCCTTCCCATTGGTGGAAGGAGAAATCCAATTGTCTGGTCTCGACGGCGAGGTGGATATCTACCGTGATGGGTACGGCGTTCCGCATATCTACGCCTCCAGCCTGCACGACTTGTTCTTTGCCCAGGGCTATGTCCATGCCCAGGATCGCTTCTGGCAGATGGACTTTTGGCGTCACATCGGCTCGGGGCGACTCTCTGAAATGTTCGGTGCCGACCAGGTGGAAACCGACGCCTTCCTGCGCACCATGGGTTGGGAGCAAATCGCCGAGCAGGAAGTGGCCGCCTCCAGTGTGGAAGCCATCGCCATCCTCACCGCTTATTCGGAGGGCGTCAACGCCTACCTGGCGGACCATTCCGGCGCGGCCATCAGCCTGGAATATGCCATCCTGGGCCTCCTGACGCCGGACTACGAACCGGAACCCTGGACGCCGGTCCACAGCATGACCTGGGCCAAGGCCATGGCCTGGGACTTGCGCGGCAACATTGACGGGGAAATCGAGCGCGCCGTCCTGATGAAAGTCTTCACCCCGGAGCAGCTCGCGGACCTGTATCCTGCCTACCCATCCGACCACCCGGTGATCGTTGAAACATTCCCGGCGGCGGCCGCGGACGCGCAGGAATCCACCGGCGCGGCCCTCGTTTCGGCTGACTCTGCACTGTCGGCTGCCTCTTATAACCTGGGGCTTTTGGATTTCCTCCTCGGGCCCGGGGGAACGGGCATCGGCTCCAACTCCTGGGCCATCTCCGGCGAACTGACCGAGAGCGGCATGCCCCTGCTTGCCAACGACCCGCACTTGAGCATCCAAATGCCGTCCATCTGGTACCAGGTGGGGTTGCATTGCCAACCGAAGAGCGACGCCTGTCCCTACGAAGTGGCCGGCTTCTCGTTCGCCGGGGTGCCGGGTGTGGTCATCGGCCACAACGACAGGATCGCCTGGGGTTTCACCAACAACGGCCCGGACGTGATGGACCTGTATGTCGAGAAGGTCAATCCCGACAATCCGAACCAGTACGAGGTCAACGGCCAGTGGGTGGACTTCGAGACCCGCACCGAGACCATCCAGGTTGGCGGGGGGGAGCCGGTGGAGGTGACCGTCCGCTCCACGCGGCACGGTCCGGTCATTTCGGAGGTCTACGGGCTGGAAGAATTCGGGGAACAGGCCGGGATGGATTTACCTGACAACTTCGTCATCGCCCTGCGCTGGACAGCGCTCGAACCGGCTCACATCTTCGAGGCCATCTGGGGTTTCAACAAAGCCCAGGACTGGGAGGATTTCCGGGACGCGGCGCGCAATTTCACGGTCCCGGCCCAGAACCTTCTTTACGCCGATGTGGATGGGAATATCGGCTACCAGATGCCGGGCAATGTCCCCATCCGCCGGAACGGCGACGGAACCCTGCCCGTGCCCGGCTGGACGGATGAGTACGAATGGACCGGTTACATTCCATTCGAGGAACTACCGTTCGTGTTCAACCCTGAATCCGGGTACATCGTCACGGCCAACAACCAGTCCGTGCCGCGCGATTATCCCTACCTGGTCACCACGGATTGGGACTACGGCTTCCGCGCCGAACGTATTTCAGCGATGATCGAGAATGCCCCCGGCCCGATTGATACGGCGTACATTCAGCAGATGCAGGGAGATTCGACCAGCCTGAATGCTGAAGTGATGGTGCCACTCCTGATGTCCCTGCCGATGGACGGGCGCAATGACGAGGTCCGCCAGGCTTTCCTGGCAGGCTGGGACTACCGCGAGCAGGCCGGTTCCCAGGCTGCCCTGTTATTCGAGCGTTTTTGGTCGAACCTGCTGCTGGATACCTTCTATGATGAGCCTTTCCCTGAAGACTTTTTCCCGGAGGGCGGTTCACGTTTCTACGAAGTGATGCGCAACCTGATACAGCAGCCGGACAGCGCCTGGTGGGATGATCTATCCACTTCTGGTGTGGTCGAGACCCGCGACGACATCTTCCTGCGTGCCTTTACTGAAACCGTGGAAAGCGGGGAGGAGGAGTACGGCAAAAATCTGGAGGCGTGGCCGGCTTGGGGCGAGGCGCATACCGCCACCTTCCGCAATGCCACCCTCGGAAAGTCCGGCATTGGCCTGATCGAATCCATCTTCAACCGCGGCCCGTTCCCCACTGGAGGCGGCGAGTCCATCGTCAACGCCACCGGCTGGACGGTTGGCTTGGGCTTCGAGGTGGACTGGCTGCCGTCCATGCGCATGATCGTGGACCTGGGCGACCTGCGCAACTCGGTCACGGTGCATACCACCGGGCAGTCCGGTCATGCCTATCACCCGCACTATATTGACCTGGCGCCCCTCTGGACAGATGTGCAATACTACCCGATGCTCTGGAACGAACAGGCAGTGATCAGTAATACAGAGTCACATTTGAGGTTGGTGCCGTGAGAAGATGGATGTAGTAGAAGTACGAAGCGAGGTAATGGAAGATACCAGTTTTGAAGAGGCTTCCCAAAAGGGATGCCTCTTCTCTTCATGACATTAATACGGAAGATTTAAATTCATCTTAAACTAGATACCACCTTCGGGCCGCGAAACCATAACCAGTATATGTGTTCTTCGATTGCGGAAAGCCGATCAAAGACAATCACTTGCGCCGGGGCAAGAAACAATTGCCACTCATCAGCCAAGTTTCCTGCATTACACCCAGCAATATAGACTAATTGCAGGTTTGACCCGGTTCCTCCCATTAAAAAAACATCTACAGGATACAAAACTTCATTGGGTGATAAAGAAATGGCTCCCCCTAGATAACTTCCATGGGAAGCGATAAAGACTAGGCGACCGTTCTGGAGGGCGCGTGTTAGGCTATCTCGCGAAAGGGGTTCGACCGCGATGCTGTCGTCACCCCATCGGGCAGCGGATACTTCTGCGATGGGATAGAATCCGAGATTGAAAACCCATTCAGGCACGCTGTAGGTTCTATCCCCTAGAATTAGCACATTCTCATAGAGCATGTAAACTGATGAAGGTTTTTCAAGGTGGGGCCGAGCTAAGTAATTTGCTCGCAATGTGATCCCGACTATAGCAGCGAGAAGCACTTGCGAAATAAATCCCCAGATGAACATAACACCCTCAAAAGGACGGCTGCGGAATTTTTTCGGCAGCAAGTACGGCGACCTATTAATCAGACAAAATCCAAGACTGAAAAGAGATAGTCCGCACCACAAATATAAAGGCACAACCGAAATGTCCTCAAGTAATGAATAAATGCTAAAGTCAGCGAGGACCGCATCGGAGAAACCAGTGGATTTCCATAAAAAATGACTCAAAGTCAGGCAACCGATGAAAAAAACGATTGAAAACGAAAAGAGCAGGGTCAGGAATAAGCTGTTTTTAATTTGACGATTAAGTTGCTGCCGGGTGCTTGTCGTTCCGAATAGCCATACTTCCAGAGCAAAACCTATACAGCACAACAGATTAATTAAATAGTTCTTCATAGTTTTCCCAATTAAAATATCCCTTTTGCCGTGACATGATATTGGAATGCCTGCTGAAATTATAGCACCTCCACCAGATATTGATTGCAATTTGGTACGCATCCTCACAACAATAAAAGCCTCCCAAGCCGGGAGGCTTTGCGTAATTTTTATTTCTCCTTGCATTCTTACTTACTCCGCGCTTTCCGCTTTCTTCGCCCCTATCTCCTTCCTCGCCTTGATGGCCTCTGTCACTGCCGGGATGAGCGAGATCAGGATGATGGCAATGATGACCAGTTCGAAATTCTTCTGCACGAAGGGGATATTCCCGAAGAAATAGCCGAGCAGGGTAAAGGTTGCCACCCAGGTAATTCCGCCGATGACATTCCAGCGGAAGAAGAAGCCATACGACATGCGGCTGACGCCTGCCACGAAAGGCGCAAAGGTGCGGATGATGGGCACGAAGCGTGCCAGGAAGATGGTCTTGCCGCCGTGCTTCTCGAAAAAGGTGTGCGTGCGCTCCATGTATTCTTTCTTGATCCACTTGATCTCGCCGGTATAAGCGCGTTTGCCGATGCGGTGTCCAATCCAGTAGTTGACCGAGTCGCCAATAACCGCCGCGACAGCCAGCAGGCCGAACATCAGCCAGGGGTTGAGCGCCCCGCGCGCTGCGAAGGTCGAGGCGGCGAAGATGAGCGAGTCGCCTGGCAGGAACGGGGTGACGACGAAGCCGGTCTCCATGAAGACGACGAAAAATAGCAGGGCATAGGTCCAGCCGCCGTAGTTCGAGATGATCTCCTCGAGATAAACGTCAACGTGTAGAACGAAATCAACTGCTTTTAGAATCAAATCCATCGGGTGTCCTCTCCGGTTGGGTTGCGAGCGGGGCGATTATATCAGATTGCGTTGGTTGGAAACGGCGATTGAGGATTGGCAAGCCGACCGCGATGAACAGAAAAACCAACCCGAGCAGGGCGACGCCTGCTACCATGGCCAGGATGCTGACCGGGTCGTAGGTCATCCCCTGGACTACGAAGCGCAGTGACCCGTACACTGCCAGCAAAGCCGACCCATTCCACAAGCCGTGCAGGGCGGCGCACAGCACGTAGACGCCGATGAGCCGCTTCCAGCGCTTTTCCAGCATGGCCGAGGCGATCCCCCAGCCCATCAATGCGCTTAGGGTAATGTGCATCAGTGAACTGGCCAGGCGCGCCGGCAGGCCGAAGTAAGGCGTTTCGGCCATGCCGCTGGCGGCCATCAACCCTTCCAGCAGGGCGAACCCGGCCCCGGAGAGCGCGCCCAGGGCAAACCCTTCCGCCGGGGAACGCAGTCGGCGGCCCAGAATCCAGACTGCCAGCGGTTTGACAGCTTCCTCGATCAACGGCCCAAACCCAGAAGCAAAAGCCAGCACTGCCAGGAAGACCCAGGGCTGGGTCAGGTACGGAGCCAGGAGGGTCAGCAATTCCTCCACATTTTTTGCGCTATCGGCCTGGGCTTGTAAATCTTCCAGCAACACAGCCAGTTCCGGACGGAGGATGATCGCAACAGCGCCGATGGCGACTGCAACGGCGACCAGCACATATTCCAGCACGAGCGCCAGTCCGGTGCCCCCGGTCATCCCGAGGCCGAAAGCCGCCCACAACCGGCGGCGCGACCCGCCGACCAGTCCGCCCGCGCCGGTCCAGGCCAGCGCTGCCACCGGGATCACCATCGCCAGGAGGAATGCCGGGGCGGAGAGCAGCCAGCCGAAGTCGAACAGCCCGGTCAGCAGGCTGGAGGCGGCCAGCATCACCACCCAGACGATTGCCAGGAGCAGGAAATGACGGCCTTTGATGGGCGGGAGGCGCGCGGCAGGCAGTTCCTTTCCCTGCAACTGTCGGATGCTTCCCACGATCAGGGGGATGAGCAGGCCGGCGCACACGAGCATGCTCAGCGCATCGAGCGCGGAGGGGCCGAGTTCCGAGAAGGTCAGGTCGGACCCGGCAAAGGAGAGCAGGCCGTCCACTGCCAGGAAGACGCCCCGTCCAAGCAGGACGAGAATGCTGATGACGCCGAATACAAGCAGGAGAATGGAACGATTGTGGTTCGATGAAAAGAAGCGCTGCATAATTTACCTTTCCTCCACTGTCACGCTTAACAGCAAATCTCCTGTTGACAGGCCTTCCAACGCATCCATGCCGGTCAGCACTTCGCCGAAGATGGTAAACTGCCCGTCCAGTTGGGGGGCGGGAGCATAGGTGATGAAGAACTGGCTGCCATTGGTGTCCGTGCCGGTGTTGGACATCGCCGCCAGCCCGGCCCGGTCGAAGGCCAGGCCCTGAGCGGCCTCGGTGGTGAAGTAATAGCCGGGGTTTCCGTACCCTGTTCCTGAGGGGTCTCCGCTCTGGGCGACAAACCCTGCCTCGACTCGGTGGAAGGGGATGTTATCATACCATCCCGCTTGCGCCAGGAAGACAAAGTTATTCACCGCCAACGGCGCTTTTTCCGGATACAGTTGCAGGACGGCGTCGCCGCGGTCGGTGTGCAAGGTAACGATGTATTGCCGGGTCGGGCTAAGGCTCCAGCTTGGGCAGGTATGGAACTTTATATCCTCCAGCAAAGCCAGGCGAACCATCTGGTCGAGGCTGGAGAAATTGGCCAAACCGGAGTAAGGAGTGTTGCTGTTGATGTACAGCAATGGCGGAGAAACACTGCCTGCAGACTGGAGCGCCTGCTGGACGCGGCCTGCCACCACCTCCCCGCTGAAATCGGCCTCGAACTGGTCTGCATCCAGGCCGAGACCGGCAGCCTGCTCGCCCGCCCAGGCCGGGAAGTCCGTTGGAGCCAGGCCGTACCACTCGGGCTGCTTCGTGAAGAGAAAGTCGTGCATTTCCCAGAATTTTCCCTGCAAATGCGCCGCCTCGGCGGCCTGGATTGCCAGCGCGCTCCTGTCGAAAGGCACATCCGGCAGATAACGGACGATGAGCCGTACGTTGTCAGGGTAGGCATCCTGGACCTGTGACAGCCCCTCAGCCAGCACCGCGCAGCCCGGGCACTGGAAGTCGGTGAAGACCAGCAGGGTGACGGGCGCTTCCTCCGGTCCGGCGACGTGGGCATACTCGTCAATGAATGCCGACATTGTCTCCGTCACGTCGGTGGCGTATGGCAGGATGGTGCAGGGCATGAATTCTGGTGTAGGGGTGGGAATGGGGGTGTTGGCAGGCGGCGCGGCGGTTGGCGGAGCGCAAGAAGAGAACATGAAAAGCAAAAAGCAAAAAACAAAAAATCTGCCAACCTTCAAACCTTCAAACCTGAAACCGTATTTTTTCATGGACTGACAGCTTTCTGTAATTCCTCGAAGGAGGACATGTCCGCAATCGTTTCCAGGAAATCGGTGAGTGAGTCGCTTTGGGTGCGCAGGGCGCGTACTGCCGGACCGACCGGGTCCTCGCCCGCCGCGCCGCCCGGGGAATCGGCGTAAGCCCCATAGAAGGCGAAGTAGGCCTGGTTCAGTTTGCGGATGATGTACCCGTTCTCCCAGAAAACCAGCCGCCGCGCTTCCATGTATGTTTCGGCTGCCTCGATCTTCTTTTCTGCCAACAGTTCGTCCACGTGGACGCGGGTGGTGTGCATCTCGGCCCGAAAATCGAAGACCGGGCGCGGCCAACCGCCGGGCGGGACCGGACCGTGCGACAGGCTGACAGTCTGGAGGCCGTATTCGGCGGCCAGGGCGGGGTAGTAGCGTTGCAGGATGAGGCTGGCAATCTCCCCTCCGGCGATGGAGGCGGTCGTCTCGTTCATGGTGCGAAGTTCGGGAGTGCTGTCGTAATTCGATCCGAGCGGGCGCAGGCTGAGCCAGTTGTGAATCCACTCGTGGGAGATCACGTCAGCCAGCCAGTCCAGTGAGGTGGTGCGCATGACCATGGTGGGGTAGGAGCCGATGCCCCCCACGGGGACGACCAGTGTCGAAACATCCATCCCGGCGGCGACCTTTTCTTCCAGGGCAGCCTGACGGTCAATGGTCAGATCGGGGAGGAGCGAGATGGCCGCATCCTGCTGGATTGTGTCCCGCGGCGAGATGACCAGGTGATAGGGCAGGGGGCTGATGTGGAACAGGACGGGCGGGATGGGCTGGCCGCCGGTGGTCAGTTCCAGGCCGGCCAGGACAGCCGAGACCTGCGCTTCGAGCACAGCCTCGGCAAACGGGGCAAGGCCCTGCTGGCGGGTGTAGAGGTCGTCGAGTTGGGCGCGCAGTTCGGCGGAAGCAGACTCCGGGTCCGGGATGGACGGGTCAGTGTAGATCAGGTTTAGCTGGTACTCGGCTTGCAGGATTTCGTCCGTAAGGCGCAGGTAGTCGCTGACGATCTGCCGCCATTGGTTTTCATCGAAGTAGAAGGGGGTATCGAGTGCGGCCTGGGCGAGCTTGCCGCCGATGGCGTCCAGCGTCCAATCGAGGTAGTCGAACTCAACGGCGCGGGTGTACCGGCGGGCGCGTTCCTGCGGCTTTTCGGGGTCGAGCATGTCGCTGCCGCCCAGGAGGAAAGCAAGCACGATGGCTGCCAGGGTCAGTTCGATGCCTTGCAGGACGCGGTCAAGGAGGCGCATGGGGGGATTATAACAAAGTCGGGGTCCCCGCCAGGTCATACGCCATCGCGCCGGTAACCTTTACCGGGACGATGCTTCCAATTTTTGCATTCCCTTCCACCAGCACCAGGCCGTCAATTTCAGGGGCGTCGCGGTAGGAGCGGCCAATCGAGATGCCCTTGTCCTTGTCCCGGCCTTCGATCAACACGTCCAGCATCTGACCGACATAGGACTGGTTCACCTGGAGCGAGATGCCCTGCTGGAGTTCCATCAGCCGTTGGTAACGTTGCTCTTTGACAGCGGCCGGAACCGGGTCTCCGAGTGGGGCGGAAGAGGTGCCTGCCTCGAAAGAGAACTGGAACGCGCCCACCCGGTCGAAGCGCATCTCCTCGACGAAGTCGTACAAGACCTGGAATTCTTCCTCCGTCTCGCCGGGATAGCCGACGATGAAGGTTGTGCGGATAGCCAGCCCAGGGATGGCTGCCCGCATTTTGGCAATCGTCTTGTAGACCCAGTCCACGTTGGCCGGGCGGCTCATGCGCCGCAGGGTAGCGGGGTGGGCGTGCTGGAGGGGGATGTCGAGGTAGGGCAGCACCTGCGGGCGGGTCGCCATGACTTCGATCAGCCGGTCGGTGATGTATCCCGGATAGGCATACATGATTCGAATCCAATCGAGCCCCCCTCCTGTTTTCTTTGAAATGGGGGAGGGCAGGGTTTCGTCTGTGAGCCGTTCCAGCAGGACAGCCAGGCCGTCTTTCAGCCCCAGGTCGTGGCCGTAATCGGTGGTGTCCTGGGCGATCAGGACGAGTTCGTGCACCCCGGCTTCGGTCAGAGTGCGGGCTTCGGCGAGCAGGGTCTCCAGCGGACGGCTGACCATCGTCCCTTTGATGAGCGGGATGGCGCAGAAGGCGCAAGGACGGCGGCAGCCATCGGCGATTTTCAGGTAAGCGCTGGCCCCGGCAACCGAGGCGCGGATTGTATCGCGTTCGTCCGCGCCGACGGTGGGCGCATCCGGCAGGTGGTAGATGGGTTTGGGATGGGGGCTTTTGCGCACCTGGTAGCCGTCGCGTTCGAGCAATTGCGCCATCGAGTCGGAATCAACGGTATTTTTGGCACAGCCGCGGGAGGTCAGGTGAAAGGTGTTTTTGGTCATACCGATAAGGGAGTGGGTGGCATAGAAGGTCAGGGATTGAGTGTGGCAGAGGGTCTCAGCGTGTTGCTGGGACGCGGGGTGGCGCTGGGTTTCGGCGTGATGGTGGGAGTTTGTGAGATGGTCGGCGACGGGGTGAAGGTGACTGTGGGGATCAAGATGGTCGTCGCAGTGTAGATACGGTCCACGATCTCGCCGTATGCGCCCATCGCGCCCAGGTTGGATTGGTTGTAGATAATGCTGATTGCCGACCCGTCCCCGGTCACGACTTCGATCTGGGTATTGCCATCGTACGCGTAGGCCGTCCCGGAGATGACGCGTCCCTCGAACTCAACCTTGCCGTCCACGATGACTTTGACCCAGGCGCTGCGCGCCGCCACCAGGACGACCTGAACCGGGCCTTCCCCGGCGGGCGGCAGGGTGACCTCCAGGGTTGCCCCAGCCTCCAGCGTCACTGTCGCGGACCCTGGACCAGTTGTGCTGGTCGAGGCAGCCTCTCCCGCCACCGGGGAGGAAAGCAGGATGTCAGAGATGGATGGCGCGGTTGGCTGCGGTGTGGAGGCGGCGCTCAAGCGGATGATTCGTCCGGTGCCCCAGATGGCAAAGATGACCAGCAGGATCAATACTCCGCCGCCGACCAGGATATCAGGAGAGAGGATCCTGCGCAGCGAGGCGGGGAGAACGAATTTGAAAGAGGGTTTTGGCTTGGAGAGGGTCTCGGGTTTGGGCTGGCGCTCGGAAAGTTGGGCTTGCAGGCCGCCAGCGAACTCCAGGAGCAAGGCATCTACATCCATGTCGAGGAAGTGGGCGTAGTTATTCAGCATTCCGCGCGCCTGCACCGAGGATGGCAGGTGCTCAAATTGGCCGCTTTCCAGTGATTCGAGGTAATGCTTGCGGACATGCGTATGCCGTTCGATTTCGTCCAGGTTCAGGCCCAGGCCCTCGCGTCGCTGGCGCAGGGAGGCCCCAATGGCGTTGAAGATCGCTTGCGAGGTCGGGACGGGGGCAGAGCTTTCAGGCTGCCATGCAACTGCTACGGGCTGAACTTCGAAGCTGGACGGCTCCTCCATCTCCGTTGTTTCAGGAGCAGGCTCGGAGGGAACAGGTTCAGCAACGGGCGCTGGTTCATCCATCTTCAAGGTTTCTGCTTTTTTCCGCGTCCGCGACTTTTTTTGTCCATCCTTGGGGGGAATTGTTTTTCTATCCGCACTGGGCTTTTTGCCGATCGGTTCATCTGTTTCTTCGATTGCCGGCTCGGGGACCGCGGCGCTTTGCGAGGCGGCAGGGGACTCGCCTGCGGGCGCGTCCGGCTCCAGGTCTGCTGCGGAGGCGGCGCGCTGAACGGAAAACATATCTTCGAGGGACAATCCCAGGAAGTCTGCGTACAGTTTCAGGAAACCGCGCGCCTGGGCTGCCGAGGGGATGGACTCGAAATCGTCCGCTTCCAGGGCTTCGATGTTATGCGCCCGGATGCTCGTGGCCTGGACGACTTTTTCGATGCTCAGGTTGCGCGCCAGGCGGGCTTGTTTGAGTTGCTGACCAATAGTGTCTGACATAGTCCAGAATGAAACATCACCGGTTCCCCTTGTTTGACCGGTGATGTTTTTGTGGCGTTCGTTTGGTTTAGGCTTCGGGAGCCGGTTCGGCGGGGGCTTCCTCGGTTGGAAGCGCTTCTGCCTCGATGGGTTGGGCTTCGGGTTTGGCTTCCTCGGGTTCGATCGGCAGGCTGGGTTCCACTTCGCCTTCTCGGAAGACGACAACCGTGAGTTCAGGGATCAGGTCCATGGTCAGGCGGATGCGGATGGTGTGTTCGCCCAGGGTGCGCAGGGGCTGCATGTCAATCTGCTGGCGCTTGACGGTAAAGCCGCTTTTCTGTTGGATCTGGTCGGCCACGTCCTGCGAGGTGATCGAGCCGTAGAGTTTGCCAGTTTCACCGGCGCGGGCGCCGAAGGAGAGCTGGATCTTGGACAGTGCTTCGGCAACAACACCCATTTCTTCGTTGACGATGGCGCGGCGTTCCGTGGCTTTCTGGCGGATGCGGTCAGCTTGCTTGAGAGCGCCTTCAGTGGCCAGTACGGCCATCCCTTGTGGGATGAGGAAGTTGCGTCCATACCCATCAGCGACTTTTTTTACGTCGCCGGCGCGGCCGAGTTTATAGACATCCTTGACAAGTAGTACTTTCATTGGTTTCAAGCCCTTTCTTTCAGAGTGGATTTGGAGTGAAGGGTACAACACTCCGGGGGCTGATTTTACCAGAGGGAAGCAGGAGTGGGAAGGTCGGAAAAACGGAGTATTTTCACCGCAAATGGTACCTAGGTAATACGCGTTTTATTTAACATTGGTGTATAATGTTAAAGATTTATTATGGATGATGCGATATTGTTGGTCATTGAGGGAAAACACGCAGACTATCCCGGTTTCACTCCGGCTCTGCGCAAGAAGGGTTTCACGGTCGAACTGGCCTCCAGCGGCAGTGACGCTGTTAAACGCATCGAAGCAGGCTTCAGCCCGGATGTGGCGGTTGTTAACGCGGCCACCCTGCGCACCACCGGGAAGCGCATCTGCCAGTCATTGCACGAGAAGTGCGAGACGCTGCCCATCCTGTTGATCCTCGACCCCGACCGCGAAGTCGAAAAGACCGACGCCGAGGTGGTCCTGATCCTGCCGTTCACCGCCCAGAAACTGCTCAACCGCATCCGCCACCTCCTGCCAGGCGAGAGCAAGAATAGTCTCCATGCCGGGCCGATCCGCCTCGACCTGGAGAAGCGCATCGTCCGCTATCAGGGCAAACGTACCCGCCTCACGCCCCGCCTGCTGCGCCTGTTGAGCATCCTCATCGAGCATCGCGGCGAAGTGGTGGAGCGCAAGTCTCTGTTCTCGCAAGTCTGGGAAACCGACTACACCGACGACACACGCACGCTCGATGTGCATATCTCCTGGCTGCGCCAAGCCATCGAGACGGACCCAAACAAGCCTGCTCACTTGAAGACGGTACGGGGGGTTGGCTATCGGCTGGACGAGTAATCAACTCATTTCGATTTGTTTGCCATCAATCGTGACTGCCCGGATGCGGATATTCTCCCCCGCAACGGGCAGTTTGATTTCCAGCGGGATCTCAGCCGAACGGTTCGGACGCCGCGCCTGGGCCGCGCTGCGGAAGGTTTTCCCGTCCCAGTCAGGGTCCACTTCCCAGTAATCGAGTTCAGGAGCGTCGTTGATGATGACCGATGTCCCAGAAGAAAGAAGTGACGGGGATGAAGGGGAGCAGGGGATCGCTGATTTTGCCTCTCGCCACAAGGCGAATGGCCGGGATTCTGCCAGCAGGCGGACGCGTGCCGTGTGAACGGCGCGCCAGGTGGCGTCGCAGGCCAGGTAACGCCGCCCATGCCGCGCGGCAACGAGGGGGAATGTCCCGGAACCGCAGAAGAAATCGGCTACCAGGCTACCTGGATTGGAGGAGGCCAACAGGATGCGTTCCAGCAGGGCCTCAGGCTTTTGTGTGGGGTAACCTGTGCGCTCGTTGTGCAGGCGGGCGATCACCGGGAAATACCACCAGTCCTCGGGGACCTTGCCGCGTTCCAGATCGGGAATTTTGCCAAACCCGGCCTTTGGAGAAGATCAAAAGGTTTTTACCGTGCTCGGATTGTAGGGTTCACGTACAGCATCGGCGTTGAAGATGTAATCGCCGCCTTTGGCATAAACGAGGATGGTATCGTGCTTGCGGTTGAAGGCGCGCCGGATGGGCGAAGGCCCGTGATATGTCCAGATGACCTCGTTGACCAGGTTTTCGCGCCCGAAGAGTTCGTCGAGCAGGAGACGGGCGTAGGCGTCTGCATGCCAGTCGAGGTGCAGGTACAGAGTCCCGTGCGGGGCGAGCAGGCGGTGCATCAACGCCAGGCGGGGATAGAGGAAATCAAGATAGGAGTCGAGATCGTCCCAGTGGTCAGCGTACCCTTCGGCTAATTGCCACTCGTCCGGGCGGCGCGAGTTTTCCCCTCGGCCGATGCGGGCTGAAAAGCGTTTGTTGGTGAAAAAGGGCGGGTCTACGTAGATCAAGTCCAGCCTGCCCTCATATTCTGGCAGCAAGGCAGACATCACACTCAAGTTTTCCCCCAGGTAGAGGGAATTATCGGGAGGCATGGCCGGGTAGCCGAGGCCGCGCGGGTAAGTGACCGAGTCGAGGGTCAGCGCGGCAGGCTGCGGGTCCGGTAATGCTTTGGTCGGCCAGGTGAGAAGCGGCATGTCAATAATGGATGTCTACCCGCGTCCCGTAGCCTTTCCGGTCGAGAGTGAGTTTGTCAATCTCCTCGAACGAGGCGGTGGGGCGGCTCCAGCGGAAGAGCCATTTGGCGTCTTCGTTGCGCATGTTGACGCAGCCGTGACGCATCGGCACGCCGAAATTGTCGTGCCAGTAAGTTCCGTGGAAAGCGTGCCCTTCCGTGGTGAAGAAACTGCACCAGGGGACGCCGGCCAGAACGTTATCATCATCGCTGGCAGCGCGGTCGGCGGCACTCATGCGGCGGGAGGGGAGTTTGACCATGATGTTGAAACGTCCAGCGGGGGTATCGTAGAGATACTGCACGCCGCTGGAAACGTTGGTTGTGAATGCCTCCTGGTTGTTTTCGTAACAGGTCAAAGTTTGGGCGCTGAGGTTCACATCAATGAATTTGTTTTCCACTTCTGGAGTGATCGGGGAAATTTCTTCCGGGGGAAGGGCGCGCATCTGCGTGGCAGGGACATGATAGAAAACGTTCTTATCAGCTTCGTCCTGCAAACGATACCAAGCCTTGCGGTCCGGGCCGGCCTCGAGGCCAGTGATCCAATGGATGGTGCTGTAGTAGAGCAGGAAGGGAACGCGTGTCCAACCATCCTGTTCGCTGTAATGGTACGGCTGGATGAACGGGAAGGTAACCTCGCCCAGAAGTTTTGTCTCCGGGATGGTTTCCAACGGGATATTGGAGTGGAAACGCACTCTTTGCAGGCGCGCCCGGTGCATGTAGCCGCCGAAGACGCGGTACCAGATGGGATTGTATTCGGGCGTCCCAGAGTCCACCGTCTCATAGACGTTGACCAGCGCATCGCGCGGCCAGGTGGCGACGATCAGGCTTTCATCGTTTGGTTCTTTGTAAACGCTGACCGAATGGGTTGCCACGCGCACCAGTTCGATATCCTCGAATTCCTTGAAATCCGGTAAGACAGTCGTAACGGCCAGGCTGGAAAGCGCCAGCCCGCCCAGTTTGAGAAAATCACGTCGGGAAATGGGGTTCATAGGTTTGAATTTTACCAAATAAAAAGCCTCCGGGCTGTTCCTGCCGGAGGCTAAGGAGGCAATATCCGGGTTATTCGGTTATCACGAGCATCCCCTTGAGCAGTTCTTCCAGCGCCATGGTATGGGTGCAAAGCCCATGGCTTTGAAAATAGTCACAATCGCAATGCCACTTGCCGCCCGCCAAACGGGCGGTGTGGGAATTATTCTCGCCGTCAATCTTTACCGTAAGCGCCTCGAAGTGGAAACGGTTGTGTTCCTGGGCGTAACGCTTGGCTTTCTGTATTTTGCCGATCATTCCAGAGTCCATAGGCTTCTCCTTTTTTAATTGAAAAAGCACGCGAAACAACAGCGTGCCTTCAAACAAATTTGGATTTCAGGCTCAAGACTCGCATAGGCGGTTACTCTGAACCTAGTATAGTGGAATTCGAATGGAAAGTCAATCGAAATTGCAGAATTGTAGGGTAAACGTGGGGTAAGCGTTGCCGGAATGTCAACCTGTCTCGAGCGACGCCGAGGGGCCTGCTGTGGTAACGGAAAAATGCTCGTCCCCGTTATAGTGTCGCAAGTCCGGCCATTTCAGGACGATGAGCGCCGTCCCGACGATGCACCCGATCCCGCCGCTGACAATGGCAAACGGGACCCCAAGCAGGCTGGCGACGATCCCGGATTCCACCTCGCCCAACTGCGGCCCGCCCTGAAAAAAAATCTGGTTGACAGAGACCATCCGCCCGCGAATGTGGTCAGGCGTGCTCAATTGCCGGATGGTGTTGCGGATGATGGTGCTGACCGCGTCCGCCGCGCCCGAGAGAACCATTGCCAGGAAGGCTACCACAAAGGCCAGCGTGACCGTAAATCCCGGCAGGGAAAGCAGGATGATACCGGCTCCGAGCTTGTGCGCAAAGCCAAACAGGATGGTTGCCAGGCCGAAAACTGTCACTGCCGAGATGAAAACCCTCCCCTGTTTGCGCAGGGTGTGGATTTGGGAGATGACCACCCCGGCAATCACCGAGCCGACGGACTCTGCCGACAACAACCAGCCGTAACCAATTTCATTGACGTGCAAGATGTCCCTTGCCACGATGGGCATCATGGTCTTGGCCGAGGCAAAGAACGTTGCCACAAAATCCACCAGCATGGTGGACAGGATGATTTTCTTGGAAAAAATGAACCGGAATCCGTCTAGCGCGGCAGAGAACTTAATCCCGGGCGCGTTGCTGGTATCCTGATGAACCGCGCCCATCAATACCAGGGCTGTTATAACCGCCAGGAAAGAAATGGCGTTGAAGAAATACGTATATTCCTGCCCTAGCGTGGCGATGACGATCCCCGCCAGTGCCGGACCGATGATCGCGCCGGTATTCTGTGCAATGGAGGACATGCTGAAGGCATTGGGCAGGTCCCTGGCCGGGACGATGCTGGGGATCATGGCTTGCCGGGCGGGGCCGTCAAAGGCCTGGGCGCTGGCCTGGATGGCTGTCAGCAGGTAGATGTGCCAGATGGTAATATGACCGGTGAAGGTCAGGATGGCCAGCGCCAGCGCTACCAGCGCCATGGCTGACTGTGTAATGAACAGGACGCGGCGGCGGTTGAACGTATCCGCCACCGGCCCGCCAAGGAAGGAGAAGATGACCACCGGCAGGATGCGCGCCAGCCCGATGCCACCCAGGGCAAACGGGTCCGGTTCGTCCGTCAATGTGCGGATATGCCAGTGCAGGGCGGCCCATTGCATTTGCGAACCGGAGATGGATATGATCAAGCCGAGCCAGAGATAAAAGTATCTTTTGTTTCGAAGCGCGGGAGGAATGTGTAGTTTCATGACAGCCTGATAAAAAAGGTTTGAGGATGGAATACTACCTCAAACCTTTGCGGGGGATGCTTCCAGGAAGGTTACGTTCCCCAGTCTCGCAAGTACAGAAAGTCGTAGCCCACCGTACGGCTGGAGAGTTTGGCGATGGGCGGCAGGACGCGCTTGAACTGGTTCTTGCGGATGCGTTCCACCACCTTGCGGACGAAGGTCTCATCAAACCCGACTTCCATACATTCTTCGGGGCGGAAGCGCTGGTCCACGAGCAGGTAGAGCAATTTGTCCACTTCCTCGTACGTGAAGCCGAGTTCGCCCTCGTCGGTCTGGCCGGCCCATAGGTCCGCGGAGGGAGGCTTGGTGATGATCGACTCCGGGATTTCGAGCGCCCGCGCCAGTTGCCGCACCTGGGTCTTGTAGAGGTCGCCGATTGGGTTTAGGGCACAGGCCGAGTCGCCGTAGAGCGTGGTGTAGCCGGTTCGCGGGCGATCAGTGGGTCAACCATGTCTGTGATGGGGATGGTCAGCGACCGGATGCCGGTCTGGTCAATCAGCAGTTGGGCGTCATCGAGCGAATCCTGGGCTGAGGATTTATATGGCAGGCGCAGGGCCAGTACATTCTCCGCGCCTAGGGCTTTGACGGCCAGCACGCACGAGACAGCGGAATCCAACCCGCCGGAGAGATTCACCACTGCGCGCGAATAGCCAACGCGGGTGATCTCCGAGCGGATGAAAGCAGTCAGAATTTTAAGAACAAGATTGGTGTCAATGGAAAGGTTAATGTCCATTTATCGCTCCGGGCAGCGTCCACGCCGCCGGGGACGGCGGCGGGAGCGTTACTTGTGGAGAATCCTTCCCAGTTCGCGCTCCACCAGTTCGGGCCGCTCGTCACGCAGCAGCGGCAAACGGGCGCGTGTGCGGTGGAGTTGGTTCAGGTCAATCTCGCACAGGGTCAGCGCTTCTTCAAAGTAGGGCGCCTGGACCAGCAGGCTGCCGTTCGGGTCGTAGACGGTGGACCCGCCCCAGAAGTTCAGGCCGTCCTCGAACCCGGTCCGGTTGGCGTGCGCGCCAAAGATGGTGAACAGGCTGGCATAGGCGCGGTTGATGTGTTCCACCCAGGCCGAGGAGTCCAGTTTCGAGTCCCCGGTCAGGCCCCGCCCCGGGGATGCGGAGGAGAACAGGAGCAGGTCAGCGCCATCCTGCCAGAGCAGGTAGGGCGGGGAGGCATGCCAGAAGTCCTCGCAGATGAGTATCCCGAGGCGCCCGAAACGGGTGTCGAACGCCTGGACGGAGCCGCCGGGTGCGAAGAAGCGACCTTCGTCGAAGAGGCCGTAGGTGGGCAGGTAGACCTTGTGATGGATGTGTACCAACTCGCCCTGCGACAGGTAGGCGGAGGCGATGTAGAAGCGTCGGCGGGGGTCTTCGTCCACGAAACCGACCACCAGGTCCACGCTCCGGCTGGCCTCGAGCAGATGCCGGAAGACGGGGTCATCGGCCTCGGTCAGCGTGGCGACGGCAGGTACGAGGTCCTGGAGCACATACCCGGTCAACGAGAGTTCGGGGAACAGGACCAGGTCTGCCCCGGAGGCTTTGGCATCCTTGATGCAAGCCAGGTGTTTTTCCAGGTTGGCTTCGATATTGCCGAGTTTTGTGTTGATCTGGGCGAGGGCGAGGGTCAATTTCATGAATCAATCTTACCATAAACGCAACCGGGGCGACCATAGGGTCGCCCCAATAAGGCGGAGAGGGTGGGATTCGAACCCACGGTGGTCCGAAGGCCACAACGGTTTTCGAGACCGTCCCATTCAACCACTCTGGCACCTCTCCAAGCGGCGGGATTATACCTTATAGTTCAATGCTTGTGAATAAATCAGGGTAAACGACGCGTTTTATCCCGGCGGACCCCAGTTTCTCGCGCAGGGCGGTGGCGGCGTCTTCTTCACCGTGCACCAGAATCACGCCTTTCACGGAACGGACGGCGCGCGCATATTTGACCAGCATATCCTGCCCGGCATGCGCAGATAAGCCACCAATCGTCGCGATCTCTGCCCGCACCGGGTATTCCTCTCCGAAGATTTTGACCACCTTCGCCCGCTCTGCCAGGCGGCGGCCTAGGGTGTCGGGTGCCTGCCAGGAGACGATCAGGATGGTATTGTTCGGGTCTTCGATGTTGTTCTTGAGATGATGCAAAATGCGCCCGGTTTCAGCCATGCCCGAGGCCGAGATGATTACCATCGGTTCTTTTCTTTCGTTCAACGCCTTGGATTCTTCCACATCCCGGACGTAATGCAGCCCTCCGAATTGCAGAGCCGGGTGTTTTCCCAGGCGGATGAATTTCAACGTTTGCTCGTCGTAACATTCCGGGTGCTGCTCGAACACCCGGGTCGCGTTCACGGCCAGCGGGCTGTCCACGTAGACGGGAATGGGCGGCATCTCCCCGGAGGCAATCAGCAGGTGCAGGCTGTAGACCAGCTCCTGCGTGCGGCCGACCGCAAAGGCCGGGACGATGACTTTACCGCCCCGCCTCACCGTCCGGCGTACGACATCGGCGAACTCGCGGTGAGCAAGTTCGGGGTCATTATGCTGTTTATCTCCGTAGGTGCATTCCATCATGACGTAATCAACGTCAGACGGGAGGACCGGGTCGCGGACAATAGGCAGCCCGGGGCGGCCAATGTCGCCGGAGAACCACAGGCGGGTCCTGCGGCTCCCTTCCTGGACTTCGAGCCTGAGCGCGGCGGAGCCGAGGATGTGCCCGGCCTCGACGAACTCCACCTTCACCCCGGGTGCAGCCTCGAACGGTTTGTCGTAGTCGGTCGGGCGCAGGAGCGGGGCCACTTTGGCGGCGTCTTCCTGGGTGTAAAGCGGCTCGGCGGGTGGAAGGCCGCGCCGTAAGCGGCGCTTGTTGATGAAAAGGATATCCGCTTCCTGGATATGCCCCGAATCCAGTAGCATCACTTCGGCCAGGCTGGCCGTAGCGCGGGTGGCATATATGGGCCCCTCATATCCCTGTTTGACGAGATTGGGCAGGTTGCCGCTGTGGTCAATGTGGGCATGAGAGAGCAGGACGGCGTTCACCTGGCTTGGATCGAAATTGAAAGAGCGATTGCGCTCGTAGGTATCCGACCGGCGACCCTGGAACAAGCCGCATTCGAGCAGCACTTTTGACCCATTGGCTTCCAATAGATATTGCGAACCGGTGACGGTGCGGGCAGCGCCATTGAAGGTGATACGCATCTTTACTCCTAAGAATTGACGCTACAGAATTGCTTTCAGGATTTCCTCGCCGAAGTTTTCCAGCCGCCACGGCGACTCGGGCATCAGGGCAGCCAGTTCCTCGCGGGTGCGCGGGTTTTGTTCGGCGATGGCCTGCATCCAGGCTTTGGGCAGGATGATGTCGGATTCCATGTGGAGTTTCTGCCCAAGTTGTTTGCGCCACTGGCCGAGGGCGTTCGCCCGGTCAATGTAAGCCTGCTTCGGCCGCACTGGCCGCGGTCGGGAAATCGGCGGGGATTCCAGGCCGCGTCTAACGGCGCGCAGGATCTCAGTCCCGAACCGCCTGCGCTGGTAATCAGTGAGAATATCTTTGAATTCGTCTGGCCGTTCCGGTTTGGCGGCGGCAATCGCGGCCAGCCGCCTGTCATCCACGACTTTGAAGGTCGGCCGCGCCAGATGTTCGGCGGTCTGGTCACGCCAGGCGCACAGTTCCTTGAGGACGGCCAACTGGTCAGCAGCCAGTTTGTGCGCTCCGGTCACCCGCTGCCAGGAGGGGACTTCGGCTTTTCCGTTCCCGTTCAATTTTGCCATACGGACGAATTCTTCGCGCGCCAGGTCCCAGCGACCGGCGGCTTCCAGTTCGGCCTGCAGGATGTCGCGCAGGGGCAGCAGGTAATGCGTATCGAGGCGGGCGTAGTTCAACATCTCCGGCGTGAGTGGACGGTACGCCCAGTCGGCTTTCTGGTAACGCTTGTCCACTTGAAGGTTGAATTTCAGACCGAGCAAGGCATCCAGGCCGACCTGGGGGTAGCCGAGGATGCGGGCGCTCTGCATCGTGTCGAAGATGTTGACGACCTCGAAGCCGAAATCGCGCTTCAGGCAAATGATGTCGTATTCGACGGCGTGAAAAACTTTTTCGATTTTGGGGTTGGCGAACAAGGGGGCCAGCAGGGAGAGATCGGCGAGGTCGAGCGGGTCGAGCAGGTAATCGGTTTCTGGGGTGGAGAATTGGATGAGGCAGACTTGCTCGTGGTAGGCGTGCAGGGAGTTGGACTCGGTATCCACCGCCAGGCGCGGCTGGTCGAGCAGTTCTCGGGCGAGGCGTTGGAGGTCTGCGGGCTGGTCTATCCAGACGGGCGGCGGGAGGAGGGGCGGCATGGGGTGATTATACGCCTATCGGCATTTTCGCCGGGTGATTTTTTTCAACCGGCGCGGGTATTATGGGAATTTCAGAACAATGAATCCCGCCGCTTCTTCCTGGGGCAGGGCAGCCAGGGATTGGGGCAGGGGAATGGACGCATCCCAGACAATGTATTCGACGTGGCGCGAATGGATAGCTTCGAGGCGTTCATTTTCTTTGATGAACACAAGTTCCCGTTTGCCGACCGCCTGCGAGCGTTGGCCGATCAATCCGGCATAGCGCCAAAAGTAGCTGTCGCCGTGGGGGCCGATGGCGATGACCTGGCCGGGCGTGAGCACATCTTCGAGGGCGGTGCCGTTCATGTCGGGGAAGAGGTAGAAGGTCGGCCAGGTCCATGTTTCGGGGCTGAGGATGGCTTGAGGAGAACTGCTGACGGAGCCGGGGGTGGCCAGGGCAAAGACGTCCATGGCGCAGTAAAGCCCTTCAAAGCCAGCCAGCAGGATGCAGGTCGCCAGCCAGAACCGGGTCAGGAGTGTACCCGGCTGCCGGTTGGCGCGGTTAACCATGAATTCTTGCACAGCCCAGGCAAAGGCGGGCAAGCCGAGGGCGTAGATCCACAGTGTGTAGCGCGCCCACCAGTCCATGGGTGTCAACAGGAAAGCCGGCAGGATGAGGCAGAATAATGCCAGGTAACTGGTCGAGGCGAGCATCCGTTTCCTGAGATGGCTGATCAAGAAGATCAGGGTCGAGGGAACACAGCCGGCGATCCAGAGAAAACCCAACCCGGCGGTTCGGGTATCGTATCCTTTGATGGACAGCGGCCATTTTCCAAGTCCCTGCAGCCAGGTGTACAGCACCCTGCCAACCGCTGGGAGGCTGGCTATCTCTGCCGGCGTATTCGACGCCTGGCTGATGGCCTCTGCCACGGATGCGCCTGGGAAGATCGTGCGGCCGAGAATGCTCACCCCAACCGGATAGAGCGGCGAACCTGCGATCAGGTAGTTCCTGATGTACCAGTAACCGCCTCCGATTGCGGCGGCGACTCCGGCGAGGAGGAAGGAGAGCACAAGTCTTCTCCAGCCGTTCGTATTTTCTGGTTTGTTTTCAGCGGATTGAGGAACGGGTTTCTTTTGGATCAAATCCTTCCCCCAAACAGCGAATAAGATGATTAACGCAATGCCGCAAACGGCGCCGCCAGAACTTTTGAGGCTGAGCGCCAGTCCAATGGACAAGCCGAGGATGAGCGCGCCATACCATTTTCTTATGCGGCCGGCCTGCACGGCGTCGAACCAGATGGCGGTTAAGGCAATGATGCTGGAGGCAAAGGCCGAATCAACATAGGTGGTTATCGATTGATTGATATTGACCGGCGTGAGCAAATAGAGCGCCCCGGCGCTCAATGCCAGGACGGGATGTACTTTCAGCGAACAGGCAAGGCTGGCTATGCCCAGCACGCCCAGGGGCAGGAAGACAAGATTGACAGCATTGACCACCGAATTGCCAAAGGCCATTGTCATTGCATACGCCACTACTTCCGCGCCTTTGGGGTAGCCGTTGATAATGGCCTCGAGGTATGGGGTCTCTATCCAATAGACATGCCCATGCGCCGCCCACATGGAAATGGGCGGGATGTGATAAGCATTCCCATCCCAAGAGAGATCGGGGGATGTGATCGCGGCAAACCAAAGGAAGGCATAGATCGCGGCTGTTCCGGCGATCACGAGCACCAGGAAGCGGAACATCCACGTTTTTTGCAGGCGGTTGCGGGGGGATGGGGAAATTCTGTTCTTGAAGACCACATAAATTGCCGCCACCCCGGCCGGCAAAATGATTGCGCCAATCTTGCTCGTGGTAGGCGTGCAGGGAGTTGGACTCGGTATCCACCGCCAGGCGCGGCTGGTCGAGCAGTTTCCGGGCGAGGCGTTGGAGGGCTTCCGGCCGGTCTATCCAGACGGGCGGAGGGAGAAGGGGAGGCATGTCTCGATTATAGTCCATCGTTGGCTGCCGGGCGTGGAGGCGTACCGGATACGGTCACACGTAGTCTCCAGCAGGATTGTATTTCTCCATCACCAGCGCGTCGCCGCCATCGTTGTAGTATTTTTTCCAGGTGTCAGTGCGCCCGTATCCTTCCTCCTCGTAAAGGCGGATTGCTTCGGTGTTTTCCATCCGCACACACAGGCGGAAGCGGGAAGTGTTCATCTGGCGTTCGCATTCGAGCAGGAGGGCGCGGGCGATGCCCTGGCGGCGGTATTCCGGCAGGACGCCGATGGTGGCGATCCACCCCAGGCCTTCGGTGCGGCGCAGGTCCCCGGCGATGAAGCCGACCATCTGCCCGTCCACAACCGCCTTGAGCCGGATCACATCCGGGAAGGTGAGCACAGCCAGCAGGTCCAGCAACGGCCAGGCGTCTTTCGGAAAACACGCATGTTCGATGCGGCGCAGCGCGGCGAAGTCGCGCAGGGTGGTAGGGAGGATTTCCATAAAGGAAGAAGGATCAGAAGCAATGTGGATGAAGAAACCTCCCGTATTACCGGGAGGTTTCTATTTTACTCTTTCCTTGGTGCTTTTGGCTGCTTACTTTTCCTTCCCCTTGACGAAGTTCTCGATCATGCTGGTGAATTCCATCGGGAAGATGAACTTGGTGGAAGCGCCTGTGCCCAGCGACTTGAGGGTCTCGAAGTATTGCAGGGTCATGGTCTTCTGGTCAATGGTCTTGGCAGAAGCAAAGATCTTTTCCAGGGCCACCGAGAAACCTTCGGCTTTCAGCACCTGGGCTGATTTCAGGCCCTCGGCTTCCAGGATGGCGGCCTGCTTCTGGCCTTCGGCCTTGAGAATGGCGGCCTGCTTCTCACCTTCGGCCACGTTGATGGCGGCCTCGCGCGTACCGGTGGACTCAGTCACCACGGCGCGGCGGACGCGCTCGGCGGTCATCTGGCGGTTCATCGCGTCCTGAACG
>JACQYE010000088.1 GCA_016208355.1 Chloroflexota bacterium | reverse complement strand
GAGATCAAGCGGCGCGTAAACGCAGCCGCCGAGATCCTCGGCATCGGCGAGTTGCTCGCCCGAAAACCCCGCCAACTTTCCGGCGGACAGCGCCAGCGCGTGGCGGTCGGGCGCGCCATTGTGCGCGAACCGAAGGTGTTCCTCTTCGACGAACCACTCTCGAACCTGGATGCCAAGCTGCGCATCGCCATGCGCGCCGAGATCACCAAGCTGCATCACCGGCTGGGTACGACGTTTATCTACGTGACCCATGACCAGATGGAAGCCATGACCATGGCCTCCCGTATCGCGGTCATCAACAAGGGCATCCTCCAGCAGTTGGATACCCCTCAGATGCTGTATGACAACCCGGACAACCTTTTTGTGGCGGGTTTCATCGGCTCCCCGGCGATGAACTTCTTCAAGGCCAAACTGCAAAAGCAGGATGGTAAGTTGATTGTGGATGCCGGGTCCTTCTCCGTCCCCGTGCCGGATGACCGCAAGAAAGCGTATGACAGTTTCGTCGGCAAGGACGTGGTCTTTGGCATCCGCCCGGAAGACATCTACAACCCGGCCTTTGTCCCGACCGGCATCCATGCCGCGCCGGTGGATGTCAAAGTGGACGTGACCGAACTGATGGGCAACGAGATTTTCCTGTACCTGGTCAGCGGAACGAATAGCATCGTCGCCCGCGTGGACCCGCGCACCAATTTCCGCATCGGCGACAAGGTGCAGGTCTCGTTCAACATGGACAAGTGCCACCTGTTCGATCCGGAAACGGACAAAGCCATCCGCTAGTCTGATCCGGTTAAAAGCATTTTCTGTGTCGTTGCGAGCCGCCGCAGGCGGCGAAGCAATCTCCGTTTCGAGAGGAGACTGCTTCGGCGGAAGATCATCCGCCTCGCAGCGACACAGTGTTGTGAATAGAGCCATGGAGTTGAAGAAACGTATGGAAACAAAATACAAACTCGTTTTGGTCCGCCACGGGCAGAGCACCTGGAACCTGGAGAACCGCTTCACCGGCTGGACGGATGTTGACCTGACCGGGCAGGGCTGCGCCGAAGCCCACACGGGCGGCGAACTCCTGCGCGAGAAAGGCTACACGTTCGATATCGCCTACACGTCTGTGCTGAAACGCGCTGTCCGAACGCTGAACATCATCCAGGAAGTACTGGACCTCGACTGGATCCCAGTGTTGCGCGCCTGGCAGTTGAACGAACGCCATTACGGCGCGCTGCAAGGGCTGAACAAAGCCGAGACGGCTGCCAAATTTGGCGAGGCGCAGGTGAAGATCTGGCGGCGCAGCTACGATACCCCGCCGCCGCCGCTGGAACTGAATGACGAGCGCCACCCGCGCTTCGACCGCCGTTACGCGGACCTGGCGCCTGCCCAACTCCCGGCAACCGAGTCGCTCAAGATCACGCTGGAACGCGTCCTGCCATACTGGCACAGCACCCTGGCCCCGATGATCAAGTCGGGCAAGCGCGTGCTGATCGCGGCCCACGGCAACAGCCTGCGCGCCATGGTCAAATACCTGGATAATGTATCCGAGAGCGAAATCACCGATCTCAACATCCCGACCGGAATCCCGCTGGTCTACGAACTCACCGCTGACCTGAAACCTGTCACCCACTATTACCTCGCAGACGAGGAGACGGTCCGCAAGGCGGCGGAAGCGGTGGCGAATCAAGGGAAAGTAAAGTGACAAGAAAATCCCCCGGAGTTTCTAAAACTCCGGGGGATTTTTATTTCTGGCTTTTCTTTGCCCCCACCACCGTCAGAATCCCCGCCGCCACTAGCGCGGCGACGATGATGGCGATCACCGCCCCGCCAGCGGACATGGAGGGCTGGACGGATGTCTGCGTGGCTGTCGGCAGTGGTTCAGTAGCAGGGGCCGTATTCAGGGAAGTGGGCCACGGAGTGGAGGAGGGACGCAAGGTCGGGGTGGAAGTGGGCTGCGTGGGGGTGGCTGTATAAGCGGCGCGGATGATGATCTGCTGGTCTGTATAGATAACCGAATTCTCAGTCAGGCCATTCAGGCCGTAAAGTTCCCCGAGAGAAACATCATAGGCGATGGCTATTCCCAAGAGTGTGTCACCGGGTTGGACAGTATAGGTGATCGAACCGTCCTCATTAGGAGTGTTGGTTGCCAGAATGGGCGTGGGATAAATCACATATGCTGGAGGCGTGTAGGCTACCGGCGTCCCGCCCGTGGAGAGACCGCAATCGAGCACGTAGTAATAGGTATTCCCGACCACCGCCACACCCGCGCCGACATCCTTTAGGACAGTGGAAATCATGGTGTTCAGGTGCGGGTCGTCGCCTGTCCATATTTCCACTGCCTCTTCTGCAGTCAACCCGATCCCGCCGACAAGGTTCTCCGAAAACCATCCATTCTGGCTGAGATCACCAGCTACCGGATAACCGGCATCCAGGGCGCGTTGGAAGGGAAGCCGCCCATAGGCGTCCGTGTGCTTATTGGAGACTCCAATCGCCGCTAAATACTCAGCATGGGTTTGGGCGATGCTCATCAGGATGGGATTTGGCGTATAGGCTGGCAGTCCGCGCTCGGCGCGCAGGGCGTTGACCGCGTCGATGAGTTCGTAGGCAGTGGACAGGTCCGGGGCCGGGGCGGGATGCGCATCCACGCTCACCAGCATCACGGAGAAGGCCAGGGAGAGGGTCAACAAGAGAAGCGCCAGTACATATCTTCGCATGGGGGCTATTATACCGGTTTTCGGGAACGGGAGTTTCGTCCGCCGGGCGGGTGACATTACACACGCTTTCCGGCAGGACGCCGGAAGTAAAATTATCACAAGGAGTTCCTATGCCCCTCTTCACCCCAGGTCGCCGCTGGCAGCCCCCGTTTTTCCCCTTCAAACGCGAACCCTTTGGCTGGTATGCCATTTACGACCGGGCGTTCAGGATGGGGCGCGAGGAGATGTTGCTCGAAGTCCTGCCCCCGCTCGACTGGGACAAGGTCGGGACGGAAACCTGGGGCGACGTGCTCGTGCAGGTCAAGAAACTCGGCGCGGGGGACGTCACGCGCGGCCTCCTGGACCCGGAACCTGCTACGCGCGCCCGGGCCTGGGACTCCATTTTCCGTCCCGTCCGCCAACCCGACTGGTGGCAAGGCGATTCTGAATACCATGCTGCCCAATACAACGAACCGGTCTCGGACCTGGAACGGAGACTAAAAGCCGGGGAGTTCGTCGTCACTGCCGAAGTTGCCCCGCCGCTGACGGCTTCCACGAACAAACTTTGCGCCAACGTTGACATGGTCAAGCCGTTTGTAACGGCGGTCAACTTCACCGACAGCCCTTCAGCGACGCCGAGGATGTCGTCGTGGGCATGTTCCAGCATGGCTGTCCAACATGGGGTGGAACCGGTCATGCAGAGCGCCGCCCGCGACCGGACGCGCGTCGGCTTGCAGGCCGAAGTGCTGGGGGCGAACGCCCTCGGCGTGCGCAACATCCTGTGCATCTCCGGCGACAGCATGAAACTCAGTCCCGCGCCGCGCGGCCGGATGGACATCATTGACCTGGATTCCGTCCAGATGTTATGGGTCCTGCGCCGGATGCGCGATGACGGCAAATACCTCGACGGGCGGGAAATGAAATTCCCGCCGAAATTCTTCCTGGGCGCAGCCGCTTCGCCATTTGCTTCGGATGTGCGCTTCCAGGCTTTGCGCGAGCACAAGAAGGTCAACGCCGGAGCGCAATTCTTCCAGACCAACCTGGTCTTCGACGCGGATAAAATGGAAATCTGGCTGAACGAACTGGCGAAACGCGGCGTGCTGGATAAGGTCTACATCCTCATTGGGATTACCCCGCTCAAGACGCTCAAGATGGCGAAGTATATGAATGATGAAGTCCCGGGCGTCTTCGTCCCGGAGGCGCTGCTCAAGCGCATGGAAGCCGCGGAGGCTGCGGGGAACGGCCCGGAAGAAGGGGTGAAAATCGCCCTGGAATTGATCGAACGGGTAAAGAAATTGCATGGACAGGGGGTGCATGGTATACACATCATGGCAGTCGGCTGGGAAGACATCGTCCCGCGCCTGGTGACCGAGGCCGGGCTGGAGCCAGCCCATTAAGACAAGGCCAAACCTTGACAAGTATCGTTTTTTGTATACAATTCATTCAATGATACAATTAGTACAATTCTGGAGACAGCCGTGAACATACTCGTGATTACTCACGCCCTCAATGGCCTGTTGATGATTGCCATGCCGGTCGGCCTGGCAATTTTCTTGACCCGCCGCTGGAAACTTGGCTGGCGCATCTGGTGGGTTGGCTTTGCGACTTTCATACTATCGCAGGTGGGGCATATCCCGTTCAATTGGGGGATAGGGGAGCTACTCAACCGCACCGGTATGGTGTACTGGCCACCGCTGGCGCAGCAGGTCTTCAACGCCTCTTTCCTCGGTTTGAGCGCCGGCCTGTTTGAAGAAGGGGCGCGCTACCTTGTCCTGCGCTTCTGGGTAAAGGATGCCCGCTCCTGGCGGAAAGGCGTTTTATTCGGCGCGGGGCATGGCGGGTCTGAGGCGATCATCCTGGGGATATTGGTGCTGGTTTCCTACGTTTCGATGCTGGTGGTACGCGGCATGGATTTGTCAGCGCTTGTCCCGGCCTCACAACTCGAATTGGCTCAGCAGCAAATCGCGGCGTACTGGTCCGCTCCGTGGTACGACAGCCTGCTCGGCGCGCTGGAACGGCTTTTCACCATCCCGGTCCACCTAGCAATGGCTGTCATGGTTTTGCAGGCATTTACCCGGAAGAAGATTGGTTGGCTTTTTCTCGCTATTTTCTACCACGCCCTTGTAGATGGTACAGTCGTATTCCTTATGCCGTATATCGGCGGCTACTGGACGGAGGCTTTGGTGGGCGGTTTCGCCCTGATTAGCATCCTGATCGTCTTCCTCCTGCGCCAACCCGAGCCGCCGCCGGATCCTTCGACTTCACTCGGGGCAGGCCTGGAACCTGCTCCCGTTGCCTCAGCCTCCATCCCGGCGTTGAAGCCGGTGGAAGAAACGCCCGAAAACCTGGAAGACTCCCGTTACCAAAGTTAGATTTTCGTGGTGAAAAAAAATGATCCATACCGAAACCCTGACCAAACGCTTCAAGGAAGTCCTCGCCGTAGACAACCTGTCCCTTGACATCCGCGAGGGCGAAGTCTTCGGCTTCCTCGGCCCGAACGGCGCCGGGAAGACCACCACTGTCCGCATGTTGACCAGCCTCATCGGGCCGACTGCCGGAACGGCCACTGTCGCCGGGTTCGCCATCGGCCGGCAGGATACCGACATCCGCCGCACCGTCGGCGTGCTGACCGAAACGCCAGGCATGTACGACAACCTGTCAGCGGAGGTCAACTTGCGGATTTTTGCTGACCTGTACGAGGTCAATGACGCCGCTGGGCAAGTGGAGAAATACCTCAAGATGCTCGGCCTTTATGACCGCCGCCTCGACACTGCCGGGACGTTTTCCAAGGGCATGAAACAGAAACTGGCGATTGCACGCGCCCTCCTGCATGAACCGAAAATAATCTTTCTCGACGAGCCGACCGCCGCCCTCGACCCGGAGGCGGCGCACCTCGTCCGCGATTTTATTGCGGAGTTGAAGAAAGAGGGCCGGACGATTTTCCTGTGTACTCACAACCTGGACGAAGCCGACCGCCTGTGCGACCGGATTGGCGTTTTCAAGTCCCGGCTGCTGGTCCTCGATACCCCGGCCAACCTGCGCGCCTCCATTTTCGGCCGCAAGGTGGTCTTCCACCTGCGCGCCGCGGATGATCGGCTGGCCCAGGCGGTGCGCAGTCTGAACTTTGTGCGCGAGGTCAAGGTGGTTGAGAACAAATTGCTGGTCAACCTGGAGGACCCCGAAGCCCACAACCCGGAGATCGTCCGCGTGTTGGTGGGCGTGGGCGCCGAAGTGCAGTTTGTTGGCGAGTTACGTCATTCACTGGAAGATGTGTACTTGCAATTGGTAAAGGCGGCCTGAAATGAACAAGATAAAAACCATCATCCGTAAGGAATGGGCGGAAGTTTTCAAGAACCGCATGGTGATTTTCACTGTGGCGTTCCTGCCTCTGTTGATGACTGCCATACCACTGGTCATCATCTTTTCCACGGGCGCCATAACGTCCGATGCTTCCACGCTAACCAATCTCGACGCAGAAATGCCCACCGAACTGACAGACGCCATGTGCCCCGAAGGCCTAAACGGGGCGGACTGCTTCCAGGTGTTCCTGGTGAGCCAGTTCATGATGATGTTCATGATCATCCCGGTTGCCATCCCGGTCACGATTGCGGCTTATTCCATTGTCGGCGAGAAGACCACGCGCAGCCTCGAACCCCTCCTGGCGACGCCCATTACTACCATCGAGCTGCTGATTGGGAAATGCCTTTCGGCGGCCATCCCGGCGGTATTGGCGACCTATGCCGCTTTCGGCTTGTTCGCCCTCGGCTCCTGGATCCTTGTCTCGGACAAGATCCTGTTGACAGCCCTGTTGGATGCGCGCTGGCTGATTGCCATTTTCATCGTCGGTCCACTCCTGGCGGTCATGGCCGTCACCTTTGCCCTGATGGTCTCGTCGCGTGTCTCTGACCCGCGCGTGGCTGAGCAGGTTTCGATGGTCATCATCGTCCCGGTGCTGGCCGGTTTCTTCGGCCAGATGGCGGGGTTGTTCGTGTTGAATAAAACCGTCATCAGTTGGGTGGCAGTTGTCATGCTGGCGCTGGATGCCGGGCTGATTTATCTTGCTACGAACGTCTTTCAGCGCGAACAAATTTTAACCCGCTGGAAGTAGGCGTGAACAAACCATAGTGGAGTGCTAGATGAAATCCAAACTCTTTTCTGTGTTCCTTGCCCTGACCTTTTGCCTGCTGGCCGTTTCGACGGCTTTCGCGCAGGAATATGGCATTACCCTGAAACTTTCCCGCGACTTCGGCTATTCCTCCGGGACAGGCGACATCCAGGGTTTGTTTTCGATGAAAGTGACCGGTCCGGATGACCTGGAGCGGGTCGAATTTTACATTGACGAGATAATGATCGGTGAGGCAACTGCTGCTCCCTTCCGCATCCAGTTCACCACCGACGATTACCCGATCGGCCTCCACACCATGTATGCCATTGGGTACACCAGCGATGGGACGGCCCTGTATTCCCGCGAATACACGGCCAACTTCGTCAGCGCGGACGAAGGTTGGGAGGCCGCCACCCGTATCATTATCCCAATTGCAAGCATCCTGCTGATTGCCATTCTACTGGCTGTGGTTGTCCCGGCAATTGTCACGCGCGGCAAAATAGAGCAACTGCCGTTGGGCGAGGAGCGGAAATACGGTTTCCGCGGCGGCGGGATTTGCCCCAAGTGCCACCGCCCATTTGCCGTGCACCTGTGGGGCATGAACCTGGGACTATCCCGGTACGACCGCTGTCCGTACTGCGGAAAGTGGAGTGTGGTGCGCGTCCAGTCACTAACCAAACTGCGCGCGGCCGAAAAAGCCGAGTTGGCCTGGGCGCAAGCCGAAGCCCCGCAAGTATCCGAAGAAGACAGACTTCGCAAAGAGATCGAGGACTCAAAGTACCAGTAATGATCAAAATCCCGGCAACCGCCGGGATTTTGATTTATCAAGCATTACAGTCTATTCGCCAGCCCCAACCGGCTCGTCAGCCACGGCGAGTGTACCGGTATCCAGATCCAACCAAATAGGCTTTTCGTTGCGCAGCAAATCAACCAGGTGGTGAGCTGCGTCAGGCGGGAGCGCTTCGAACGTATACAACTCCCCGTCCTCAAGCACGACAACGATATCGGTTTTCCCGGCTTTTGGCCCGGATTTGAAATACGCCACGCGGTAACGGGAGACGGGTTTGTAGGCCATAACTCTTCTTACCGGTGCAGGTGCCGCGCTGCCACGAAGGACAGCCCCTTCTCTGTCAGCGCCCGGGCGGAATGGTTGCAGGCGTCCACCTTGTCCATGAAGTTGAGTTGCAGGTTGTCCCAATCGCCGGACTCGACGACTTCCTTTTTCTCGCGAAAGTAATCCAGAATATCGGAGGGGTGGGCGCGCGTCTGTTCGACTTCGGGGTCTCCGCCCTCGTGCTTGGCAGAGATGTTCGCAACATGGTCGGCAATTTCCACCAGTTCGGCGCGCCGGTCGTAGGGTTGGATGACGATGCTTTTCCAGGTCTCAACAATGTGATGCTCGAAGCGAACCACATCCTCGAAGCCAAGCGCCTTGCGGAACTGGGCAGTCAATTCCATGGTTTCATTGTTGATGGAGTTCGACCAGTTGAAGCCAATCAGGGGGGAGGTCCCGTCGTCACGGCTGAAGAGTTTGGCGGCGGCCATGATCCACAAAGCGTGATAGGGATTGTCAGAGCCAAAGAAGACCGAGATTTTGAATTGAATGTCCACACCCAGGCGATAGAGCAGGAAGCCGAGCAGGATTGTCCCGGCGTTGAAGTTGAGCACGTGCTGGACGCCGTAGTTGGTGTAGTAATACAGGAACTCATCCAGCCACATCAGGGCGTGCTCGTTCGGTTGTCCGATGCCGCCGAAGTAACCGGTGATGGTGGCGGGCCCGCCAAGGTGCGGATTGGAGCCATCTGTGCCTTTTGTGTCCAGCGTCTCGACGAAGGAGGCGCCCATGATGTCCAGCGCGGCGACGATGGCGGGCAGGTCGCCGTCTTCTTCGGATTCTTTCATCTTGCGGACAGCAATGAATCGCCCTGGGACGAGGCTTCCATCACGGATGGCGCGTTCACACATCGGCCGGATCCAGGGAAAGTATTGCAGCGCCGAGGCCTCTATTGTGACGGCAAAATCATCGGCGAATTTCATGCCTTTCGCCCGCGCACCCAGGACCCGGGTCCGGTAGGCTTCGACCGAAGTGAACGCGCCCCGGTCGCGTTGTTCCATCAGCCAATTCAGGTCTTTCACGTAACCTGGGTTCCTGGCCTCGACTACTTTCAGGAGGTTGTCCAGTTTGCGGGCTTCACGGTGTTTGCGATTGATCTCTTCGGGTGTACCATATTTTGCGACCACAGCCAGGAAGTCGTTTATTACGCGCGAGTTCGGGTCAAGCAGGACGGCGTTGATGGCATCCAGGCGGTCAGTAGGGATGACAAGCAGTTGGCGTAAATCGGTCATTGATTCTCCTTTGTTTTGCGTCATTGCGAGGAGCGCAGCGACGAAGCAATCGCCCAATGTGCAGGGGGTTGCTTCGCGTCTTCGGCGCTCGCAATGACATCAATCCAACATCTTCTTGAGTTCTTCGAATTCCTCGTCCGGCATGCCGAACCAATTCTCGGGCTGCGGGAATTGCTTGCCGGTTACTTCGCTGACGTAACTTTTAAGACCATTCAGGATGACCTCGCCCGCATTGCCGAAGACCTTGGCCATCTTCGGCTTGAACTTGGGATACAGGCCGAACATATCATGTTAGATAAGCAACTGGCCGTGCGCGTCGGGGCCGGAACCGAGGCTCATAATAATGCAGCCCTCGGCGCGCTCGGTGATGATTTTGCACAGCCGGTCAGGGACCATTTCAAGCAGGATGGCAAAAGCCCCGGCCTTTTCGAGCGCCTTGGCGTCGTCCACGATTTTTTTAGCCAGCACCGCCGATTTGCCTTGCACGCGGAACCCGCCCAGAGCAGAGACGGATTGCGGGGTCAACCCGAGGTGGCCGATAGCCGGGATGCCAGAATCCACGATACCTTTGATGCGGTCAGCCATGGCTGCGCCGCCTTCCAGCTTGATGGCGTCACAGCCGCACTCAGACATGAAGCGGCCGGCGTTGCGGATGGCTGTCTCGACCGAGGGCTGGTAGGTCATGTAGGGCATGTCGCCGACCACGAAGGCGGTCGGCGCGCCGCGGCGGACGGCCTGGGCGTGGCGCACCATGTCGTCCATGGTGACGGGCAGGGTGCTGTCGTAGCCGAGCATGGTCATGCCCAGGCTGTCGCCGACCAGGATCATCTCGATACCCGCCTGCTCTTGCAGGTAGGCGGTGGGGTAGTCGTAGCAGGTCAGCCAGGTGATGGGTACACTACCCGCCACTTTCTTGAAGAGATACGGAAGGGTAATTTTTTTACGGGATTGTGCTTGCTCGTCTGCCATATGCTACTCCTTTTATACATCATGATTGCCTCAAGTATAGATTGATTCGATGGTTGAGACAAGTTACAAGTGACCAATTTTCCCCCTCCAGTTATCAGTAAGGAAAAGGTCTCATACGCCTCTTGACTTATAATAGTTCTCCCGTATAATAGTTGCATTGTTCAACTATTATGTGAGGCAACCATGATAAACAAAATCTCAACTGACCAGGTCGTTGACAGATATTGGGAAATCGTCCCTCCCGCCTGGCACCGCACGCGCGCGGTCATCCGCGAGGCAGCGGCGGAGAAGTTCCATCTTACGGTGGAGCAGTTCCAGGTCCTGCGCCGCATCCGCCGGGGAATTGCCTCGGTCAGCGCGCTGGCGGATGCCAGCAACACCAGCCGGGGGGCTGTCAGCAAGGCGGTGGACGCCCTCGTCAATAAGGGGCTTGTGTCCCGCAGCCAGGATCCAAATGACCGGCGCAACATTCCGCTGGCGCTCACTCCAGAGGGAGAGCGCGCCATGAGCACGATTTTTAACGAAGCGGAAAAATGGCTGGTGAGCCGCTTCGAGGGGCTTACAGATAATGAATGCACCGCGCTGCTCGAAGGCCTGGACCTGCTTCGCAAAGCCTTTTCTGAAGGTTGATTTCGCATTCGTTTATTAGCAAAAATCCACTAACCAATATCCATTAACCATCTTTATGAAACACCTTCTCAAACTACACCCATTCGTAAAACCCTATCTGTGGCAGATTCTCCTGAACCTGCTAATCCTGCTGTGCATCACCGGCCTGGCTCTGGTGGTGCCCAATATCATCCGTCTCGTCATTGACGACGGATTGCAACGCGGCGACGCGCCCTACATCGTCCGCTCGGCGCTCGTCTTGCTTGGCTTGGGGTTGTCGACAGCCGCTCTCTCGTTTGCCCAGCGCTACCTGTCCGAGTGGGTGGCGGCGCACATCGGCTACGACTTGCGCACGCGCATGTACGACCACCTCCAGCACCTGCCTTTTACCTATCACGACCACGCCCAGACCGGCCAACTCATCAGCCGCTGCATCGAAGATGTGCGCGCCATCCAGGGTTTCGCCGCAGGGAGCATCATTGAGATCGTCCAACTGCTGTTCATGGCAGTGGGAGTTGTGACTATGCTCTTCTTGAGCGATCCTCTCCTGGCGGTAATCGCTCTCCTGCCGCTCGTCCCGATGGCGATGATGACCACCGATTTTGGCGGGCGCGTCACCCGCCTGTTCTACGCGGTGGACAACGCCCTGGGCGACCTCTCGGCGCGTTTGCAGGAGAATGTGACCGGCGTCCAGGTTGTGCGCGCCTTTGCCCGCGAACCTTACGAGGTCAAGCGGTTCGACGAAACCAACCGCGCCTATTTTCAGTCACGGATCAAGGTCATCGGGGAATGGTCAAAGGTCATGCCCACAACCAACTTGCTAATCGTCATCGGGACCATCCTTGTGCTCTGGTTTGGCGGTCAGATGGTGCTGGAAAACAGGATGACAGTGGGCGAACTGGTGGCTTTCAACGCCTACCTGCTCATGCTTTCCGCGCCTGTCCAGCAATTGGCCTGGCTGGTCAACGCTGCCGGGGAGGCCAGCGCCGGGGCGCAGCGCGTCTTCGAGGTGTTGGAAACCGTGCCGGACATCCGCCCTCCGGAGACCCCGGTCGCGCTGGCAACTGTTCGCGGCGAGGTCGAATTCCGGGATGTCAGCCTCACCTACCAGGACGAGATAAAAGAATCGCTGACGGGTATCAGTCTGCGGGTTGAACCGAACCGGACCGTGGCGCTGATTGGCCCGACCGGATCGGGCAAGACATCCCTGGTCAACCTCGTCCCGCGTTTCTACGATGTGACGGCCGGCACAGTGCTGGTGGACGGAGTGGACATCTGCGACCTCGACCCGGTGGCGCTGCGGCGCCAGATCGGTATCGTCTTGCAGACATCGCTCCTGTTTTCCGATTCGATCCGCGAGAATATTGCCTATGGCCGCCCGGATGCTTCGTTGGAGGAAATCGTTGCTGCCGCGCAGGCAGCCCAGGCGCACGACTTTATCAGCGGTTTCCCCAACGGATATGAGACAGTGGTCGGCGAGCGCGGTGTTACCTTGAGTGGCGGACAACGCCAGCGCATTGCCATCGCCCGCGCCCTGCTGATGGACCCGCGCATCCTCGTCTTGGACGACTCAACTTCCAGCGTTGATACGCAGACCGAGCAGGCCCTCCAGATTGCCCTCAAGCGGTTGATGGAAGGGCGCACCACCTTTGTCATTGCCCACCGCCTGTCCACCGTCCGCCGCGCCGACCTGATCCTGGTGATGGACAAAGGCCAAATTGTCCAACGCGGGACTCACGCCTCCCTCCTGGCCGAGGGCGGGCTATACCGCGAAATCCACGATCTACAGTTAAGTCAGTTCGCGGAAAGCATCGAAGAGCGCGAAGCCCAGGAACTGTTGTTGCGGGAACGGGATGCTCTCAAGAACCGCCGTTCCGCGGACAGGTCGTTATCATAGGTATTTGCATTTTGAAAATATGCCACACATATATATTCTCCAATGTTCCAATGGGTCATACTATACAGGCAGTACGAATGACCCGGATCGCCGCCTGTGGGAACATCAGGAAGGATTGCTTCCGAGTGAAAGGATGGAACCGTTCCAAGAAGGAAGCCATGATTCGCGGCGTCTGGAACGGCATTCATGAGATTGTAAGAGAAGAGCGAAAACGTCGCGAAAAAGAGAAAAAGACAGGTCGTCCTGAGCGGAGGGTTGAGCGTTCTTCGCGAAACCCGAAGTCGAAGGACGAAAATTGATATTTCATAAAAATCTGCCCTTCGACTGCGCCGTCCATAAATCGGGCGCCTCCGCTCAGGGCGAAGAAAAATGACCATGACCACAATTACCCCTCCCGCTTACGTTACCCAATCCGAGGAACTCTACGACAAGAGTTTCGATCCCAAGGTGGCCCGCCGCATCTGGCAGTTTGTGCGCCCGTACAGGAAGCAATTACTCGTCGCGCTTGTGTTGATGTTGGGCACCTCGGCTGCTTCTGTTCTTGGCCCTTACTTTGTCAAACTTGCCATTGACGAGGGCCTGGCAAAAAGCGATGTAATTTCCCTGCGGAATACCGTCCTGGCTTACCTGGCCGCGGCTTCGGCGCAATGGGTTTTTATCTATATGCGCGTCAACCTGATGGCCAAGGTCGGGCAGTCCATCATCTATGACCTGCGCCGCGACCTGTTTGCCCACCTGCAGGCCCTGTCGCTGAGTTTCTACTCGCGCTGGAGCGTGGGACGCGTCATTACGCGCGTCATCAACGACGTTGAAACCCTGCGGGATTTCATTACCTGGGCTGTACTGGCCATGGCGCGCGATGTTTTTGTCATCATCGGCATCATTATCGCCATGTTGGGCATGGACTTGAAGTTGTCACTCATCACCTTCAGCGTCCTGCCTTTGATGGTGCTTGCCACCGTGTTATTCCGGCGCATCGCCCGCCGCGTGTATCGCCGGGTACGCGCCGCTATTTCGTGGGTCAACTCGGTGCTGGCCGAAAACGTCAATGGCGTGCGCGTTGTCCAGGCTTTCTCGCGACAGGCGCATAATCATGCCCACTTCCGGGATTATGTCAACCGCTACTACCTTGAAACCAGTGTTTCAGCGGCAAAGGTCTCGGCCAGTTTCTCTCCCATTGTGGACGTGCTGGGAGCAATTGCCACCATGCTGGTGGTCTGGTTGGGCGGCGCGGCGGTGCTTGGCGAGAGTATCACGGCTGGAGTGCTCGTCGC
>JACQYE010000087.1 GCA_016208355.1 Chloroflexota bacterium | reverse complement strand
TGCTTGCCTTCGATGCCATTGAATGCGTAGTTGATCCGCAGGAACTCGATCAACTTATCGAAGGCGGCGGTATAAGAATCACCGGAATAATCCTTAACGGCGTAATCGGCCGGTTCGAGAAGCGTAATGACCGGTTCCGGTTCCTTGGTAAAGGTAAAGGGTGACTGGTCGAGGTCAACGATATTCCAACCGGCCGGGATGGGCGCCACCGGGTCATCGGCAGTGAAGAGCATGTTATCCTCGCCGTAACCGGTGGGGAAGGACTGGTTGGCATCCGGCGCCCAGACCAGCAGTTTGCCGCCGTTGATCTCATCGTCGCGTTCCGGGTCGCCGGTCACGGAAGCAAAGCCGGCCACCCAGCCGCGCGAACGGTCATCGCCTTCCGAGTACGGGCCGCTGTATACATTGGGCCAGTAGGCCACAGCAAAGATCTGCACGCCCGTATCGGCCTGGTCGTTATTATCTACGTCCGCGGATTGGCCGGTTGGCCTGGCAGGCAGTTGCAGGGTGTATTCGGCGTGCATGGTTTCTTCATCCATGCTCATAAAGCCGAGAGTCTGGGAGGCCACCGGGATTTCCCATTCCTCGTCCCGGATGACGAAACCGTACATATCCACCAGCGCCACGGCATGTTCTTCGAAGATCATGCCGATGAAAGCGTTGGTGTAATCCATCGTACCGGTAATTTGATACGGTTCGTTATCCTCCACCGCCGCAGGGGTAGGGGTGGTTTTAGGGCCGCAAGCCGCCAACAGCATGCTCAAGGCAACCAGCAAGCCGAAAACGTGCGCGAGTTTTTTCATGTCTTCTCCTCTCAAGAATTTTCGGCTATTATACAACCAATATGACCGGCAACTGGAAGGTTGAACTGGAAGATGCCTCTCTTGCCCGGCTGTCCGGAAACGAGGGACGGGCGCGCGTCTGTGCCCGGCGGGCGGCAGGAATCGCGGCGCGGGACTTTTTGACCAGGCGCGGGGTCCGGCTACGGACGCTCAGCGCCTACGATGCCCTGCGCGCCCTCGAGCAGTTCCCGGGTCTCCCCTCGGACCTGAAATCTGCCGCGGCCCATTTGACCCTGCGTGTCACCGAGGCATTCACTCTCCCTACGGACATTGACTTGCTTGCCGACGCCCGACTGTTATGTGATAACCTGTTTTGGGGATAACTAATTGGTCTTTATAACGACGCTCCTATCCGGGAGCGTCGTTTTTTAACCAAACTTACACGCTCATTACACTTGCCGTAGGGGGCTTGTTTTAGCATTCGTTACCGATATAATACAAATAGATAACCGAAAAATAATTATGCAATCACTATAAAAATACTTATGGTGTAGTGATGAAAAAACTATTCTGGTATACCCTTCTCGTTCTCTTATTCGCCTTCAGCCTGACAGCGGCCCCCCTCCCGGCGTTTGCCGCCATTCCGGAAACGGGCTTGCAGGTATCGGATCTGGTTGTGGATGCCAGCCTGCCCACCCTGGAGTCTTTTGCCGGGCAGGTCAAGACCGGGTCAGCAAGCCAGGTGACGGGTCTCTACGTTACGGACTTGTTCGCTTACCCCGTCGTCCAGCAACCGAGCGGTCAACCGGCGTACGTCTCCTCAACGGACAGTACCATCACGCAGTTTGGGATGGCCTCGGTCTACGGTTCGCTCGGTTTCCTGGCGCACAACACGCTGGCGGGCGCCCAGTTTTCAAACATCAAACCAGATCAGTTGGTTGCTGTTGTTTACGGCGACGGGCATTACGCACTCTACCAGGTCACACAAATTCGCAGCTTCCAGGCGACCCGCCCGAACAGCCCTTATTCATCTTTTGTGGATTTATCCACCAATACAACACTGACGGCGACGGAACTCTTTTACCAGACCTACGGGGTCAAGAACACGCTCGTCTTGCAGACCTGCATCACCTCGAACGGGCTGGACACATGGGGGCGGCTGTTCATCCTCGCCATCCCATACATTCCCGAACCAGCCAACAATCGCTGAGAAAAAACCGGGCGGATTTGATCCGCCCGGTTTGCTTTTAATTGCCTCCTGGCTCATCCCCTGCAGGAGGAGTGTACGTACCTTCCGGGAAAGCGACAACAATGACGCGGTGGGTATCGCTGTCAGCCGGCCAGCAGGTGACGAGGGTGAGGCGCTCGTCTGCGGAGGTCTGCATCCAGCGGGCATTTTCCATGCGGGTCTCGAGGGTCTGGCCGCGTTCGGGGAGCAGCATCTTGGCGGCGACTTCATAACGAAACTCGGTCTCCCCGGAATAGACGATGATGAGGTCCCCAATGTCCAGTTTGACCAGGTTCTTGAAGACCATGCCATAGGCATTGTGATGACCATTCAGGACGGTATTGCCGGGGAGGCCAAGCAAAGCGGATTCATCCTGCCAGCCGGCGGCGAACTCAGCCGGGACGCGCCACTGGTGATAGGTGACGCCGCCGGACTCGATATCCTTGTAGTGGACGGGGAGGATGGGGGCGTCGAGGAAGATGGCGGGGATGACGAGTCGGTCGGGGATCAGACCTGCATCCGGGTCGGCGGGATCGGCATCCAGTGGGGCAGAATCAAAGGTAGGGGCGGAGTTGCCTTCGCCGTCGTCGGAAGCCGGGATGAGGATGGGGATGAAGCCGCTGGTTTCGGTTTCGTCGTCCACGATGTCGAAGGGGGAGGGGGCGTTCTTGTGGTAGTAGAGCCAGAAGTTGAGGGCCCCGAACAGGACGATGGCCGAACCGAACAGGATCAGCCAGTTGGCTTTGAGGGGGAGTGAGAAAAGCGCATGCCAGGGCTTTCGTGGCGGGGACTTGCTTTTCTTTTTTCCCGCGACAGGCCGGCTTGCTTTTTTACTGCGAGGCTTCGCCGCAGGTTTTGCTCTGCTGCTGGCTTCCTGGGCGACAACAGTCTCTTCCCGGGGCTTCTGGAGGGGCGACCTGGGCCGCTTTGCTTTCGAGAGACCGGGATCAGAAGAGTTCTGCCTGGATTTCGTCGCAGGTTTGG
>JACQYE010000086.1 GCA_016208355.1 Chloroflexota bacterium | reverse complement strand
ACATGTCCTATAAGCGCAAAGTCTACGCGAACATCACCCACGCAGGCCGCCTGCTGGTCTTCCGGCATGTGGACTACCCGGAGGCGGGCCTCCAGGTCCAGGGCGGGACAGAGGAAACGGGTGAATCTTTCGAGGCCGCGCTCCGCCGACAGGTCCGCGAAGAGACCGGGCTAGGGGATGGGTTGGAACTGGCTGGGCTGGTAGGCGAACAGGCGCGCGACATGTCCGATTTTGGGATGGACGAGACCCAGCGTCAGCGGTTCTATCATTTGGTGTGTGTCGAGACCCCTCCTGAGCGCTGGCTGCACACCGAAGAACACGCCAGCGACGGCTCCGGGTCGCTGGCCTTTGAATTTTATTGGGTGGACCTGGACGATGCCCCCGGATTGGCGGGAGTGCAGGGAATATTTATTGACCGGTTAAAAGAATAAATTCGATGCCATCATCAAATTGAGGCGGTGAACCCGCCTCAATTTTTTCTTACGTCTTCGTTATCGCCACAAATACCATCGGCCTGCGGCGCGTCTCGTTGTAGAGCAAACTGCGCACCGCATCCGAGATAAGTTTCTCGTCGTCCAGCCCGCCGCCGTTGACCAGGTCATTGACCTTCTTTTGAACGGCGGCGATCAGCCCATCGGCGTCGTCGGGGGAGATGAAGCCGCGCGTCAGGACTTCGGGGTCTTTCAACAGGCGGTTCGAGTATTTGTCCACCGTGACAGTGATGAGCACAATACCCGAACGCGCCAGCTGCTCCCGTTCGCGCATCACGTCCAGGTCAATCTCGCCAACCGACTCACCCTCGACGAAGATATATCCTCCCGGCATGCGTTCGCCGAGACTTAATTTATCATCCGACAGTTCGATCACCTGCCCGTTTTCCACCACGACGATATTCTCGTCGGCGATGCCTACCTGGCGCGCCAGTACGGCGTGACGCTTCAGCTGGTGCAGTTCGCCGTGGATGGGAACGAAGAACTTGGGCCGCACCAGATTAAGCAGGAGTTTCTGCTCCTCGGAACTGGCGTGACCTGAAACGTGCACCGGCAGGACGGCCTCATAGACCACCTCCGCGCCGCGGCGGATGAGCCGGTTGATGGTCTTGTTGATGGCTTCCTCGTTGCCGGGAATGGGGTGGGAGGAGAGGACGATCGTATCGCCAGGTTCCACGTCGAACTGGCGGTTGGTCCCGGCGGAAAGCCGCCCGATGATGGACGAAGGTTCGCCCTGCGAGCCGGTGCACATCAAGACCACTTCCTTATCCTTCAGGTGAAGAGCTTCGTCTATGCTTACGAGTGTATTATCCGGCACTTCGAGGTAGCCCATGTTGCGGGCGATCTTGGCGTTATCCACCATGCTCATGCCCACAAAGGCCATCTTCCTGCCGTGGCGGACGGCCGCGTCGGCTACCTGCTGCATACGGGCGATGAGCGAGGCAAAAGTGGCGATGATGATGCGTCCCGGCGCGGTGCGGAAGACTTCGTCGAATGCCGGGCCGATGACGCGTTCGGACTGCGTCCAGCCCGGGCGCTCGGAATTGGTCGAGTCGGCCAGGAGAACGGTCACACCGCGGCCGGAGAATTCAGCCAGTTTGGCAAAGTCGGTCGGCCAGTTATCCACCGGGGTTTGGTCGAACTTATAGTCGCCTGTATGCACGATGAGTCCGGCAGGCGTGGTGATGCCCAGGCCGATGGCGTCCGGGATGGAGTGGCAGACGTGGAAGGTCTCCACCTGGAACGGCCCGATCTGGACCGTCTCTCCGGCCTGGATTTTGATGAGGGTGGCGCGGTTCGCGAGGCCGTTGCGCGCCAGTTTGACCTCCACCAGGCCGCGGGTCAGGGGCGTGGCGTACACCGGGGCCGGGACGGCGGCCAGCAGGTGTTGGATGGCGCCAATGTGGTCTTCGTGGCCGTGGGTGATGATGATGCCATCCACGCGTTTCGCGTTCTGGCGCAGGTATTCGAAATCCGGGATGATGTAGTCCACGCCGAGCATATCGTTGTCGGGGAACATCAGCCCGGCGTCCACCACCAGGATGTGCCCGTCGTACTCGTAGGCCATCATGTTCTTGCCCACCTCGCCGAGGCCGCCGAGGGGCAGGATGCGCAGGGTTTCTTTATTCTGTTTACTCATGGTTTTCCTTTTTTCTTATTCTGTCCCGCCCGTGCTTGAACGTAAAACACAAAACACCCCATTGAGGGGTTGGGAGAACAGGTAGGTTGTAAGATTACTAAACTGCCAGAGGCAGTGAAAGTCAATTTGAAGGGTAGTACGATTGGCTCGTTACTACAATAGCGGGGGGAGTATAGCAGGGGAGGGGAGGATTGTCAAATGAGGACGGTTAAAAGCAGGTTAACGAATGTCAGGGCGTCTTTTCAACTTAACTGGAATCCTCGTCCGTATCATGTCCGAGGAAGATATGCGACAACATGCTGTAGGCCATCTGCCCGGCAATATTGGCCAGGATCATTGCCAGCAGGAACCAACGCAGGTTTTCATTGAGAAGGGTTCTGGGTTTCGGGTTCATGTGCGATAATAATCCCTGTTACAAAGGAGTCTCCATGCAGATCTTCCGCGCCATTCCCCTGATACTCGTTCACACTCTCACCTCGTCGCTGGCAACCGTCGGCTTCAAATTATCCACCAGCGGCGGGGTGAAACAGTTCCTGCTCTGGCAGGTCGCTGCCAACCTCACCAGTTTCCTCGGCGTGTTGGCGCTCTCATGGGTCTATAAAACTGTCCCGGTGCATATTGCTTATCCGTTGAGCCAGGCGCTGGTCATCCTCTCGATCCAGATTGTGGTGGCGCGCCTTGTCTTCCGGGAAGCGATCACGCCCTGGCAATGGGCTGGGACGGCTTTCATTCTCATTGGCATCGTTCTGGTGACGATGCAAGCCAAATCTTAATCCAGCAGGCCTTGCCAGTCCAGCGTATCAGCGGTGTGGTGCAGACGGTGGTCGTCGTCCACCGAGAGATAGGTCAGCTTCGGGAAGATGCGTTTTGCCAGCCGCCGGACGGTTTCGCCGGGGATGACATCGTCTTTCATGCCAATGACCAGGACGGTCGGGACTTTCACCGGTTTCGGCAGGCGATGGGCGAACTCGGGCAGGTTCAAGGCTGGGGCCAGCAGCACCAGTCTGCGCACCTGACCCGGGTGCTGAGTCGCAAAAAGCGCGGCCATCAGGCCCCCCAGGGAGGAGCCGATCAGCGTCCAGCCGCTCTCGTCCTTGATAATGTTCGCCAATTGCGCCATGCGCACGTTGAGCGGTCCGCTGAAATCCGGAATAATTATTTCCGGAAAACGTGTGCGGAGTACCTGGGCTTTGTACGTCTGGCTGTTGCTTTCAGAACCGTGGATAAAAAGGATGCGGGTGGGATTGATCATGGCTTTGGGTGTTGTTTGAAGAATTCCCAGATGGCTTCCGTGGCGCTGAAATCGCGGCTTATGTTCCCGTTCGCGCTGCTGCCATCGTAGTCACTTCCGCCAGGCCAGGTATGGCCGCCGCCCTCGATGAGGTAGAGGGTAATGGAAGTGCTGTCGCTGCAATCAGTGTATGTACTGACCAGGACGGTCGTCCCATCATCCGGGTCGGCGTCTGGCAGGTTGCTGGTCTGCGGGGAGCCTGTGCAGCCATTCCAATCCACCCAGAGGGCGAGTGTGTCCAAAACGGGGTGGACAACGCCGCCGTAAGGTCCCGGCACCTCGCCGCCCTCGAAGCGGACGAGCTGGTCTGCCAGTCCGTGAATGTGGATGATGGAGATGGGCTGGGCCGGGGAGCAGGTCGAAGCCAGGTTTTCGGCCAGCGAACCTGCCACCGGGCCAATGGCTGCCAGCCGGTCGGAAAGGTCGCAGGCAAGGCGGTAGGAGAATATTCCACCGTTGGAGACACCGGCTGCATAGACCCGCCGGGAGTCAATATTGTAAGTCTCTGATAGTGCGTCAATTAGGGCGGAAACAAAGCCAACATCATCGGTATCTGTGTACAGCGGATCGGTGGAGCGCACGTCATTCCAGTGATCCCGACGGGCGTTGGGATAGAAACCGATGAACCCTGCCTCGTCAGCCAGTTGGGAAAAACCGGTCAGCTCGTCGGTTTTGTCTGCGTTCCCAAATCCGCCGTGGAAGACGAATACCAGCGGCCAGGGCTGGCTGCTGTCGTACGTAGGCGGGACGTGAAGGAGATACGTGCGCTCAAAGCCGCCAATCTGGATGTTATTTTCTACGGATGAGGTTGCATTCTGGACACGGCGGGTACAAGCGGGGAGGAGCAGGAACAAGGCGATAAAGAGCAGGTGGAGGAAAACAGCGCGTTTCATTGGAGGTCTCACTTTCTCTCAGGTTGGATTGTATCACGATGAGCGATGTGCTTAAATTGTCGGAGGCCTCCAAGAATTGGAAGCCTCCGGTTTTCCTGATGACCAAAAGCCAGGCAGGATTAATCTGCTGTGACGATAACCACCGCCACCATCCCTGCTCCCGTGTGAATCGACAGGCCCGGCGTAACATCGGTGAAGACAATCTCTTCCGGGCACGGCAGGGCGGCGCGCAGGAGACCTTCAAACTCGCGCGCGGCTTCGGGGGCTTTGACGTTCAGGACGGCCATTTTCTCGATCTTACGCCCGGCGGCTTTTTCTACAGTCAGCTCGACGGCGCGGTTCCAGGATTTGTTCTGGGTGCGGATTTTTTCCAGAAGTTCCAATTTCCCATTTTGCAGTGACAGGATCGGTTTGATGTCCAGCAGTCCGGCCATGCCTGCCGCCAGGTGGCTGACACGTCCGCTCATGGCGATGTATTTCAGGGTGGCAAGGGCGCCGAAGAGATATGTTCTATTGCGAATGTTTTCAGCAGCGGAAATCGCCTCTTCGATGGACGCGCCGTTGGCAACCGCCTCGGCCGCCGCCAGCACCATGAAACCCTGTCCCATGGCGAGACTGCGGGTATCCACCACCTCGATGCGTTTACCTGGAAGCAACTCAGCCGCCTGCCGGGCGGAGGCATAGGTAGCGCTCATCTCGCTGCTGATGTTGAAACATAGCACCGAGTCTGCGCCGGAATCGAAGGCGGCCTTGAAAGTCTCTACGAACTGACCCGGAGAGGGGGCAGCCGTGGTGGGTAGTTTCCCCTCCCGATCTATGCGGGTAAAGACGGCGTCGTTGTCAATGTCATACACGTCACGAAAGGATTCGTCGCCGAACTGGATGATGATGGGGACCTGGACAATATCATACTTCTTTGCCAGTGCTACTGGCAGGGATGAATCGGTATCGGTAATAATTGCTGTGCGGGACATATCTGCTCCTTTTGATATGGAATACACAAATGATAACACGCATTCAACGGTCTCGTTCTATCAGAAGGTAACCATTTGGCAACCGGACTTCTTGACAATTCGGGTGTGCTGGGCTATATTTGGAAAAACCTATACCCCACCCCCCTGGGGGGGATGTGCGAAGAAATCCGGACCGAGCGACAGAAGCCGGTTTTGAGGAGGCAGGATGAAAAACGATGATGTTCTGAAGCGTTTGCGGATCGTGGAGGGACACTTAAAGGGAGTCATCCGCATGGTGGAAGAAGATGCCTATTGCATAGACGTCATCCGTCAGGTGCAGGCGGTGGAGGCGGCGTTGAACAAGGTCAGCGCACAGATTCTCGATAACCACCTGAATTCATGTGTCATCACTGCGGTACAGGGCGAAGACCCGGCGGAGCGCCAGCGAGTGTTGAAGGAAGTACTGGAGGTGTTCGAGACCTCAACGAAAGCATGAAATTTAGCGTGTAGCCTATAATCAAATTGCACCATTCATCAAATTTACAGGAGTTAACCATGACAACCGTAACCTATTCCGTTCCCAACATTTCGTGCATGCACTGTATCCATACCATCCAGTCCGAAGTATCGGAACTGGCGGGCATCAAATCCGTCAAGGCTGATGCGGCCAGCAAGAAGGTCGAGATTGTATTCGAGTCCCCGGCGGACGAAATGAAGATCAAGGCGCTGATGGCCGAGATTAATTATCCGGTCGCGGCGTAATTTCGGTAGGGGCGAGCGGCTGTTCGCCCCTACGCGTTATGCAATTATTGGTGAATAATGCCTGAAACAAAACAACTCACACTCCCCGTTACCGGGATGACCTGCGCCAACTGCGTGGCGACCATCGAGCGCGGCCTGAAAAAGCAGACCGGCGTCCAGGCGGCGGTGGTCAACCTGTCGTCCGAACGCGCCAACGTGACCTTCGACCCGGCAGCGGTCGGTTTGCCGGATTTGATCGCACGCGTCGAACGAGCGGGGTACGGAATTGCCACCGGCGAGGCGGACCTGGTCATCAAACGGCTTTCGGACGACAATGATGCCAGGCGGCTGGAAAAATCTTTATTCAAACTCGAAGGGGTGCTGGAAGCCCAGGTATTGGTCACCACTGAACGAGCGCGGGTGCGCTATGTGCCGACCATCGTGAGTCAGGCCGAGATCCGTGCCGCAGTTTCCCGGTCCGGTTTCGAGGCGGTGGAACTGGGCGGCGAGGCCGAAGATGTAGAAGCGAAAGCGCGCGAAGTCGAGATCCGCCAACAGAAACGTCTACTCGTCATCGGGTTGATTTTTACCGTCCCGCTGTTCCTGTTTTCAATGGGATTGGATTTTCGTCTCCTGCCGATGATGTGGATGGAGCAGGTTTGGCCGGTGCTGCTGATGTTCGCCATGGCGACGCCGGTACAGTTTTATGTGGGCGGGCAGTATTACGTGGGCGCGTACAAGGCGCTGCGCAATGGCTCGGCCAATATGGATGTGCTCGCCGGCGCGTACAAAGCGCTGCGCAACGGCTCGGCCCACATGGACGTGCTCATTGCCATGGGCTCGTCGGTGGCGTACGTTTATTCCATCGTGGTGATGCTGGGGCTGGTTTCGGGGCACGTCTATTTCGAGACGGCGGCGGTCATCATCACGCTCATCCGGTTGGGCAAGTTTCTTGAAGCGCGGGCGAAGGGACGCACCTCCGAGGCCATCAAAAAGTTGATGGGATTGCGCGCCAGGACCGCCCGCGTTGTGCGCGACGGGACCGAACAGGAAGTACCTGTGGACGAGGTGCGCGTCGGGGACCTCGTGCTTGTCCGCCCCGGCGAGAAAATCCCCGTGGATGGCGTGGTCGTGGACGGGCGCTCGGCAGTGGATGAATCCATGCTGACCGGGGAGTCGTTACCGGTCGAGAAGGGACCTGGCGACCCGGTCATTGGCGCGACGCTCAACAAACTCGGCCTGCTCAAGTTCGAGGCGACCAAAGTTGGCAAGGAAACCGCACTGGCGCAGATTATCCGGCTGGTGGAGGAGGCGCAGGGCAGCACGGCGCCTATCCAGAAATTGGCTGACCAGGTTTCGGCGTGGTTTGTCCCGGCGGTAATCGTCCTTGCCCTGCTGACCTTTACCGCTTGGTATTTCTTCGGTCCGGGGCTGCCGGTCACCTCAGACACAACCTCGTTCACGCGAGCGCTTATCAACATGGTAGCGGTGCTGGTCATTGCCTGCCCGTGCGCAATGGGCCTCGCCACGCCGACGGCGGTCATGGTTGGGACTGGCAAGGGCGCGGAACTGGGTGTGCTTTTCCGCAACAGTGAGGCTCTGGAGCGTGCCGGGCGTGTCTCGGTAGTGGTGCTGGACAAGACTGGGACGATTACAAAAGGACAGCCAGCAGTCACGGACATTGTGACGAGTGGCGGGACAACGAGTGACGAATTGCTTCGATTGGCCGCTTCCGTTGAGAAGGGGAGCGAACATCCCCTTGGCGAAGCCATCTGGGCGGAAGCCACGACCCGCAGCCTGCCGCTCGCTGAACTAACCGGTTTCCAGGCCGAAGCAGGGCACGGCGTCGCTGCCGAAGTGGACGGACACGCGGTCAGCGTGGGCAACCTCCGCATGATGGAGACGCGCGGCTACCCGTTGAACGGATTGGCTCCCGAAGTGGAGCGACTCCAGTCTGAGGCCAAGACTGCCATGCTGGTGGCCGTTGATGGGTCGGTAAGCGGCGTGATCGCTGTGGCGGACACGCTCAAGGACGGCTCGGTCGAAGCGATTGCCGAACTGCACCGTATGGGATTAAGAGTTGCCATGATCACCGGCGACAACAAAAAGACTGCCGAGGCGATTGCGAAGCAGGTTGGGATTGACATTGTCTTGGCCGAAGTGTTACCGGAAGGCAAATCTGAAGAGGTCAAGAAATTGCAGGGCGCGCGCGTAGCGACGCATGCGTCGTCCCTACAAAACGTTGTTGCCATGGTCGGTGACGGCGTCAACGATGCTCCCGCCTTGGCGCAAGCAGATGTTGGAATTGCAATTGGAACAGGCACGGACGTGGCAATGGCGGCTGCCCCGGTCACGCTCATCAGCGGCGACCTGCGCGGCGTGGCGCGGGCAGTATCCCTATCTCGCAAGACACTTCGCACCATCAAGCAGAACCTGTTCTGGGCGTTTTTCTACAACGTTGTGCTGATCCCGGCCGCGGCGTTGGGCTATCTCAATCCAATGCTCGCTGCGCTGGCGATGGCCATGAGCAGTGTTTTCGTTGTCTCAAACAGTCTGCAGCTGCGAAGAGTAAAGATCTAATCTCATGTCTCAATCTCCGACTTTTACTGACCGGGAATTGCTCACCGCCTGCGGCGGGAAGATGAAAGACCCGGAACGTTTTCCCAGCGCCATCTTTCATGGTGAACGAGTCTACTTTTGCACAAATGCCTGCCTCTCGGCATTCGAATCCGATCCGGAACGATTCATGGCGGGTGAGATCGAGCATCCCAAAGATTAACCATCCATCAAAGCAGAAAAAAATACATGGAACAATACCTCGTAGCATTCATTACCGGTTTGACCACAGGCGGACTTTCCTGCATGGCAGTTCAGGGTGGGTTATTGGCTTCTTCCCTGGCTTACCAAATCGAACAGGACATGCTCACAGCCGGGAATAAAAAAAGCAAACGCGTTACCCGCCCCAAGACCGCGCTTCCTATTGTCCTCTTTTTGCTGGCTAAATTGGTAGCTTATACCTTCCTTGGTTTATTGTTGGGCTTGCTTGGATCAGTGTTGACGCTCAATGCCACCCTGCGCGCCATCCTGTTGATCGCCATCGGGGTTTTCATGGTGGGTAATGCGTTGCGGATGTTCAATGTTCATCCGTTCTTCCGCATTTTCGCCATTGAGCCGCCCAAATTCGTTACCCGCTACATCCGCCGCACCGCCAAGACCAACACGGATTGGTTTACCCCTCTCTTCCTCGGCGCGTTGACGGTGCTCATCCCTTGCGGCGTGACGCAGGCCATGATGGCCGTGGCGCTCGCTACTGGCGACCCGCTCCAGGGTGCGGCGTTGATGTTTGCCTTCGTGCTGGGAACAAGCCCGGTATTCTTCCTGGTGGCCTACTTAACCACCCAGATCGGGGCGCGGCTTGAGAAATGGTTCATGCGCTTCGTGGCGGTGGTTGTCCTTGTTCTGGGATTGGTGTCAATGAACAGCGGTCTTAACCTGATGGGTTCCCCGCTGGCCTTCCCGAGCCTGACGGCTGCCGCGCAGGACGCCCCCGCCACTGCTTTCGTCCCGGATACCACGGACGGGACCCTGGTCCTGAATGCTGAAAATTACGGCTATTCGCCGAGCCGTCTCAACGCCCCGGCGGGTGTCCCGCTGACGTTGAACGTTGTCACTGAGAATACCTATTCCTGCTCGCGCGCTTTTCTCATCCCAGCCCTGGGCGTGGAAGTGATCCTGCCGGAGACGGGCGTCGTCCCAATTTCTATCCCGGCCCAACCGGCCGGGACCGTGATCCCGTTCACCTGCTCGATGGGAATGTACACGGGCGAGATTGTTTTTGGAGATTGAGATGATAAAGAGAACCTTTCGCGTGGACGGCATGACCTGCCCCAATTGCGTTATGCGCGTGGAAAGCATCGAAGATGACCTGCCAGGCGTCAAGCAGGTTTCGGCCAGTTACCAGAGGGGACGAATGATCGTTGAGTTTGACGAAACGCTGGTGGGGGAGGCTGAGATTTTTGCCGCTGTGAAAAAAGCCGGCTATACCGCGGAAGCGTTATAGAAGAATAGAGCATATTGGGACGCATTTTTGCCCCCTTTCTTGGCTAAAAAAACTCCCGCAGGTTTCAGTTCACATTCCCTGCGGGAGTTGGTTGTCAGGCCAGGTCTTCCATGAGTTCCATGGGCACAACGGCCGCGCCCACGATTCCCGGTCCGGTATGAACGCCCAGCACGGGAGAGATGCGCAGGATTTCCAGTTTCTTGACGTTCAGTCGTTTCCCCAGCGATTCGGCCAGCGACTTGGCGCCATCGCCAAAACGCCCGTGCAACACGCTGACCCATAATTCTTTTTCAGCGTAGGTCTGATGCAAGTGGTCGGTGATGATTTCCAGCGCGCCCGGGATGGTGCGCGTCTTGCCGATAGTCGAATATTTCCCGTCAATCCTGTCCACATGAATGACAGGTTTGATCTTGAGCACCGATCCGAGCAGGGCCTGGGCGCGCCCGATGCGTCCACCGCGCGCCAGGTATTCCAGCGTTTCGAGTGTGTAGATAACCTCGGTGTTCTCGCGGATCTTACCCAGCCGCTCGAGGATGGATTCGATGCTCCAGCCCTTTTTTGCGGCCTTGGCAGCGGCCAGCACTTGGAAGCGTTCACCGCCGGAAAGGGTCATAGAGTCCACCACGCTGACCACTTTCTCCTTGATTTGTTCGGCGCCCATGCGAGCTGAGTTGATTGTGCCGCTTAACCCGGAAGAAACGTGAATGGAAAGCACCTGAGCAGCGCCGGCGATTTTATGATAGATATCGGCGAAGATGCCGCTGGAAGGCTGGGCGGTGCTGGGGATTTCAGGGCGCATGGCTTCCAGGCGGTCGTAGAATTCATCCGGGGTAATGTCAGCGGAATTGACTTCGCCTTCGGGAAATTGGATGTATAAAGGGGCTTCAATAATTCCGAGTTCTGCGCGTTCCTCGGCCGGCATATCGGCGGCGCAATCTGTAACAATTTTCATCGTTTCTCCTTTTCTGAATCTGGGTAAAGTGATTTTACTTGACATCTCTATGCAAGGCGCTGACTTTAATCTGATTGTAAGTATCATATTAAAACCGGATTCCTGCCTAACGGCTGGCTAACAGGCCGCTATCAAATGATACAATATCCCCCATGTCCATCCACCAGCCTGTGATAGCCGCCAACGGCGGTGTGCGCGCCACTTGGGCGGAGGTCAACCTAGCGCGCTTGCGCCAGAACCTGGAGGCAATCCGCTCCCATGTTTTTCCAGCGAAGGTAATGATCGTTGTCAAGGCCAATGCCTACGGGCACGGACTGGCAGCAGTGGCAAAACACCTCGCCCCGCACGTTGACTATCTTGGCGTAGCCGTGTTGGAGGAGGGTATCTTTCTGCGCGAACTGGGCATCCAGACGCCCATCCTGGTCCTCGGCGGGATCTGGGGCGAGCAGGTGCCGCAATACCTGAAATATGACCTGACCTTTACCGCCTCGTCGGTGGAGCGGTTAGTGCAGATTGACGCCGCGGCAGGGGAGGCGCGCCGAAAGGCGAAAGTCCACTTGAAGGTTGATACCGGCATGGAGCGCATCGGCGTCCACTATTACAATGCTGAGACCTTGCAGGAAGCCGCGCTCGAGTGCAGGCATGTCGAGGTGGAAGGAATCTTTTCCCATTTCGCCAATGCGGATGCCCCAGACCTGGGGCATGCCCGCTTGCAGTTGGAGCGCTTCAACGAGGTACTGAGTTTCTACGAAAAACACAGCCTGCCAATGCCGGTACGCCACATGGCAAATTCGGCGGCCATCCTGCAACTGCCGGAAAGCTATTTCGACATGGTGCGCCCCGGCATTATGCTTTACGGGGTGTATCCCTCCCCGGACGTGACGCGCGGGCTCGAGGTCCGGCCTGCGCTCGCCTGGAAGTCGCGCGTCGTCTATTTCAAGGTGGTCAGGCCGGGGCACCCGGTCAGTTATGGTTCCACCTGGCAGTCCGATCACGAGACGCGCATCGTCACCGTCCCGGTCGGGTACGGGGATGGGTATTTTCGCAATATGTCGAACAAGGCACAGGTGCTGATTCGAGGCAAAAAATACCCGCAGGTAGGGCGTATATGTATGGATCAGATGATGGTCAACATCGAGGCCGATTCGGCTTTCAATGGCGATGAGGTGGTACTCTTGGGCGAGGCGGATGGGCAAACCATTACCGCCGACGAACTGGCTGCCTGGGCCGGGACAATCCCTTACGAAATCCTGACGAATATCAACACGCGCGTGCCGCGCGTCTACATCGAGGAGTAACTTGTGACCGAATCTGAAAAGATAGAAAAGCCGAAGATTGACATCAAGCGTTCTCTGCTCGACTATGCCTACCTGTTCCTGGTCAGCGGCGGGATCATCGCCTTCGATCAGTGGACGAAAATTCTTGTGCGGGAAAATATCCCGCTTGGCGGCGACTGGCTGCCTGATTGGCTCTCCTGGTTGATGCCATACGCCCGCATCCGCCATTGGTATAACACCGGGGCGGCGTTTGGCATTTTCCAGGACGGTAATCTGGTTTTCACCATCCTTGCGATCATCGTGTCCCTTGGGCTTTTCTACTACTTCCCACGCGCCGAACGCCGTGACTGGTGGCTGCGGCTGGCGTTGGCGATGCAGTTCGCCGGGGCGATTGGCAACCTGATTGACCGCCTGCAATTCGGTCATGTAACCGATTTTATATCGGTCGGTAATTTTGCCGTTTTCAATGTGGCCGATTCAAGCATCTCTGTCGGCGTCGCGATTCTTGCTGTGGGGGTGTTATGGACGGAGCGGCAGTTGAAAAAGCAAGCCCGGGAAGAAAAACAAGGTGGGTGACCGGGTTGAGAACTTTATCTGCAACCAGGAGGCTGCGGACAAAATCCGGCTGGATATTTTCCTGGCGGAACGACTGCCGGAGTTTTCACGTTCCCGCATCCAGGGGCTGATCAAGGGTGGCTTCGTCTGTGTGGACGGGCAACCTGTCACGAAATCGGGGCGGGACCTGGCGCCCGGTGCGCGCATCGAGATACGCATCCCCCCGCCTGTGCCGAGCAGCCTGTCCCCCGAAGATATTCCGCTTGATATCATCTTTGAGAACGCTGACCTGATGGTTGTAAACAAACCCGCCGGGATGGTTGTCCACCCCTCGCCGGGACACGATAGCGGAACGCTCGTTCATGCCGCTCTGGGCCACATTCCAGACCTGGAAGGGATTGGTGGAGAGGAACGCCCGGGCATTGTCCATCGCCTGGACAAAGAGACCTCCGGGCTGATTGTGATCGCCAAAAACGAACAATCGCACCGCTGGTTGCAGGACCAGTTCCGCACGCGGGCGGTGGAGAAAACCTACCTCGCACTGGTGGATGGAAAACCGCCCACGCCCACTGGCCGCGTCGAAGCCTCGATAGGTCGCAATACCACCCACCGCAAGCTGATGGCGGTTGTCCCGCTCGAAAAGGGACGCGATGCTGTCAGCGAATATCGCACAGTGGAAAGTTTCCCAACCCATACCCTGCTCGAAGTCCACCCGCTGACAGGGCGCACGCACCAGATTCGCGTCCATATGGCGTTTTTGAAATGTCCCATTGCAGGCGACACAGTTTATGGTAAAAGGACGCCAACGATTAAACTGGACAGGCATTTTCTTCATGCAGCAAAACTGAAAATTGCGCTTCCGGGAGAGAAACTGCCACGAGTATTTGAAGCGCCTCTTCCATTTGAATTAGCCACAGCACTTGAATTATTGCGTCAAAAATAGGAGTTCTTTATGGAGTACATTGACCTCCGTTCCGACACCGTCACCAAACCCACACCCGAGATGCGGGAGGCGATGGCAAAAGCCGAAGTCGGCGATGACGTGTACGGTGAGGACCCCACGGTCAACCGCTTGCAGGCGTTGGCTGCCGAAAAGACAGGCAAGGAAGCCGGGCTTTTCGTGTCTTCCGGGACGATGGGCAACCTTGCCGCAGTCCTGGCTCATTGTGGGCGCGGCGACGAGGTCATCGTTGGCAACAAGGCGCACACTTTCCTGTTCGAGGCTGGCGGTGTCTCGGCGCTGGGGGGCGTCCACTCGTGCCAGTTGCCAAACCGGCCGGACGGTTCGCTGGCGCTGGAAGATGTCGAAGCTGCTATTCGTCCGGACGACCCGCATGATCCCATCTCCCGGCTCATCTGCCTGGAAAATACCCACAATCGCTGCGGCGGGACGTTTCAGACTCCTGAGTATACCGGCCAGGTGGCGGAGTTTGCCCACGAGCGCGGACTGGCTGTCCACCTGGACGGAGCGCGGGTGTTCAACGCGTCCGCCGCGCAAGGGATTGACGTGAAGAAGTTGACCGGGCCGGCGGACTCGGTTATGTTTTGTCTGAGCAAGGGGTTGTGCGCGCCGGTCGGTTCGGTGTTGTGCGGGTCACAGGAATTCATCAAGAAAGCGCACCGCATCCGCAAGATGCTGGGCGGCGGCATGCGCCAGGCCGGGATTCTGGCAGCAGCGGGGATCATCGCCCTGGAAAAGATGACCCTGCGGTTGGCGGAAGACCATGCCCGGGCAAAGAATTTGGCCGATGGGCTGAGGCAGATTCCGGGTCTCGAAGTGGGCGAACCGGCGACGAACATGGTCTTTTTATCGGTGGGGGAGTCTGTCCCATATTCCGCCCAGGAACTGGCGGCCCGACTCAAAGGAAACGGAGTGCTGGCCGGGGTGACGGGGTCGCGACAATTCCGGCTGGTGCTGCATTATTGGATTGATGATGCAGGGGTGGAGGCGGCAATCAAAGCGTTTGGCGAGGCGGTCAGGTAGTTTCAGACTGCGGTTTTGCCGGGCTTTTCAGTTTCCGCAGCACGTCTTTGAAGCAACCTTCCTCGAGCATGTTGATAAAAATGGCGACAATTTTGGGGTCAAAGAGGATGCCGGATTGTTCCCGCAGGTATTCGATGGCGGCTTTTTCGGTGGTGCCTTTGCGATAGGGCCGGTCGCTGATCAACGCGTCGAAAGCATCCGCAACGGCGAAGATGCGCGCCAGCACCGGGATTTCGTCACCGGCCAAGCCGATGGGATAACCGGAGCCGTCCCAGCGCTCGTGGTGGTAGCGTATGATGGGGATGGTATCGGCCAGAAAAGGGACCATTTCCACAATGCGCGCCCCGATCTCCGGATGCTGGCGCATGGCCTGCCATTCCTCGCCGGTCAGGGGCCCGGGTTTGAGCAGGATGGCATCCGCGATGCCTATCTTTCCGATATCATGCAGGAGACTGCCGCGCTCCAGGGCTTTTCCCTGGTGGGCAGTGAGTCCGACTTTCTCCCCTAGGCGGCAGGCCACGGTGCTGACCCGGTTACTGTGTCCTTCGGTTTCCCGGTCGCGGGCGTCCAAAGCCGAGATTAGTGCGGCCAGGGTTTTGTCGTAGGATTGTTCGAGTTCGCGCAGGGCCTCTTCGAGTTGACGGGCCTGGTTGCGGGTTTGTGTAAGCAGGATGGAGCGTTCGAGGGCAACGATGGCCTGGTTGGTCAGGGTATGCAGGTTGGCTGAGTAGCGCGCTTTGTACCAGCGCCCTTCGGGTATGTCGAGCCACAAAGCTCCATAGGTGCGATGCGGGGTCTGGAGCGGGATGCAGATTTTGCTGGCGAACCGGTCGTCGGCGACGATGACAGTCTGACCGGTTTGGATGGCCTGTTCGATGAGGTGGGTTGGATGGGATGTGCCTGCCTGGGTCCCATCTATATCCACTTCGACTTCGGCCTGTACCTGCCCGTCGGGCGTGTGCAGGACTATGCCAGTCAAGGAGGCTTGGCCGAGGCGAAACGCAGTTTCGGCGATGGCTTCTGCAGCCTGGGTGAGGTTTTCGGCCTGCATGATCCGGGTGCTGAGTTGGTATAGCTGGGTGGCGGTCTGCAGAGTGGAGCGCAGTTCCTGGTAGAGCCAGGCGCTTTCGATGGCAGCCGCAGCCTGGGTGGCGATCAGTTCAATCAGTGACTCGTCATTTTCCGAGAAAACATCCTGCCCTCGTTTGCCGAAAACCAGGAGGACCCCAATGCTCATATTATGCAGGCGAACGGGAAAGGCGAGCAAATTCGTCAGCGCGCTGCGGTCCGCCCTCAAGTGGGTGGTGATGCCTTCTTTTCGAATATCACGCAAATGCAAGACCTGAGAGGCGTTGAGAACAGTTTGGATGAGCGGGTCATTTTCCGGATTTTTGCGCAGGGAACGGAGTAGTTGGGGTGCATTCCCCGAATGTGCGGTGCGGGTGAAACTACCTTCCTGGTCGAGTAGTGTCATAAAAGTGAAGCGAGCTTCCAATATTTCCAAAGCAGTTTTGGCAACGTGCTCGATGACTGCTTGCGTTTCCACCAGCGTTGATTGTTTCGTTCCCTCTTGGATAAAGTGGGTGAGGCGCTCGTGGTAGCTGTAACGTTCCCAGGCGTTCAGCAATTGTTCGCCAACGATTTCCAGAGTTGAAACGTCTGTCGTGCTGAACGCTGCTATTTTTTCGTCACCTACGATCAGGGCGCCCTTGACTTGTCCGTGCTGGATGAATGGCACAACAATTTCGGAGAAAAAAGTTCGGTTTTCTACTGGGATAAAATCCGGGTCTTTGCCGGTATCATTCGAGAGAACAGCCTTTTTTTCGTTAGCGGCGCGCCCGATCAGGCCTTCGCCAGCACGTTGGCGGTAGGAAGGCAGGGGAAACGCCAACTTTTCCCCAGACACTGCCAGGGACGAGAATTCTTTCTGTTCGGCATCATAGAGCATTACCACCGCTATCCCAGGATGGAAAGCATGTTGTATGGCGTTGACCACCAATTGCGCGGATACTGGTATATCGAGAATTGATTTCAGGATTTGTTCCACTTCGCTCAGTAATTGCAACTGGGAGGAATGTTTCTCCTCTGACCCCAGCAAATCATTCAACACGCGGATCTGATTTTCCTGCTCGACGATCTTTTCTCGCAACGTGCGATTTTCCTGGCGCAAGGATGGCATAAATCTATTAAACCAGCGCCGCAGTCCGGAAAGAAAGTGCTTTTTCGGTATTTCTTTGAAGGCAGGTTGTTCGTTCATGCTGGTCGGAAGCATAGCACAGGAGTTTCTAATTTACAATCCTTTTTGGGAGATGGGATATAATTCGGGCGCACATTGACTAATTTTGGGAGACCGAATATGCAGATTACGATGCAAACCATTGACCGGATCGCGGCTGCGGTGCGTTCAAAAACGAAAACCCAGCCCCGCATTGGCATGATTCTGGGTACAGGGCTGGGAGACTTGGCGGAAGCCGTTAATTCCCCGGTGATGATCCCATATGCTAGCCTGCCGGATTGGCCGGTTTCCACAGTCGTCGGCCACACCGGGCGGCTGGTTGTTGGCGACCTGGAGAATCAACCCGCCCTTGTGATGCAGGGACGCATTCATTTTTATGAAGGATACACCATGCAACAGGTGACGCTCCCGGTGCGCGTCATGCAGCGGCTAGGGATTGAAATCCTGGTTGTGACCAATGCCGCCGGTGCCATCAATCCCGATTTCGTTCCCGGTGACGTTATGCTCATCACCGACAACCTAAACCTAGCGGGGATGTCAGGCCTGAACCCGCTTATTGGTCCCAACCTAGAGGAATTCGGCCCGCGTTTCCCGGATATGAGCCAAGCCTACGACCGCCAGTTGTGCGCATCGGCGCGCAAGGTGGCGCACGAGAAAGGGGTATTGTTGCGGGAAGGTGTTTATGCGGGGTTGAGTGGCCCGTCCTTTGAAAGCCCGGCGGACCTGCGCTTCCTGCATGTGGCCGGGGCGGACGCGGTGGGTATGTCCACCGTCTCGGAGGTGATCGTCGCCCGGCACGGCGGGACCCGGGTGCTGGGTTTCTCCGGGATCAGCAATAAAGCCAACCTTGACGGGGATACCGCCACCTCGCACGAAGAGGTGCTCGAAGCCGGGCGGATCCTCGTTCCAAAACTCGAGACGCTCCTGCGCGGGATTCTGCAAACGCTCTAGCTGGGGTGGAATGGCTGCTGTTATACAGTTCTTTGCCGACTATGTTGTCCTGATATACCTGCTTCTATTGGTTGCAGTGCTGTTTGCCATTCGCCGTTTTGGACGGGCGCGGCGCGAACAGCGCGAGGCTGTTTTCGGTCTGGAGGTGGAACTGGCGCGACGCCATCATGGCCAGTCTGTGGCCGCGTTGGTTTCGATTGGCTTGCTCGCCCTGGCTGAGTTCGTCTTGGTGGTTTTCCTGGTCCCGGCGCTGCCGGCCCTCCTGACACTTCCCACGCCGACCAACAACCTTGCTGCGCTTCCTACCAGCACGATTCCGCCGGAGATCATGGCAACGATCAATGCTGCTACACCGGGGGCAACTGCCACTACCGTAGCCTCCGGCTGCATCCCTGGCCAGATCATGATCACCTCGCCCAAGCCGGGCGACCAGGTCAGGGGAAAGATTACCCTGAAAGGGACCGCCGATATCCCCAACTTCGGGTTCTATAAATACGAGTTTGCTCTTGCCGGGACGGATATTTGGATCACCATCCAGGCCGGGCGGGACGCGAAGCAGGAGGCAGATCTGGGCGATTGGGACACGTCGGAGCTGACAGCCGGTGATTATCTCCTGCGCCTGGTGGTGACCGATAACCAGGGGCAGGCTTTGCCTGCGTGTGTTATTCCGATACGCGTCTTGAAACCGTGAGGAAAGCCATGCCCGAGGTCCAGATACGCCCTGCTGTAGCCACTGATGTAACTGCTCTGATGTCTATTGACCATTCCTGCCAGACGGATTACGTCTGGCAGATGGACGTCCAGCGCGAAGAGACGCAGACAACAGTATTCTTCCGGGAAATTCGACTGCCCCGTTCGGTGACCATTTCGTACCCGCGTCCTGTTGCTGCCTTGTCTGAATCGTGGAGCCGCCGTTCGGGGGTGCTCATTGCTCTGGTGGGGGGGACAGTCGTTGGATATGTGCGGATGAACGACACAAACATCCCGCATACTGCCCTGCTGACGGACATTGTCGTTTCGCCGCGTTATCGCCGCCAGGGGATTGCCACCACGCTGGTCCTGGCCGCACAGACCTGGGCGGTTAATCGCAAGAATAACCGGATGATGATGGAGATGACCACCAAAAATGTCCCGGCGATCCGGTTGGCGCAAAAACTCGGTTTTGATTTCTCCGGGTATAATGTTGCATACTACGAGACGCAGGATATTGCCCTCTTCTTTGCGCGCTCAATCGGTTAGTTGTTATGGAAGGGTTGCATGTTTAACGGTTGGTTGCAGCAATTACTGGTGGGGATAATCACGATCAATCAAATTCTCACTGCCGGGATTGCCATCACGGCCTTTTCGTTGTTCCTGTATTCGCTCTCTTTCAATTTGCGCGACCGCGTGGCGCGTTCCTTTGCTTTAATCCTATTGTGCGTGGTGGTTGTTTTTACTTCCGAGGCACTGGAAAGTTCGGCTCTGACAGAGGAGACGATCACCCTTTTCCTGCGGTTGGAATGGATCGGCATCGTTTTTCTCCCCGCGGCTTACCTGCACCTTTCAGATGCCCTGATGGTGACGAGCGGGATGATCTCTCGCCTCCGCCGCCGTTGGCTGGTACGACTGTTGTACCTGGTCTCGGCGGGGTTCCTCCTGCTCTTATCGTTGGGATACTTGCTTGGGCCGCTGGTCATGGATGGTCAGCCTGCGCCGCATCTCCAGCGCACTATCTGGACAGAGGTCTTTACCGGGTATTACGCCCTGGTCATGGTGCTGGCGTGGATCAACTTCGGGCGTGCGTATAATCATACTCTTACACGTTCGGGCCGCCGCCGGATGATCTACCTTCTGGCAGGCGCCACGGCTCCGGCGCTTGGCTCATTTCCTTACCTGTTGTATGGTTCGAGCCTGGCCGGGGAACACCCCTACTTGTTCTGGGGGATGGCGCTGGTCAGTAACACATTGGAGGGGGCATTGATTGTTGTCATGGCTTATGCCGTGGCCTTTTTTGGCGTTTCCTGGCCCGACCGGGTGGTGCGCAGCAAGTTGTTCAAATGGCTGATGCGAGGTCCGGTAACCGCTTCGGTGGCGCTCGGCGTCATGACGATTGTCCGCCGCCTGGGTGAATTCTTCGGAGTGGTCTATTCAGGCGCAGTCCCAACTGCGATGGTGGCAACCGTCTTGTTGATGGAACATACCATTACACTTGTCGCGCCGCTCTGGGACCGGCTCATCTTCTTCGGCCGCGACCGCGACGATCTGGCCCTCCTGCAAAGCCTGGAAGACCGCCTCATTACCCAGAATGACCTGCGTCAGTTCCTCGAGGCAGTTCTGGCAGCCGTGCGCGACCACTTGCAGTCGCTATCTGCCTTTGTCGCCGCATTGGATGAAGAAGACCTTTCCCTGATTGTTGCCACAGGCAATGCTCCGCTGTTGAAGAATGCAAACCTCGACGAGGCTTTGCAGTTGGTCGGCGAGAACGGGAATAATGGCGACGAATATACCTGGGGTGACTACTGGATTTTCCCACTCCATCAGCCTCCCGAGACGGACGAGGGACAACCCGTTTTACTGGGCATTCTTGGGGTTACTCGACGACCAGGTCAGGTAATCTCTCCCGACCAGCGACAAGCACTGCGGCTCCTGCTCCGCCGGGCGGTGTTAGCCCTGCGTGACCGTCGTCTGCAGCAACGCGTCTTCCGTTCACTTGAAGACCTCAATCCGCAAGTGGATATGTTCCAGCGTCTGCGGGCTGTGGGACGCTATGACAGCAAGACGACCATGCTGCAGGAAGTCCTTCCGCCCGAATCAGACCTGGCTTCCTGGGTGAAGGATGCCCTGACTCATTACTGGGGTGGGCCGAAGCTTACCCAGAGTCCGCTTCTGCAACTCCAGATTGTCCAGCAAACTGCCCGGGAACACAACGATAATCCTGCCAATGCCCTGCGCGCCATCCTGCGCCAGGCAGTGGACTCCGTCCGCCCGGAAGGGGAACGCAGGTTTACTGGCGAGTGGATCTTATTCAATATTTTGGAAATGAAGTTCATCGAGGGGCGCAAAGTCCGCGATGTGGCAACGCGCCTGGCAATGTCGGAGGCTGATTTGTATCGTAAACAACGGGTGGCAATTGAAGAGGTGGGGCGCGCACTCCTCGAAATGGAGCGCAATATGCAGAAAGATAACGGGAAGGAGGCTGGGCATTAATGGTCACTAAAGCGATTTCTGAACCCGATTCCCCATTTCTCGACGATGGCTGGTGGGATTCGGTGCTAGCGGAAGATGAGGACCTGGCCGCACAGACTGCCAGGTCTCCGAAAGAAGAGCCGAAGAAACTTGTCCAACCGGTGGATTGGGAACGAGCCAAGCAGTTGTACCGTGAGGACGGGATCGTTACTCTCAACGTTACTGGCTACAACCGGGGCGGGTTGTTGGTGGAAGGCGAGGGGTTGAGCGGTTTTGTTCCGTGCTCTCACCTGGTAAATCTTCCTGCCCAGGCGGAAGAAGAACGTCGGGACGAATGTTTTACTATATATTTAGGCCAGAGCCTCAACCTGAAGGTCATCGAATGTGTCCCGGACGAAGACCGTGTGGTCTTTTCGGAACGCGCCGCCCGCGCGGCTGCCGGCAAACGCACCGAGATTTTCACTTCGCTCCAGCCCGGTCAGCGCGTGGTGGGCGAAGTGACCAATGTCACAGACTTTGGCGCTTTCGTGGATCTGGGTGGGGTGGAAGGACTTATTCACATCTCCGAACTTTCATGGGGGCGAGTGGCTCACCCTGGCCAGGTATTACAAGTCGGGCAGCGTATCGAGGTGGTTGTCTTGGAGATTGCCCCCGAACGCTGCCGCATCGCCCTCAGTCTCAAGCGCCTTTTGGCCAACCCCTGGGAGACAGCTGAAGCCCATTACCCAGTGAACTCCATCGTCCCGGCGGTGATCACGGCGCTTGTCCCCTTTGGGGCGTTTGCCCGGTTGGAAGAAGGACTGGAAGGCCTCATCCACACATCGGAAATTCCCATGCCTGCCAACACGACGATCCAATCCTTCCTTACTCCCGGCCAGGCGGTTCAGGTGCGCGTCCTCCAGGTGGATGCCCCTCGTCAACGCCTGGGGCTTTCGATGAAATTGATCTAACAGGATAAACCTGCTTCATGCCTCCGCGTACCTCAGCCTCTCCCGAAGAAAAACACACCGGTAATCCCCATCCTTCCGGCTTTCTTGACCGCCTTGCCCGCCTGCAGGCCCATTTTGGCCGTTTTTTGTGGGACATTCTGGGCGTCCTCCTGCTCGCTTTTGCCTTGATGACCCTGCTCGGCCTGTTCGGTCTCTCCCAGGGCTCGCTGATGGAGTTGTGGGTGGAGTTTTTGAAAATTGGCCTGGGATGGGGCAGCGTATTTGTGGTGGCCTCCGCGGTCGCTTTTGGCATTTACGCCATCCGCCGCTCCCGCCGCGAGTTACGCGTTCAGTGGGGACGGGTGATTGCATTCGAACTGGCTGCTTTCCTGACCCTGGCTCTGTTTTCTGTTGCCAGCGGGAACCAACTCTCCACTGCCGAACAGGGTATGTGGGGTGGACAAGTAGGCTGGGGTCTTGCCTCGTTGCTGGCGCAGTTGCTGGGTCCGATCTGGGGTGGGGCAGTGATCTTCCTCTTCTGGGGATTTTCCATCCTGACAGCCTTCGGTCTCTGGAGATATGTCGAGCGTTGGATCCTGCAGCAGGCAGGCGAACCTCTTTCAGCGGACCTGGAGCCTGTCGCGCTTCATTCGGAATCCACCTCCCCTTTGTCTGAGTCGCCTGTGGTCTCCCCGTTGCCGGAGGTTCGCTCCCTGGCAAAACAGGCTGACAAAAAAGGCAGGCCGCTGCCTCCTGAGTTCCGCAAGAATTTCAAAGTCCCTGAACGGCAGGATAAAACGCCTCCCGCACCCCAACCGCGCAGCGACCGCCTGCCGCCATTCAATCTGTTGTTGGGCGAGCAATCCGTCCGACCGGATGAACGCACGATCAACCAAGTTGCCGGTCTTATCGAGAAAACCCTGTCCGAATTTGGCATCCCGGCCAAGGTGGTTGGCTTCCGCATCGGCCCCACTGTGACACAGTTTGCCGTCCAGCCGGGGTTCATTCGCAAGGGAGTCGAAGAAGATGCCCAGCAAATGAAAGTGCGCGTGGCCCAGATCGCCAGTCTGCAAAAAGATCTGGCCCTGGCGCTCTCTGCAGAACGTCTGCGTATCGAAGCCCCGGTCCCTGGACGAGGATATGTAGGGATTGAAGTGCCAAATGCCAGGTCCGCGCTGGTGCGCCTGCGCCCCTTACTGGAGACGGATGCGTTCTACAAGGTTGCCTCTCCACTGGCAATCGCCCTCGGGCGCGATGTCTCGGGTAACCCGCTGGTGGCCGACCTGGCGCGGATGCCGCACTTGCTCATCGCCGGGACAACCGGCTCCGGCAAATCGGTCTGCATTACCGCCCTGGCGGCCTGCCTGGCGATGAACAATGCGCCCGAAGACCTGCGCCTGGTGCTGATCGATTCTAAAATGGTGGAGTTGATCCGCTATAACGGCCTGCCGCATTTGTATGGCAAGGTGGAAACAGATGTCCAGCGAATCCTGGGCGTCCTGCGTTGGGTGGTGGTGGAGATGGAGCACCGTTACAAATTGCTCGAAGCCGCCAAAGCCCGTGATGTGGATGCCTATAATCGCCGCCTCCAACGTCGCAAAGATGTCCAGCCTCTGCCGCGCATCGTCGTCATGATTGACGACTTCCCGTCGCGTTTGGCTTTTTCGGTGGCCTCGGGTGTGGACAGCCGCGTCATCCTCGACCTGCCTGGCGCAGAGACCCTGCTCGGGCGCGGTGACATGCTCTTCCTCAACCCGGAAGTGGGCAATCCAATTCGGGCCCAGGGTGTCATTGTGACAGACCAGGAGATCGAGCGTCTCATCGCTCACTGGCAAAAGACTGTCCCGCAGAAGGATGTTCCGCCTCCGTGGGAGACGATGGTCAGTGCGGTGGACGATAAGACCGGCGATGACGTGTTGATCGAGCGCGCCATCACCTTGCTCAAGAAAGAGCGGCGCGCCAGCGCCTCCATGCTCCAGCGACGGTTGAACATTGGTTATCCGCGCGCCGCCCGGCTGCTCGACCAGTTGGAGGAGACGGGGGTAGTCGGCCCCTCCGCGGGTGGGGGGCGCGACCGCGAGGTCCTGCTCGAACCGGACGAAGACGAAAATGGGGCGGAAGAACAGTAGCCCCTCTATGCCCGGATTGTAAAACCATCGCAAGGCGGTTGTTCCCTTTGTTATGGTATTATTGCCCCGTTTTATCTCAACCAGAAAAGGAAAACGATTTGACTGAAATCTCTGAAAACAAAAAGAAGTCTTTTGCTGACAAGATGCGGGTCTGGTTTCGTTGGATATTGAATCCGATTGCTGGCTTCCTGAGCCGGCTTGGGATTACACCCAATGCCGTCACCCTGTTCGGTCTGGCCGGTACGATTGGCGTGGCTGTTTTAATTGCCTTAGGACACATGACCTGGGCCGGGATTCTGCTCCTCGTCATGGGTCCGGTGGATGCCTTGGATGGCGCCCTGGCGCGCCTGCGCAACGAAGTCAGTGACTGGGGCGCGTTCGTGGACTCGGTTACTGACCGCTATTCGGAACTGTTCATTTTCGGCGGCTTCATCCTTTATTATTTGAAGGATGGCAATCCCTACGGAATCGTCCTCGCCTACCTCGCGGCAGCCGGGTCTGTGCTTGTATCTTACATTAAGGCCCGCGCCGATGCTTCCAAGCTAGACGCCAACGTTGGATTGTTGACTCGCGTCGAACGTTATATTGTACTCATCCCAGGCTTGATCTTTAACCTGCCGCTGGTGGTGCTTTTTATCATTGCCGTTTTCGCCAATTTCACGGCCATTCAGCGCATCCTGAGGGCGCGCGCTGATGCCCATCGTAATCACAAATTTCCTTCCAGGAGAAAATTATGAATAGCGGTTTTGACTTACCTGTCACGGTTCTAACACTAATTGGTATCCCGTTCATCCTCGTTATGCTGGCGCTTATGCTCCGACAATGGGTTGAAGAGCAGGGCGGCAAACGTGCACAGAAGCGGGACAAAAAGCAGGAAATCGCCCAAAGCCTTTTTTGGGTTATTCCTGCCATCGTTATCGGATTGGTCGCGTGGTTCCTCCTGCGCCCGCTTGTTGAGGGCCGGGAAATAAAGATTTATTATTACGGGATCCTGATCACCCTGGGTGTGGTTGCGGCGGCTTTACTTGGGTCTGCTGAAGCCAGACGGCGCGGTTTCAACCAGGATTACCTGTGGGATGCCCTGTTTTGGGTGGTGCTGGCCGGTATTGTTGGCGCACGACTCTGGCATATTTTCACTCCCCCGCCTTCCATGGTGGAGCAGGGGATCACCACCCAGTATTACCTGACCCATCCGCTGGACGCGATTAATATCCGCAGCGGAGGCCTGGGGATCCCGGGCGCGGTCATCGGCGGCGGGATTGCCCTGTGGATCTATTGTCGCAAGCGCAAGATTTCCTTCCTCACCTGGGCGGATATCGTCGCGCCAGGCGTGGCGCTCGCGCAGGCGATTGGCCGCTGGGGCAATTTTTTCAATCAGGAGGTGTACGGCCTGCCCACCGACCTGCCCTGGAAAATCTACATTGACCCACTGCACCGCGTTTCTGGGTATGAAAGTTTTGAATACTTCCATCCCTTGTTCCTGTATGAATCGCTCTGGAACCTGCTCAACATGGCTATTCTCCTGGTGGTGGGCCGCCGCTTTGATAAATGGCTCAAGCCTGGCGACATTTTCTACTTCTACTTGATTTCCTACGCAATCGGGCGATTCTCCCTGGAATTCCTGCGGCTCGACTCGGCACAGGTGGGCGGCATCAATTTCAACCAGACCTTCATGGTCGTTGTTGCTGTGGTGATGGGCGGCCTGATCTTCTGGAACCACCGCCCGCGACGCGCCGACAAATAATCAATTACAAGAACATCGGTTGTTCTTCTGTGGTTGGAACTGAAGACACCGAAAGTTCTCGATTACCGTCACTTCATGATCCAAACCGAAGACCTGAGCAAACAGTTTGGCGACTTCCAGGCCGTGGACGGTGTCACCATCACCGTCCGGCCCGGCCAGGTACTGGCGTTGCTCGGCCAGAACGGGGCCGGGAAAACCACCACCGTGCGTATGCTGACCTCGGTGCTGGCTCCCACGCGCGGCTGGGCACGCCTGGCTGGCTACGATGTGGCCCGCGAACCGGACAAAGTTCGCTCGGCGGTGGGGGTGTTGACCGAGCAGCATGGGTTGTACCTGCGCATGTCCGGCGAGGAGTACCTGGATTTCTACGGACAGGTCTACCGGCTGGATGCTGTCACGCGCCGGAAGCGCAGCGGGGAACTGCTTGATTATTTCGGTCTCGACGAAGTGGCCAGGCGCCCGATGGGGCAATATTCCAAAGGCATGCGCCAAAAACTGGCGCTGGCCCGCACGCTCCTGCATGAGCCGCCTGTGCTTCTCCTCGACGAACCTACTTCTGCCATGGACCCCGAATCAGCCCGGCTTGTGCGCCAGTCTATTGCCAGCCTCCGCACAGCCAACCGGACAATCATCATCTGCACGCACAACCTGGTCGAAGCGGAGATGCTTGCTGACCATATCGCCATCATCTACCGCGGGCGCATCCTGACCCAGGGGACGGTGGAGGAGTTGAAACTCGCTCTCCTGGGGCCGGCAGAATACCAGGTCCGCGTGCGGGGCAACTGGCGGGGCGGGACCCTCGACCTGCCGCGCGGGGTGACGCTCCTCGACGAGGCCGCGGCGGGTCCGCGTTTCCGCGTCGAAGACCCGGTGGAATCCAATCCCATTCTCTTGAAACAATTCATTAAGTCCGGCGTGGATGTCGTGTCCATGCAGGAAGTACCGCGCACGCTGGAGGAAGTCTACCTGGCGGCCATGGCGAAGATGACCCATGCCTAGGCGCTGGGTCGAGGAATTCCGCATCGTCTGGCTGGTGGCGTGGCGCGAACTGCGCGACCAGTTGCGGGACTGGCGTATCATCATCCCAATGGTCATCCTGACCGTGGTGTTGCCGTTCCTGGCGAATGCCGGCGCGCAGGCAGCCATCAACTTCACGGCGAAATATGATACCCCATTGATTGCGGAGCGCCTGGTGCCTTTTCTTATGCTGGTGGTGGGTTTTTTTCCAATCACCGTCTCGTTGGTGATCGCGCTGGAGGCGTTTGTCGGGGAGAAGGAACGCGGCACAATCGAGCCGCTGCTCGTCAGCCCGCTCAAGGACTGGCAGATCTACATGTGATGGCCTCGTTCATCGTCATCCCGATGGCTTTGCTCATTCAGGGGGAGGCGGTCATGCTCTTCTGGGGCAATGACCAGGTGCTATGGCTGGCGGTGGCGGGCGTCTCCGTGCTGACCGTGCTCATGGCGCGGGTCGGGATTGCTCATTTCCAGCGTGAAGCCCTGCTTGGGCGCGAGATTGACGTGTTGAACCTGCGCTGGGTGGGTCGGGTTTTCTGGCAGTCCTTCACCGGCGGGGCAAGAACCCCCTGGGGTTGGTACAGGACCGAGGTCCGCGCCACGCTCCGCCGCCAGGCCCCGGCCATCTGGTTGACGTTGGCGCTTGGTATTCTTTCGGTTGTCGTCGGCTATTCGTGGATCCAATCCTACCGCGCCCTGGTTCCCGAGGAAATATTTGGTGAACTTGGCAGCATCCTGCCAGCCGGAGTGGATATGCCTTCCCTGGGCGGATTGTCATACACCTACATCCTGGGCCACAATCTGCGGGCCGTGGCGGTTATTTCCTTGCTTGGGATGGTCTCTTTCGGTACGCTGGGCGCCTTGATGTATTTCCTGAACGCGGCCGTCATCGGCGTGGTGTTATCGTTGATGGGAGTGATGGGATTCTCCCCCTGGAAGGTAGCCGTGTTTGGCATCCTGCCGCATGGCATCTTCGAGATCACCGCGCTGGTCCTTTCCAGCGCGGCTGTCCTGTATGGCGCGGTCCTTCTCGTAACGCCGCGCTCCCAACGCTCCCTGGGAGAAATAATCATCGAGGCCATTGCCGATTGGACCAGAATATTCGTCGGTCTGGTCGTGCCGCTCCTGGCGATTGCGGCGGCGGTGGAGACGTGGGTTACTCCTGTGCTATTGTCTACTTTTGGGAAATGAGAGTAGGATAGGGGCAGAAAGGCGAAGCGGATGCCGAAACTTATCATCCTTGGCACGTCGAACGCCATCCCCGATGAAGCGCACGAAAACACTCACATGGTACTGGTGGGCGAAACGCGCACCATATTGGTAGATTGTGTCAGCAATCAAATTCTGCGCCTCCAAAAGGCTGGGGTGGATTTTCATGATCTGTCGGATCTCATCCTGACCCATTTCCACCCCGACCACGTCTCTGGTGTGCCACAACTCCTGATGAACATGTGGCTGATGGGCCGGCGCCGTCCGCTCAACATTTATGGCCTGCATTACACTCTCGACCGCATGGAGGATCTAATGGGCTTTTACGGTTGGGCTGACTGGCCGGATTTTTTCCCGGTGGCATTTTACCGCCTGCCAGCCCAGGAGATGGTTACGGTATTGGAATTCGATGAAATGTCCATCTCCGCCTCTCCTGTCCAGCACATGATCCCGGCTATCGGTCTGCGCATCGAATTCAAGCAAAAAGATAAGGTGCTGGCCTACTCCTGCGACACCGAACCCTGCGCCCAGGTCATCCGCCTGGCAGCGGGGGCGGATGTGTTGATTCACGAAGCCGCCGGCGCGTTCACGGGACACTCCTCCGCCGCCCAGGCAGGGGACATAGCCCGCCAGGCCGAAGTCGGCGCGCTGTATCTTATCCACTACCCAACCGGTCCCTTTGCGGTCGGAGACCCGGTCCGCGAAGCCCAGACTCGTTTCGATGGTCCCGTGGTGCTGTCAGAAGACTTGATGGCGCTGGAGTTCTAATAAAAAGCGAAAGCCCCCAGCAGTTCATCAGCCGGGGGCTTGTTCATTTACCAGCCTCGAATATATTGCTCCCAATCGGTATTCTCTTCGACGTGCCGTCCAAACACATAAACCGCGCTGGCTGGCGGCTCATGAGGGATGTGCAGGAGCGTCATGCGCGCCTCGTCCAGTTTGCGCCCACCCTTGCGATGGTTGCAGCTCGGGCAAGCCGCCACCACGTTTGTCCAGACGTGCTCTCCCCCCAGGTGCTTTGGCAGGACATGGTCCAGTGTCAGGTCGCTGGTATGGCGCCCGCAATACTGGCAGGTATAATTGTCGCGCCGGAAGATTTCACGCCTCGAAAGCTTTATCTGCGGGCGCGGCCGGTGGATCATCTGCTCCAGCCGGATAACGGATGGGCGCGGGATGGCGATCTTTACCGTTTGGATGTAACCGCGTCCGTTCATCACCATCCCGGCTTTGCCTGACAGAATCAAACCTACCGCCCGCCGGGTGTTGCAGACGTTGATCGGCTCGAAATTGGCGTTGAGAACCAAAACTGGCGCGTTCATGAGAACTCCGCAATGGCGTGTATTATACTCCACTCCGGGCAAGGCTTAGAAAAGGAGAAACCAGGATGAATATTCTGATAACTGGCGGGACCGGATTGATAGGAAAGGCGCTGACCCGCTCCCTGCTGGCCGACGGGAGTACTGTCTGGGCGCTCACCCGGCGGGACCTGCTGCCTGCCCCCGTCACAAAGGGTTTGACTCTCGTCCACTGGGATGGGCGCACACCCTCCGGCTGGGGTGAACTTGTTTCCAGTATGGACGCGGTTATTAACCTGGCGGGCGAACCGCTGGCGCGTTGGCCGTGGACAAAGGCGCAGAAACAGCGTTTTTGGGACAGCCGCGTCCAGGCTGGGCAGGCGGTCACTGAAGCCATCCGCGCCGCCTCGCCACGCCCGGAGGTATTGATCCAGGCCTCAGGAATCAACCATTACGGTCTGCGCGGCGGCCCGGCGGACGAGTCCACTTCTCCCGGGGACGATTTCCTTTCCCGCCTGACGGTGGCCTGGGAGGATGCCACAAAGGAAGTGGAACAGATGGGCGTGCGTCGGTGCGTCACCCGGCAGGCAGTCGTTCTGGCCCCAAAAGGCGGTCTCTTCCCGTTGATGGCCCTGCCCGTGCGCTTGTTTGCCGGTGGCCCGCTTGGAGGCGGAAAACAAGCCGTGCCCTGGGTGCACCTCGACGATGTGGTGGGCGCGATGCGTTTCTTACTGGAAAATGAACGGACTACCGGCGCGTACAATCTGATTGCCCCTGAAGCGGTTTCCAACGCTGATTTCTACCGCATCCTGGCGAAAGCCCTGCATCGTCCATATTGGTTTCCAGCGCCGGCCTTCCTGCTAAAACTTGTTCTGGGGGAGATGTCCGTTCTCGTCCTCGAAGGCCGCGCTGCCGCGCCCAGGCGGCTGGTGGAGGCGGGTTATCGTTTCCAGTATGGCGAGATTGTTGTAGCCATCAACCATCTTGGATTGTAGCAATTCGGCCAAAAACAATCACGCTCCCTTTTTCACAATCGCAACTCACAAACGCAACCAGGGTTGTATTGGTTGTAATCGCGATTACACACAATCCGAATCTACAAAAAGAGGAGCAAAAGCATGAAAAACATCGGCAAGTGGTTGTATCTTCTTGGCCTGCTCGTGGCAGTGGTGGTTGGGCTGATCGGGTTCTCGGCCTCCTGGTTGTCCCTTATTCTGGCGCTCGTCGGTATCCTGGCGGCTATTTTCTATATTGACTCCGACGATATCGTCAATCAGGGCATTCGCTACTTGGTGCTGGGTGCTGTCTACAGCGTCCTGGACGGGCTCCCGTTCGTTGGCCCATACCTGACCGGGATGTTCGGCGCCGCCTTTGCCTTCCTCGGCCCGGTAGTGCTGACCACTCTGGTCATGTGGTTCTTCAAGAAGTATTTCTTCGGCAAGAAATAACCCCGTTCGTCAAAGCAGGGAACGAGGGAGCCGCCAATAGTAGGCGGCTCCTTTTGTGTTGATTGGATTCAATACCAGGATTTTCCGAAGAGTAAACTCCTTGGAAAATTCAGATAGCAGTGTATACTTGCGCCCCGCAAAGGAGACTCCAACGCATGAATCACGGCATCCTCTACGCCATCGGCGCATATGTTACTTGGGGAGTTTTCCCCGTTTACTGGAAACTGCTCCACCATGTCCCGGCCCTGCAACTGCTCAGTCATCGGATTATCTGGTCGTTTTTGATCCTGCTGGCTTTCGTCTTGGTCACGAGACAATGGAAAGCTTTCCAGGCGGCCATCTCCAGTCGGCGCGTTCTTTTCATTTACTTTGCCGCGGCCATCCTTATCGGTGTCAACTGGCTGACGTACGTCTGGGCAGTAAACGCCGGGTACATCGTGGAGACCAGCCTGGGCTATTTCATCAATCCTCTGCTTAACGTCCTGCTTGGCGTTGTTTTTCTGCGTGAGCGCCTGCGCCGTTTCCAATGGCTTCCGGTTGTTATGGCCGCGGTCGGCGTGACCTACCTGACGGTCGTCTACGGGCGGCTGCCCTGGATCGCACTCACCCTGGCCTTTTCTTTCGGCATCTACGGTCTGGTAAAAAAGACTGCTCCCCTGGGATCCCTCTTCGGTCTTTCGCTGGAGACCGGCATCCTGTTCTTGCCTGCTCTTGGCTGGCTGGTTTTCTCTGAGGTCAGCGGACAGGGAGCATTCCTCCACGCCGGTGCTGGGTCGGACCTGTTGCTGGTCGGGGCAGGACTGGTGACGACGGTCCCGCTGTTGATGTTCGCCTCCGCCGCACAGCGTATCCCGCTTTCGTTGCTGGGGATTATCCAGTACGTCGCTCCCACCTTGCAATTTCTGCTGGGCGTGCTGGTCTTCAAAGAGCCTTTCAGCCACAGCCAATTGATAGGGTTTGGCATCGTCTGGGCGGCGCTGATCCTGTTCTGGGGGGAAGGCTTATGGACGCGCGGCAGGACGAGGGTCCGTGCTGCCGCTGAATAGTAATCACATTTGCCCATATTCAAACATCCGCAGTCATGCAAACTGCGGATGTTTGGTAGTTGTTCATGGGCGAATAATTTATTCGGCCTTTTTCTTTACCAGCGCCGAAACGACCATGAAGACGCCGAGCGCCAGGATGATGACCGGCCCGACAATTTTTGTCAGCCAGGAGGTAGTCACAATGATGGCCGACATGGCCGCGAAGGCCAGCCCGGCGAAACCGGTCACGATCAACCCGGCCAGTTTCACGCCGTCGTTCTTCTGGAAGATGCCGATGATCAGCAGCGGCAATCCCACCGAGAACGGAACAACTGTCCAAAGCACGGCCCAGGCGGCCCATAACCCCGTGAGGGAGCAGAACAGCAGCACCATCCCGGTGAGTCCCACGATGCTGGCCGGAACCATCAGCCAGACCACGCGCAGGAAGATGGCGGCCATCACAAAGCCAAGCGCCACGCCGATGACTTCCAGCGGCCACAGGGTGCCCCAGAGCCCCCAGTTGCCGGTGACGCTGGCCACGAAGAGCAGGATGCCCGTGGTCAACACCGGCAGGCCGGGGATGAACAGGCCGCCCAGCCCTTTTTGTTGGCGGAAGATGAACGGCGGGACGCAAAACAGCAGGCCGGCACCGACAACGGCCAGCGGCCAGGTGTGAAAACCAGCGCGCATGATGTCCACGCCGGTTGCCCCGGCCAGCAGGTTGCCGGCCAGCGCCAGCAATGCCAGCGCGATCAGGGTCACACCGAAAAGAAGAGAAGCGTTTTTATGCATGGGAACCTCCTTTAGGTTCTTTGATTATGAAATTGGCCGCGTTGAACAAGACTGGCGGCCATTGATTCAGCCAGTATCGAGGAATTCTTTGTGTCAGTCAGGCGGAGATTAAAGAGACTGGATAATTGCTACCGCCAACGAGATAACGAATGTAATTCCAGCCACCACCAGAACACCGGTTCCAAACCATCTCACAAAAGCCCGGCCTCCATCACTTTGCCTGGTGAGCCAGAATGGTGCAATAATCGAACCGGCCACGATCAAGGGTTCCAGCGGCCACAGGATAGCCCAGTCTTGCCAGCGGCCAGTCAGGGCGTAGTAGGCCAGGAGCAGACCGTTGCCCATCAGCATCCCGCCCGGGATAAGCAGCCACGGGCTGGATGATTCCACCATCAGCAGGAAGAACAAACCGCCAACCAGGACCAGTTCCATTGGCCAGGCGAGCCCAAACACACTCCAGCCATAAACCCCGCTCGCCCACAGCAGGATCATGTTGCCTAAAACCATCAGGGTAACCCAGGTCAATGCGCCGCGGGATCCCTGTTTCTGGGCCGATTCGGGCCTGGGGGGTTTTATTTTAATTTCTGTATCACCGGAAGCAAACCCATCATCGGCGATGTCGGACTTGCCTTTCCCGGAGAAGACGGGCACCGGTGCGGGCCGGACCCGGGGGACGGTCATCGTTTGTGGAAGCGTCGTCGCCTCCGGGACCTGAATGCCGGTCTCCTGTGCAGCAGCGTTGATCGCCGCTGACATCTCGGCTGCGCTCTGGTAGCGTTCGTCCGGGTTCTTGGCGAGCGCCTTGAGCGCCACGCGCTCGAAGGCCTCCGGGATGGATGGTTCGAGTGTGCGCGGCAGGGGCAGGGGGTCGTTCAGGTGCTTCATCAGGATTGCCAGCGGCGTATCCGCGTCGAAGGGGACGCTGCCGGTCAGCATTTCGTAGTAGGCGATACCCAGCGAGTAGATATCCGAGCGGACATCGCACTTCCCATCCCGGCCCTGTTCGGGGGCCATGTAGTTTAGTGTTCCCATTAGCGCGCCGGAGACTGTGTACTGCGTACCGCCGAGGATCTGGGCAATGCCGAAGTCGGTCAGTACGGCCTGGCCGCGGCGCGTCAGTAAGATGTTGGCAGGTTTCAGGTCCCGGTGGATGACGCCTTCGGAATGGGCATATGTCAGGCCGGCGAGTACGTCATTCAGGATGCGGGTCAACTCGCCCAACGGCATGCGTTCGCCCCGTGTACGGAAGGCATTCAAGTAGGCTTTAAGCGTGTCGCCTTCCAGGAGCTCCATGACCATGAAGTAAAGTTCGCTCTGTACGTCGAAGTCGTAGACCTGGACGATATTCGGGTGACGCAGACCGGCAACCGAGCGCGCCTCGCGCCGGAAGCGGGACAGGAACTCGCTCTCTTCCACCAAGTCGGAGCGCAGGACTTTGATTGCCACATAACGGTCGAGGCTGGGGTGGTAGGCCTTGTAGACCTGCGCCATCCCGCCGCGTCCCAGCGGCTCCAGGATACGGTATTTGCCGAGTGTTTGACCTTCCAGGGAAACAGGGGCCATGTGTTTGGTTTTCGCCAGGGTTTTTATTTTCGCGGCCATAGGTCTCATCCGGCCTCCATATTACATGAGAGGACGAGATTCAACCTATCCACCGGCTAATAGAGGGCTATTGGGAGGGCATTGAGATGATATTGATTGAGCGAATCCAGTAATTATGCTGACAAGCGAATACGCCGGCAGTGGAACCGCCGACGTATATTGAAATAAAAAGGTCTACGCAGTCATCAATTTATAACCCAGCCCACGAATGGTGAACAACAACTGCGGGTCGGCCGGGTCCACCTCGATGCGTGTCCGCAGGCGGCGGACGAGATTCTCGATCTGATAATCGAAGATGCCGCCTGCCTGATATTCCGGCCAGACCGCGCGTCCGATGTCATCCTTCGAGCAGACCTGCCCGCGGCGCTCGTAGAGGTAGGCCAGCAGGGCATACTCTTTTGGCGAGAGCGTTACTGCCTGCCGGTTGACGCGCACCACCCCGGCGACGGTATCCACCTCCAGGTCGGGCACGGGATTTTCGCGCGAGGTTGTATCGGGGTCGTGGAAGACGAAGGTTACATCGCCAGTTTTCAGGCTGTCCCCATCGCGCAAGTCAAGGCTGCCTACGACACGCTCGTTATTGCGGAATGTTCCGTTGGTGGAGCCGAGATCATCCACAAACCAGCGGCGTCCGTCCCGGCGGATACGGGCATGCTCACGCGAGATGCTTTTACTGACAATGACCACATCGCACTCGACCGCGCGGCCGATGGTGAAAACGTCTTTCTTCAGGTGGTGTTCTTGACCACTGGGGTCTGTCAGGAAAGGGCCGGAAGGGGATATGTTCATGGCGGCTCACAGGAGATGGGCTGGTCTTATTATACCCGCTGGAGGCGATTTTTCACGAATCCTGGTTCCCCATGGTTCTGCATTACCCTGTCTCTTGCCTTACGGCGCTAATCCCCAAAAGCCGGGAGCGGTGAAAGGTGTGTAAAAACATCACCACAGAGAACACCGAGTCCACAGAGTAAAACCAAAAAGTAACTTTCCGTGCTCTTATCATCCCCGAAGGGGACTGTGCGCACCGTGGTGCAAGGGATTGGCAGGGACATCATTAGCAGCTCCTCAAAGGCCGTGAATCCTTGCGGGGGAAAAGGCGGGGAGTATAATAGCCGCTTACAGGGTACTGCGAAAGCAGTAGTTGTTCTCATTTTTTGTCAAGGAGTAGTGTATGTCAACAAAAAAACCAGGTGTCATCGGCATCCTGACCGGCGGCGGGGACGTGCCAGGGCTGAACCCGGCTATTCGGGCGGTCACGATCCGCGCGTTGCGCGAAGGGTATCAGGTTATCGGGCTGCGGCGCGGCTGGGGCGGGTTGATGGATCTCGTCCGGGATAAAAATGCAGACAATAGCCCCAATTACCAATTGCTGACCGAAGAAGTGGTGAATCGCGCCGGGCGCACAGGCGGAACTTTCCTGCATACCTCGCGTACGAACGCCGCGAAAGTAAAAAAAGAAAGCGTTCCCGTGCACCTGCGCGAAAAATACCACGAGGAACGCAACGACCTGACCGAGGAAATTTTGAAGAACCTGGACTTCCTTGGCATTGACTATCTCATCCCCATCGGTGGAGACGATACGCTGAGTTACGCCGTCCGATTGCTAAAGGAAGGCTTCAAAGTCATTGCCATCCCCAAGACGATGGATAACGACGTACCCGGCACTGATTACTGCATCGGGTTTTCCACCTGTGTCACGCGCACGATTAATCTAACCAACAACCTGCGTACCATCGGCGGTTCGCACGAGCGCATCATGGTTCTGGAGGTCTTTGGCCGCTATGCCGGGTTCACCGCAATGCTCCCGACCATGGCTGGCGCAGCCAACCGCTGTGTGATCCCCGAATGGAAATTCAACATTGACCGCCTGGCCGAACTGCTGGTCTATGACCGCAACCATAACCCCAGCAAATATTCCATTGTGATGGTCTCCGAAGGGGCAACATTCGAGGGCGGGGAGATGGTGTTCCAGGATGGCGCTACCGACGCTTTTGGCCATGCAAAACTGGGCGGCATTGGCGACCTGGTCTCGGCGGAATTACAAAACCGCACCGCGAAGTACAACAACGGCGTGACGATCAACATCATCAACCAAAAACTGGGCTATATGGTGCGCGGCGGCGACCCGGACGCGATCGACTCGGTTGTCCCAATGGCTTTTGGCAACCTGGCACTTGACCTGCTCATCAAGGGCATCCATGGTCGCCTTGTGGTGCTCAAGAATGGCCGTTACGATAATGTCCCGCTGGAAGTAGTGACCGGCTCGAAGAAAGTGGTCAACGTCAACGAATTCTACAATACCGACCGCTACCGGCCCAAGTACGAATCCTTTGAAATGAAGCCCCTGTTTATCATGACAAGTGAAGGGTAATTTATTCCTGCGACTTCCCGCTGAAGGAGGGTTGTGTGGCAGTGTCTGCCACACAACCCTTTTGAATTATTATGGACAGTAATAAGTATTGTTCAGACCGTCTGTATTGATATCAACCCAATCGCCCTCTTCCAAGCTCATTGCCTTGACCTGGGGATGGCCCTCCTGGTTCTGGTCATACGCCGCATAATCTCCAGGAGCGACTTGCAGGACGTTGTTTGGCGCGTCATATTGCGGTGCCAGAATAACATTCAACGGGGTGATCAGCATCGGGTGAAAAGTGCAGTTTCGGATGATGATTGGCTCTGCCGCAGCAACTGTCATGACCTCGAGCGAGTTGATGTCGCCCTGGATGGTGGAATACTGCGTCCCGGCGGCTACCCAGCCATAGAGGGTGGGGGAGGCCGGGATGGGGATATAGAGCCAGCCCCCCGTGCCGTCGCGGGCCGTGGCAACCGCGCTTTGCCCGTCTTGCAGGTAACCCAGCAGGTTATAGTTGGTTCCCGGTCCTCGTCGGATGGCCAGACTTCCAGTGGCGGCAGTGATGATCACTCTTGTGTCCGTGGTGGCTGTGGGGACCACTTCAAGAGTGGGCGTGCTGGTGACCTCCGGGAGGGTCTCCGGGGCTGGATTATTTCCCTGGATGACCTGCGGCGTGGCAGTCGGAAAAGGGATGCACGAGACCATTGTTAAAGTAGCAAGCATAACCCCCAGGTATCCAAGTTTCTTGTTTTTCATGGCGATCCTCCGTAACCAGTAAGATGCGGCAATTATGACATAAATTATCCGAATTAGCAACCTGACTTTTGGGGGTGCTTGAGTGAAGTTCCCCACAACCTTTGGAACATATTCAGACTTGGGTTAGGTCAGTCTTTCGCGAACTTGTAAGTAAACCAGGCTGAATGCCTGCTCTTTTTATCCACCCCATCCCGGCGTTCGATCAATTCCAGCTCTTTCGCAGCCCATTCCAAATCTGCATATACCAAACCCGGGCCTCCCGCTCCTGCCTCTTTGAAGAGCGCGGCCGGGGTCGTGATTGGAGATAAAATCCATCACCTCGGGTGGGACGATGCCGCTGTCCCATGGCGGGCGACGGTAGTACCAGAGGGAAAAGTTCAAGCGGCGGAAGGCGTCCATAAAACAGAAAAGCAGAAAACAAAAATGTTGGTATAATCAGGCGGCTGGAATCATCCCAATCTTAATCAGAGGTTTGCATGAAAGAGTATACTACTGAATTTCTCCGCAACATTGCGCTCGTTTCGCATGGTTCGGGCGGCAAGACCATGCTGGCAGAGGCATTCCTGCACGCGACGGGCGGGACCACCCGCCTTGGCAAGATCGAAGACGGGACGACCGCTTCCGACTTCGAGGATGAAGAAATCCGCCGAAAACTGTCGCTGTCAACGAGCATTGTCCCTGTGGAATACAAGAACCACAAGATCAACGTGCTCGACACGCCCGGTTACACCGACTTCGTGGGTGAGGTTATCTCGGCCCTACGCGTGGCCGACGGCGCGCTCATTCTGGTGGACTCAGTGGCCGGTATGGAAGTGGGCACTGAGATCACGTGGAACTATTGCGACGCTTTCAAATTGCCGCGCTTTTTGGTCATCAACAAAATGGACCGCGACAACGCTGACTTCAAGAAAGCGCTTGCCACGGTGCAGGAATTTTCGCCCGTGCGCCTTATCCCGGTGCAGTTGCCCTGGGGCGAAAAGGCTGCTTTCAAGGGTGTGATTGACCTGGTTGCGATGAAGGCTTACGCCGGCGACGGCAAGTCTGCGGAAGAAATCCCCGCGGACCTGAAGCCTGCTGCCGAAGCAGCCCGCACAGCGCTCATCGAAGCCGCTGCTGAGGGCGACGACTCCTTGATGGAGAAATACTTTGAGAACGGAGCCCTGTCCGACGAGGAATTGGGAAAGGGGCTCAAGGCGATTGTCCGTTCAGGCGCGTATGTGCCGGTTTTCGTCTCAGCCGGGGCGCACGAGAAGGGCATCCTGCCCCTGCTGGATGCCGTCATCAGCCTGTTCCCCTCCCCGGCAGAGGTCCCAGCGGCGATTGCCCAAGGCAGGGAAGGCGAGGAGAAACTCGTTGCCTCCGATTCTGGGCCGCTTGCAATTTATGTCTGGAAAACTACCGCCGACCCGTTCGTCGGGAAACTGACATACTTCCGCGTCTACTCCGGCACGCTCCAGGCGGATACCCGCATCTGGAACCAGGTCAAGGGCGCCGAGGAGCGCATGGCCTCCCTTTCGATAATGCGCGGCAAGGAAGGCATCCCGCAGAAGGTCATTCACTCCGGCGATATAGGCGTCGTGGCGACACTCTCCGTCCCCAGCACCGGCGACACCTTGTGCGACAAGGGCCACCCGTTAACCCTGCCCAAACCGCAATATCCGAACGCACTGTACCGCGTGGCAATCAATCCCAAGACCCAGGCCGATGCCGCCAAGATTTCGCCCACGCTCACCCGCCTGTGCGAAGAAGACATGACTCTCTCCTGGTACAACGAGCCATCCACTTCGCAGACGATCTTGCAAGGCATGGGCGATCAGCACATTGATGTGGCCATCCGCCGCGCCGAAGGCAAGCTCCAGGTCGGGCTGACGACTATCGAGCCGAAGGTTCCGTACCGCGAAGGCATCACCAAGAAGGGCGATGCAATGTATCGCCACAAGAAGCAAACCGGCGGCGCGGGCCAGTTTGGCGAAGTGTGGTTGAAGATCGAGCCATACATGGAAGGCGATTTCGATTTCACTGACGAATTGGTCGGCATGAACCTTTCGAAATCTTACTTGTCTCCCATAGAAAAAGGGATCCGCGCTACCCTGAACCAGGGTGTGATCGCCGGATTCCCGATGAACAATGTGCGCGTTATCGTGTACGATGGCAAGGAACACCCGGTGGACTCCAAGCCAGTGGCTTTTGAAATTGCCGGGCGCGAGGCCTTCAAACTGGCTGTCGCCGAGGCTGGACCGGTGCTCTTCGAGCCGATCATGAACGTGCGCGTCACCGTCCCGGACGCCAACATGGGCGACATTATGAGCGACATGAACACCCGCCGCGGCCGTGTCCAGGGTACCGAATCGGAGCGCGGACGCACAATCGTTGTTGCTCACGTACCGCTGGCTGAAATGTTGCGCTATACCACCCAGCTCCGCTCGCTGACCGGCGGGCGCGGGGTCTTCGCAATGGAATTCGACCACTACGAAACCGTCCCGACGCATATTGCCGGCGGCATCATCGAGGCCCACAAAAAAGAATTGGCTGAAAAGAAAGAAGAGTAGTTTTGGTATGGAACAGTCCCTCGTACTCGTCAAACCCGATGGCGTGCAGCGCGGGCTGATCGGGGAAGTCATCAGCCGTCTCGAGCGCCGCGGGCTACGTCTTGTGGCCGCGAAATTCTCGCAGGTCTCCCAGGAACTAGCCGAGACGCACTACGCCATTCATCAGGGCAAACCCTTTTATGAAGGCCTGATCAAGTACATCACCTCCGCCCCAGTCATGGCGATGGTTTGGGAAGGGCCGAACGCGGTCGCCGCCATCCGCCAGACGATGGGAGCCACGCGACCCACCGAGGCCGCGCCCGGCTCGCTGCGTCACGACTTTGCCCTGGAAGTGGGCCGCAACTTGACCCATGCCTCCGACACGGTCGAGAACGGCGGGAAGGAAGTGGCGCTGTGGTTCAAACCGCAGGAGTTGGTCAGCTGGGGGCGGGACGCCGACAAGTGGATTTTCGAGAAATAAGAAAGACCTCCCGGAGACAGCCTGTCTCCGGGAGTTTTGTTTTACTGCAAGCGCAGCACGATCTTCCCCTCTTTCCACAATTCTTCCAGGTTGTAATACCGCCGCAATTCCTCGTCGAACAAGTGCACAACGATGTCGCCGTAATCCAGCACGATCCAACCCGCCTCAGGCGTTCCCTGGAGGCGGTTCCTCTTCTTAAAATCCCCTTTGGTTTTCTCCAGGATGCCATCGGCCAGGGCGTTTAACATGCGGTTACTTGTCCCGGTGCAGATAACAAAATAATCTGTGAAAGACGTGAGGTCGTGAACATCCAACAGGATGATATTTTCGCCCTTCTTTTCTGTCAGGGCATCAACAATCGTATGGGCCAGGTCGAGTGTCTTCAGGAGTCACCTCGTAATTTTTGGATCGCCAATATGTTGGCGTGATTATTATATTTTTTCGCCCAACGGCAGGGAATACAGCCGCGCGTATATCGGGCCGGAGGAAGACAGGTCGCTTTTGAAGAGGTGGATTGCTTCCACCTGGAAACGCCCCAGGATACCGATGTCCGTTTGTTGCAAAACGGCATAGATCTTCTGCAGGTCTGCCGCAGCGGCATTCTGGTTCACCCGCCCGATGGTCAGGTGCGGGGAGAACCTGCGCTCCTCGGATGGGTAGCCGAGCCGTGTCGTGACGGCTTCCACGCCGCGATGCAGGGCGGAGAGGGCCGCCGGGGCCTCGAGTCCCACCCATATAACGCGCGCCCGGCGCGGGGTCGGGAATGCGCCGGTTTTGACAACCAGCACCTCGATTGCCGAGTGGGCAGCGGCTTCCACCTTAAGCGCATCGGCCAGTCGTTCCAGGTTGGCTGGCGAAACGTCGCCCAGGAACTGGAGTGTCAAGTGGACGTTTTGCGGGGCAACCCAACGGATGAGCGGTTTGGGCAGGGATTTTTGCAGGCTGGCCGTGCTTCGGGCAATGGCCTGCTGGATTTCGAGGGGAATTTCCACCGCAATGAAAGAACGCAACATCATGCTATGACAAAAATAGCATAAGATGACCGATTGCGCAAGGTCTACGGGCGCTGGCTGGCATAATCTTCCGGCGTATCCAGGTCTTGCAGGATGCTGTCATCGGTCTCGACATATTCGATCTTCCCGGCGTGGATGGCCAGGAACTGGCGTGGCGTGATTGAAGCTGGCAGGGAGAGGATTTCATCCCAGAGCGGACGCGCCGCCAGCCAGGGATGCCCGCGCCGGCCCCCATGAGTGGGAACTACCAACTGCGCTCTTTTTTCTACAAATGCAACGCACGTTGCCCGTACCGTATCTTCCCGGACCTGGGGCTGGTCGCCCAGCCCGATCAGCGCGGCGCGCGGCCGCAAGCCGAGTGAACCGATCCCGCGCTGGATGGAGCTCAGCATCCCGTCGCGGGCATACTCAGGGTTATATACGGCCCGGGCGGGGAACTGCCTTGCCAGGCGACCTACTTCTTCTTCCACCAACTCCCGCGTCCCGCCCGTGACAACAACGATCTCCTCGATCCCTGCTGCGGCGAACGTGGACACCACCTGCCCGAGCACGGTCCTCCCACCCCAGGGCAGGAGCAGTTTGGGCTGCCCCATGCGCTGGGATTCGCCTGCGGCCAGGATGATGGCGGATACATTATGCGCCATTGACCAGTTTCCTGTAATCTTCCGGCGTGTCAATGTCGGCCAGCAAACTTTCGTCATGCCAGGGAAGATAGGTGATCGGGAATTTGGAGAAAATTGCCCGCCCGCCGACATCCCCGGTAAGCGACGCCAGGTCCTGGAAGGTGACCCGGTCGAACAGTACAGGGGTGCCGCGTTGACCCTGCACCTGCGGCGCGACCACCGGGCTTAAGTCCAGGCTGTGACGGTCCACCAGCGCCCGCAGCACCGTCGGCGTGACCTGCGGCTGGTCAGCGAGCAGGAAGACAGCCGCCCCAATTGCGGGAGACAAAGCACGCAACCCGGTTTGCAGAGATGAACTCTGACCTGTTTGCCAGTCCAGGTTATGGTGAATGGTTATTGGCAAATCGTGAATTGTGGACCCAACCACCTCGGCGTTTGCGCCGGTAACAACGACAACCGGGGATAACCCGGCCGCGAGCGCCGTCTCTGTCACCTGGCGGACGAACGGCTTTCCATGCCAGTCGAGCAGTTGTTTGGGCTGACCGAAACGCTTTGATTCCCCGGCGGCGAGGACGATCCCGGCTACCGGTTCATGGACAGCATAAATTTGAGATTGTTGGAGCGATGCCACCACAACCGATTGGAAGGCTGGCAGAAGTTTCCCAGCCAATGTTTTGGCCTGAGCCTGCAACTCCGACGTGTCGGCCTGGTTCAACAGCGCCACGCGCCGCGCCCCGGGCGGGATATTCTTCAACCCTCCCGCGGGGTGGGTGAGTACCCGGGTCAACGCTTCCGGAGTGATGGTTTCTCCCAACTCCAGCCCGCTCAAGCGGGAGAAAATTTCCGGGCGATGGACATACTCATCCGTCAACGGTTTTCCCAGTCCTTCCATTCCGGCAACCACGATAACTGTTTCGACAAATTCGGGGATTGCTGGCTCGTGCTCCGCCGGGGCCTTGAGTGGGCGCCGACGCGCGCCATCGGCCTCGATGAGCATGGGTAGATCGTGATAACCGCACATTGCGCGTAGCCACGATATTGTATTATTGTCCAATCCCACCGTTCGATTTCCATCCATCGGACCGGTAACGAGCATCACGCCGTGCAGGTTGTCTTCCAGCGCAGACAATTCTTCGGGTCTCGTGCCGGTCCAATGCGAATCAGCCAACCGAATCTGGTCAATGTGTAGATGTGTACTCGCGGTAACAATGACCGGCTCTCCGGCTTCATTCAGGGAGCGCGCCAGCCGAAAGAGGGCGGTTGTTTTTCCGCCTGCACCAATTAGAGCGAGGCAGGGGGCATTTAAGATGCGGATTGCTTGAGCAAGATTCATAGTTGTTTACCACGAAGACACAAAGACGCTAAAACTGGTTTTTCTATCTTTATGCCTTGGTGGTTAAGTCCACATTATGGTGCGTAGTTCGGGCTTGGAGAGGATTGCTTCCAGAACCCCGCCGCCGACGGACAGGGCTTTGTCAGAGACCAGGGTGCAGAGACGCGGGTCGTCGCGCGGGTCAATGTCGCCGATTTTCAGGCCGCGAGTGACCGTTAGGCCGGGGTGAAGCATGCCGCGCAGGATGCCCGCGAACTGGGCTGTAACTTTCTCTCCGGCGACTTCGGCGATGATCTGCCCGGGTTCAACGTGCTGGCAGATCTCTGCATGGGTGACAAGTTCACCGTCCGCCGGGGCGCGCAGGACGCGCCGCGGGTCGCCGTCGGGCACGCCCGTATCCGGGTCCGGGCCGCCGCGCAAGAAGACGCGGCCGAGGGTATGCCCGCGGCGGGTTTCCACCACCGCCTGGCAGTTCACCCCACCTTCGAATCCCGGGCCGAGTCCGATGTAGAGTTGGGGGATGTAGCCGATGGATTCGGGCGGACGCTTGGTCATGCGCCCGTCCACGATGACCGCGGGATGCAGGGCCTGGGCTGAGATGCAGTCGGGGTCCACCAGTATAGGGACTTGCTGTTTGCCGAAAATTGACAGGATGCGCAGGGTATCGGTGGGGTCGTCCACGCGTCGGGCAGTGACACCCTCGACCGTGATCTCCCCAGCGTAGACGGCCTCGGCAAAGGAGACCGTGCGCCGGACAGCCAGCGGCTGGGCGAGTTCGGTGACAGCCACGCGCAGGCCGGAGCGGATGAGGCGGATGGCGACGCCAGTGGCCAGGTCGCCGCCGCCGCGGATGAGGAGGATGGAAGGCATGGGGATATTAAACCACGATTTTCTGGTAGGGGCGACCCGTCCTGGGCGAACCGGTGGGATTGCTGGAGGGGAGGACGAAAATTTCAGACTGCTGGGACAATCCTGAAGGGTCGCCCCTACCCAATTCGGATGGGCCGCGCCCGCCGCCCCTCGAATTGTGTGATGTGAGTCAGCCCGGCGAGGCGGACAGCGCCCAGCGCGGCGGCAAGGTGCAGGCCCACCTGTCCGGCTGCGTGGGCGTCCGAGCCGAGGGTGACGCGGTCGCCGCCCATTTCGGCAAACCATTTCAGGATGAGCGGATCGGGCATCAGATTGCGGGACGGTTTGCGCAGCCCGGCGGCATTTATATCCAGCGCCAGTCCGCGTTCGATGACGATGCGCAGGATGCCGCGTATCTGGTTTTTATAACGGGCAGGATCATAGCCCAGGATGGGTTTGGCGGTGCGGGACGGGATATCGAGATGGCCAACGATGTCAATGTCGGCGCTGCTCACCATCCGGCCCAGTTCGGCGAAATAAGCATCATATATCTCGTCTGCGCTGTGCTGGCTGAAGTATTGTTCGTCGAACATGAAATGCGGACCGACCCAATGCACTGAGCCGATGACATAATCGAAGCAGGCGCGCCCCAGGACTTCGGCGGCAGGTTCCGGGTACAGATGCGGTTCGGCGATCTCGATCCCGGCCCGCAGGATTAATTGACCAGCAAACAGGTCCCGCAGGCGCTCGATTTCCCTGAACCAGGGTTCGGGCTGGAAGAAGCGCGGGTTCTGTTCGTGAGGGCCAACGTCCCAGTGCTCGCTGAATCCAATTTCGGGGATGCCGAGAGCAATCGCCCGGAGGCACATGGCCTCGGGCGAATCGTCCCCATCTTCGGAGAATCGGCTGTGCGTGTGATAGTCGAGGGGAATCTGCATGGTGGATTTCAATGATGACGGGATGCAGCCTCAAGCATTATTTTTGGCCCCTTCCTGGAGGATGTGGCCGAATGCGTAAATGGTGAAGTAGGCAAAGAGGAAAAACAGGGTGTAAAGGCCAATGAAACCTACGGAACTAAGGCTGGGGTCCTGCAGCCAGTTCCAAAGGTCTTTCGCGGTTCCGGTGGGGTCCTGCAGGATGTCCCATGAGTTGAGGCGGATGAAGCGGCCGATGTAGATGCCGGCGCTGCTCAAACCTGCCACCACGAGCACGAAAACCCAGCCCAGCCAGCGGCCAACCTGGCGTTTGACGATCTCCTGCATCAGGTTAAGGGACACGATCCCCAGCAACATGCCTGTCCACGAGAACCAGATGAGGAGGATCACGTCATACCAGAGTGGGACATTGGAGGCCTGCTCATTGAGGTGCTGCAAGTCGGTCAGGATGTAGGGTGCGTTGGGGAAAAAGATCAGCCACAGGAAGGCAAAGATGGGAAGAATTAGATAGAGAAGCCATCGCCGCCACGAAAATATGTAGGCCAGATAAGCCAGGACAAATGGAATCCACGCCAGAAAGAGATTCCAAACAAGCGACCGGTATTGCCCGGTATCGCTGTATGCATTCCGGGCAAGGACCATTATGACGCAAATGGCAGAAGCAGCGGCCAGTAATAGAAAGATACCCGCTTTGTATTTGTGGCGGGCGAATAAGTTTTGAAAGCGTTTGAACATGGGGGTTATATCTTTCCCAGCCCGCGCAGGACGCGCTCGGGTGTGAGTGGGAATTCGCTGAACCAGACGCCGGTGGCGTCGTGGACAGCGGCGGCGATGGCCGGGGCCAGCGGCAGGAACGGGAGTTCGCCCAGGCCGCGCGCCCCGAAAGGTCCGTTCGGCTCGGCGACTTCGATGATGACTGATTCCACGGCGTCGGGGATGTCGAGGATGGTTGGGATGAGATAGGTGCTCAACTGGTCGGTCAGGATGCGCCCGTTTTTTACCTTCATGTCTTCCAGCATGGCGTAGCCCTGCGCCTGCACCACGCCGCCCTCGATCTGTCCCCGCACCAGGGCGGGGTTGATGGCTTTGCCCACGTCGTCGGCGGAGACCACGCGCAGGATTTTGATGAAGCCGGTCTCGGTATCCACCTCGACCTCGACAGCCTGGGCCACGTAGGCATAGGAAAAATTCGGGGTCGAGCGCCCGGTTTCCGGGTCGAAGGGCTGGGTCTTGGGGGCCAGGTAGGTGTACTCGGCAATCGCCGGGCGTTCCTCCGCCTTCCATTTTTCCAACGCGGCGGCGGCCGCGCCCCGGATGGAATTCCCTGACATGAAGGTCATACGCGAGGCCGAGGCGGAGCCGGGATTGCCCATCGTGGCCGAGTCGGAGGCCACCAGCGTTACCTTTCCGACCGAAATCCCAAGCGCTTCGGCGGCCATCTGCACCATGACGGTGTGCGTGCCCTGCCCGACCTCGGCGCCGGCGTGCCACAGGACAGCCTGCTCGATCTCGGTCTTGCCATGCAGTTCGATGCGCGCCCAGGAGTTTTCCTGGTAGCCAAACGAGAAGCCGACATTTTTGAAACCGGTGGCGAAGCCGCGACCACGGACGAAGG
>JACQYE010000085.1 GCA_016208355.1 Chloroflexota bacterium | reverse complement strand
CACGCAGGCGCAGGCGCCGCTCTCGTCGGGCGAACCCGTGCGATTGACCGTGATGACGCACAACTCGTTTGCCATCAGTGAAACGGTGCTGGCCGCCTTCGAGCAGGCCAACAATGTGGAAGTGGTTTTCCTTGCCAGCGGCGACAGCGGCGCGGCGCTCAATAAAGCCATCTTGAGTAAAAACGCGCCGTTCGCCGATGTCTTCTACGGTGTGGACAACACCTTCCTTTCCCGCGCCCTTGACGAAGGCATCTTCGAGCCATATGCCTCTCCCCTGCTCGCCGAGGTCCCGGACGAGTTCGAACTCGACCCGGAGCACCAAGCCCTGCCAGTAGACTTCGGCGACGTGTGCATCAATTACGATAAAGCCTGGTTTGCGGCGCGCAGCCTCCAGGTCCCGGCTACGCTCGAGGATTTGCTCGAGCCTGAATACAGCGGCCTGCTGGTGGTCGAGAACCCGGGCACTTCCTCGCCCGGCCTGGCATTCCTGCTGGCAACCATCGCGCATTTCGGGGAAGACGGCTACCTGGAGTACTGGTCTGCCCTGCGCGGCAACGGCCTGGCGGTGGTGGATGGCTGGGAAACCGCATACTATACCAATTTCTCCGGTTCCTCCGGTAACGGCCCCCAGCCGATGGTCGTTTCATACGTGTCCAGCCCGGCGGCGGAAGTCATTTACGCCGACCCGCCTGTGGACGAGGCTCCCACCGCCTCCATTCTCGGACCCGAGACCTGTTACCGCCAGGTCGAGTTCGTCGGCATCCTGGCAGGGACGAAGCACCGCGACCTCGCCCAGAGATTCGTAGACTTTATGCTTGATGTGCAGTTCCAACAGGATATACCCCTGCAGATGTTCATGTACCCGGTCAACCCTGCCGCGCAATTGCCGCCCGAGTTCGTCCAGTGGGCGCAGGTGGCAGAACAGCCGGCGTCCCTCGACCCGGCGCTCATCGCCGCCAACCGCGACGCCTGGATCACCGCCTGGACCGAGACGGTTCTGCGTTAGTGTAGTGTCATGACAGTCACTTTAGAAGTGACTGTCACAACTAAGTGACTGAGAAAATACCCTGATGCTTTTCCGCCGTATCCTTCCCTGGCTGGGAGTTTTCCTCTTCCTCGGCCTGTTCTTTTTCTACCCGCTGGCGCGCATCCTCGGCTTAAGCCTGGATTTCGCCATTCTATCCGTTGGTGATTTCCGGCTTACATTTTTTGTTTTTTGTTTTACGTTTTACCAGGCGCTGCTCTCCACCCTCCTCACCCTGTGCCTTGGCCTCCCGGCCGCCTTCCTCTTTGCCCGTTTTAACTTCCGCGGCAAAAGTCTCCTGCGTACGCTGACGGCCATCCCGTTCATGCTGCCGACCGTGGTCGTTGCCGCCGGGTTCAACGCCTGGCTGGGACCACGCGGCTGGCTCAACTTGGCTTTGCAAAACCTGTTTCACCTCGACTCGCCGCCGATTATATTTGTTGGCACGCTGGGCGCCATCCTTGCCGCGCACGTCTTCTATAACGCCACTATCGTCATCCGCATCGTCGGCAATACCCTTAGCCGTCTCGACCCGCGCCTCGACCAGGCCGCATGTTCACTTGGGGCAAGTCCGCATCAAATCTTCTGGCGCGTCACCCTGCCCATACTGTGCCCGTCCCTGCTGGCTGCCTCCATGCTTGTCTTCCTCTTCGACTTCACCAGTTTCGGCGTCATCCTCCTGCTCGGCGGGCCGCAATTCGCCACCCTGGAAGTGGAGATATACTACCAGGCGCTCACCTTCTTCAATCTCCCGCTGGCCGCCTGGCTCTCCCTCATCCAACTCCTCTGCACCCTGGCTTTTTCCATCGTATACAGCCGCCTCGTGACCCGCGCCGCTATGACTGTCAATCCCCGGCTGAACCTGCCCATCCGCCCGCGTATCTGGCGGCAACGTGCCTTCGTCGCCATTTTCAGTCTTTTGCTTTTTGTTTTTTTCGTTTTCCCGCTTTTCTCACTCCCGTTTCGCTCCCTTACCCGCCTCGAAGCCGACCGCGGCGACCGGGCGCAGGCCCAGTACGGCCTGACGATGGACTACTACACCGAACTCTTCGTCAACCGGCGCGGCTCGATATTCTACGTGCCTCCTGTCACAGCCCTCGGGAACTCGCTTGCCTACGCTTCCCTGACCGTGCTCCTGTCTCTCGCCCTCGGTTTTCCCGCCGCCTCAGCCCTGGCCCGCCCTGGTCGTCTGGAGCGTTTCCTCGACCCGATCCTGCTATTGCCCCTCGGCGCCTCCGCCGTGACCCTCGGTCTGGGCTTTATCGTTGCATTTGGAAGGCTGCTATCTTTTCCCTGGCTGGTCCCCCTGGCGCACACCATCATTGCCCTCCCTTTCGTCATCCGCGCCCTGCAGCCTGCCCTGGCTTCCATCCCCGACCGGCTGCGGCAGGCGGCGGTCACCCTGGGCGCTTCCCCGCCTCGCGTCTGGCGTGAAGTGGACTGGCCCATCGTCCGGCGGGCGGTCCTTTCGGCGGCGGTCTTCGCTTTCACTGTCTCGCTGGGGGAATTCGGCGCGACGGCCCTGGTCTACCGCCCCGAATACCCGACCCTGCCGGTGGCGATCTACCGTTTCCTCTCCCAGCCGGGCGGGTTGAACTACGGCCAGGCTATGGCCATGGCGACCATCCTGATGCTGGTTGCGGGCGCGGGAATCCTGGCAATAGAGAAACTTCGCCTCCCCGGAGCGGGAGAATTCTAAAAGCAAAAACGAAAAACAAAATCATTTTGTTTTTCTTCCGGAGTCTTATGCTCGAACTTACCGATATCCACAAATCATACGAAAATCAGCCGCTCCTCACGGGCATTTCCTTCACTGTTGCTGAAGGTGAGAGCGTCTGCCTGCTGGGTCCTTCCGGCAGTGGAAAATCCACTCTCCTGCGCCTGGTTGCCGGGCTTGAAGAACCGGAACGCGGCGAAGTCCGTTGGGAGGGGGAGGATATGGCTCCCATCCCCGCCCACCGGCGTAATTTTGGCCTGGTTTTCCAGGACTACGCCCTCTTCCCGCACCTGGATGTGACCGGGAATGTTGCTTTTGGATTAAAGATGCAAAATCTCCCGGCGGATGAGATAAGACAGCGTGTAGCCACTATGCTGGAAAAGGTCAATCTGGCCGGATTTGAGAACCGCCGCGTCACTGACCTGTCAGGCGGTGAACAGCAGCGGGTGGCCCTGGCGCGGGCGCTGGCCACTGGTCCGCGCCTGCTAATGTTTGATGAACCCCTTGGCGCCCTTGACCGCTCTCTCAAAGACAACCTGCTCGCCGAACTGCGCCGTATCCTGCACGAGACGGGTGTCCCGGCAATCTACGTCACCCACGACCAGGAGGAGGCTTTTGCCATCGCTGACCGCATCCTGCTCCTGCACGAAGGGCGCATCGTCCAGGAAGGGGCTCCGGCGGAAGTGTATGCCCACCCGGCCTCAGCGTGGGTGGCGCAGTTCCTGGGAGTGGGGAACATAATTACGGGGGTGGTGCGAGCCGGGAACGTCGAAACATCCGTGGGTAATTTCCGCCTGTCCTGTGCTCATGCCCATCGGGACGGGGAGAAAGTCAATTTAATGGTCAGCAGGCATCAGGTCCGGGAAGCGCCGGACGGCGAACTACGCGGGGTGGTGGCGGATGTCGTCTTCCAGCAGGACGGATTCAAGGTCACCCTTTCGAACGGCCTCGTTTTCCACCTGCCCAAAGCCCCAAAGTCCGGCGAGGAGATCCGCTTTCACGTTCCTTCCGCTGCGGTACAATGCCTACCATGACTCCCATTACTGTCATCAAACGCAGCCTGCAAGGCGCTGAACTCGGGCGTTACACTGGCACGCTAACGCGCCGGGACGGGAATACCATTCACCTGGAAGCCCCCTTCAACGGAGAGGATGTCGAATTCATGGGCGTGACCATCAAACGTGGCGATCCGTTCATTGAAACATATTACACTGACCGCTGGTACAATATTTTCGAGATCCACGACCGGGAGAATAACGCGCTTAAGGGCTGGTATTGCAATATCGGAAAGCCGGCAGTGATGGAAGCCGATAATGTGCTCTCGTATGTTGACCTGGCACTCGACCTGTGGGTGGCTGTTGATGGCGCCCAGACAATATTAGACGAGGAAGAGTTTGCGGCGCTGAACCTCGACCCGGCCACGCGTGACCGGGCGCTTTCCGCGCTGGAGGAATTGCAGGCGAATTTTGCCAGATAGCCATCTCCCGCAGGTTGTGGAACCATGCGGGAGATTTGTTTTATGGCCTTCCTGCGAGCGCCGGCAGAAGGAATTAGAAACCAAGCGCACTCAGGATTTCCGGCCCGAAGGCAAATAACAAGCCTGCTATCCCGAACAAGCAACAGCATAGCACGAGCACCACGACCAGCACGATTACCCAGGTGGCGGGTTTCGAAGGTTGCGGCGGGGCCGGGGGAGTTACAACTGGTTCATCCATGTTAATGATTTAGTAGTACGTGACAGTATCCCAGGGGATCAGCGCAAAGCCGAAGAGAGGCAGAATGAAGAGAACACAGATGGCGCAAATGCCGAGGACGATGGCGAGGTAGCCAAGAATAAGACCAGCCGTAGCCATGCCCTTACCGGTGACCATGCCGCCGCCTTTTTTGATTTCACCCTGGGCGATGTGCCCGGTGATGATGGCGACAATCGAGCCGAGGAAGGGCAGGACCGTCCAGCCGGCGATGCCTGCAATCAGGCTGACCATAGCCGTGACACTGCTGCGGGCGGCCGGGACGGGGGAGGGGTTATAGTCCGACATAATATTTCTCCTTTGGAATTTGGATGGATTTAGTAATAATAGGTATTATAGTACAAATCCTGCCAGGGGATGAGAGTAATTCCGAGCAGGGGAAGCACGAACATGATGCAAAGCATGGCGAGCATGATGAGAATGGCAAGCAAAGTCAGCACACCTTGGAGCACGAAGTAGGTTTTCAGGCTGCTCATCGAGCGCAGGAAGCCGAATTTATCCCCAACCTGCGCGGCTGACTCGATATTCGACCCGGCCTGATACATCAACACGCCCATCCAGATGGGCAGCCAGGCGAAGAGGATACCCACGATGGACAACGCCTGGCCAATGCCGCTGATGATGGACAAGATGCCCAGGAATTTCAGCCAGCCTCTGGCCTGGTAGATGGGAACGCTTAATTCCCGGACAACACGGCTGTCATCTGATGGAAGATAAGGATATGCCATATTGACTCCTTGAGAAATTATGAATTTGCCTGGTGTTTACGGATGGCGCGCCGTCGCAGCCACCAGACGATGAGGATGACGAACAGGATGACGAAAACTGCCACCAGGATTGGCAGGATAATTGCGAGGATGGAAAGCACTGTGGCAACGACATCTTCGGCAATGCTGACCGGAACGTTGCCCGCCCCGCCGGTGGTGGCCGTGACTGCCGGACGGATGGCAGCCGCTTTGACCGTATGGACGCTCCCGGCCACCAACAGGCCGCAAATGATGGCGATGACCGGGTTCAGGTCGGTGATAACGTTGGCGCTGGCGGCGAAGACGATGGCTCCCGCCGCGGGGCGGATCACAGTCTGGATGGCGTCGTTGACGTGATTCACAGCCGGAAATTTATCGGCCAGCATCTCGATGATGAGCAGGATTCCGACGACGATCAGCACCCAGGGGTTTGCCAGCAGGTCGAAGGGCGGGTTGAGTTTGATCCAGTCCGTGTAATGGGCAATCACGCCCACAATTAACAAGGGGATGTAGGCGTTCAACCCGGCGCTGGCCGAGAGGCCGAAGGCTGTAAGGATTCCAAATAGCGCTTCCATACGAATAATCTCCTTTCTTGTTCTAACCCAGGGGAATGGGTCCCCAGGTCCCCGTGAGCCAGAGTCGCAGCAGGTCAACGGCCAGGATTTGGAGGACGGCAATCGTCAGCCCGGCGAGCAGCGGGAGCCACATCTGCCTCAGGCGGGTGAATTTGTTTTCCTGGCCGGTCAGCATCGTCCAAACAATGGTGTAGACCATTGTCAGCAGGACGATCACCCCTCCGGCGCTGATGAAGGCCGCCGGGTAGAGCACAATGGGGCTTTCCGTCAGCACCAGCAGGTCAATAACGATTGTGACGCCAAGCAGAAGAAGGAATCCCTTCCAGCCCAGAGGCGGTTTCTCTTCCGCCTCCACCCAGACAGTCTGGTTGAAGGCCGGGTAGACAATGGCCGCCAGCCCCAGGCCCATACCCGAGCCGGTGAAGATGCGCAGGATATTGTTGGGGATGTACAGGTTCGGGATGTTCGCCAGCGCGCCGGGGGCGACTGATTTTACAAGATACAAGTAGGAATTACTCCCGTCTATGCCAAAAGCGAGGACGAATAAAATCAACGGGATCCCAACGCTCCAGGGTGGGAATTTTTGCCGCTTTCGCCCGGCAATCGCCTGGAAGACCAGGCCGGTCATCGCTCCCAGGTACATACCGGAGCAGCGGGCGCATAACGGCAGTTGACGGTCGCCGATGTGGAAGGAGCGTTCGCTGATACGGTGACAGACAGCGTACCCGATGCCGTCGGCTTTGCCCAGCAGGCCGGGAGGAGTAGTAAAGAGCCAATAGGTGATAACAATCAGCGCTGCCGGGATCATAAGGTAACGTGCGTAAGATGCAATGCGTTTGAGGGTGGGGTTTGCCATAATGCAGCCATTATAAGGTATCTGCCCTAAATTTGACGAAATCACCGAACATTCATACAACGGTGTATACGCCGCTGTGCTAGAACAGTTTCATCTGCTCCGGTGGCTCCAGTGGGTCGCTGGAGAGTTCCTTCTCCCAACGCTCGCGCGTCAGGCCGGGCAATCCTGCAATGCGGCGCAACTGGCGGAATTTCAGCACCCGCCAACGTTCGGCGCGAAGCCTGAGATCGGGGTCCCGGTCCAGTTTGTAAGCCAGCAGTCCGGCGCGCCCGCCAGGCAGGACGAGCACGCAGCGCTCGGGTGGCTCGGAAGCCGCGCGCAGGATTTTTCCCGCCACCGCCGAGGCAACAATATGGAATGCGTACGCAGTTTGACCTGCTTCCAGCCAGCGCAGGATGCGCCAGGGTTTTTGCTCACTGGCTGCGGCATATCCCAGTTGCGGGGCGAGAGTGGTCAGGGTTTGCACTGCAGAGTCCAGGTCGGCGCGGCGGGCATTGGGAGCGTCCTCCGGACGCAGGGTCCAGCCTCCGTCATTTTCCTCGGCATAGGAGGCCAGGACGGCGCGCAACATTCCCAGCGAAGGGGTAAGCAGCCCGGGAAACTCGGCGTTCAGGGCAATTTCCAGGTCGCGGAAAGCCGCGCCGGGATTCTTTTGCAGGTAGTGGATGAGGGCAATTTCCACCTTGTCGGGCAGGGTCTCGATGGCGTCCCAGTCGGAAAGTCCCCACAGGCCGGTCTCGGCGTTGTCGCTTTCCGAGTGGTGGAAGAATCCGGGGCCGGCCAGGGCGGCCTGGAGCGGGGCATTCAGGGCTGAGACGGCCTCCTCCCGCCAGCGCAGGGAGCGGTCGGCGGCCATGGCCGCGAGACCGGCGGCATGCAGGTACAAGTAAGGGACAGGTTCACCGCGGGAGCCCAGGCAGGCTTCGAGAGCGTCCTTCACTGCCTGCGGGTCAATCTCGGGCGGTTCTTTTTCGTCCCGCAGGAAAGCGCGCCGCCGCCAGGCGATTTGTACCGCGTCGCCGCGCGTGCGCAGGGCCAGCCCGTCCAGGTCGAACCCGGCCCCGGCAGCGGCCAGCAAGGCGGCGGAAAGGAACGCCGGTTCCGGTTCGGGGAGCAGGGCGAAGAGCGGGGTATTGAGCGGCAGGTGCGGAGAGATGTTTTTCAGTGCGGCGTACAGGGCGGCGGTGTGCCAGTTCCAGTCGTAGCGGCGGCGGCGCAGGACCGACTTAAACTGGGCGGTGGCCGCGCGTCCCCACAACCAGCCGGCCCACAATGCCGAGAGGCTCCAGAAAGCCTGATTGGGACGCGGCAGGGCGGAGACGACGGCCGCGGGCGGGATGGCTTTGAGGGCGGGAACGAGCAGCCGAACCGGCCCCTCGAAGACGTACACGCCACCCGTTCCACTCTGGACCGGCTGACTGCCCCCGGCCGGGAAAGCGGCTGCCCAATCTGACGTTTGGATGGGCGTTTCGCTGCCCCAGCGTTCCACTGCGCGCTCCAGCGCCAGCCAGACGTTTTTCTCCAGGAAGCGCGGCGGGACGGCCAATTGCTTTGGCCGGGGCCGTTCGGTGGGATGCGGCCAGAGGGCGCTGGCCTCGTCGCAGGCGGCCAGGACGAGCGCCAGCAGGGCGCGGCGGCGCTCCTTCGGCAGGTCGAGGCTGAAACTGTCCAGTTTGTTGACGATGGCGATCAGGGCATAGACGGCGCGCGGCAGGTAACATTCCAGGGCTTGTTCGGCGTAGGGGCGGTCGGGGTCGTCAGGCGCGGCGACGCGTTCGAGGGCGCGGGCGCGGTGCAGGCTGTCGGTGGCTGCGATGCGGAGGGCGCGCGCCTGGTCGGCTTCGGAGGCGGGGAATTCGCCGCTTTCGCCGCAGGGGCATTGATACAGGCGGCCAGATGGGACCGAGGCGCCCTTTTCCCAGATGAAGGCCTCCGCCGGGATCTGGCGCTGGCATTTGGCGCAATCGGTCAGGTAGAGGGACTGGAGATGGGTCTCCAGCCGCTCCTCCCCTTTCCGGGTGGCGGCCAGGTCCGAAAGCGCGGCGCGTAACTCCTCCACCGAGGGCGGCGTGGCGGCCAGTTCGAGCAGGAAGCGGGTGACAGGGTTGTTGACCGCCACCAGCACGTTCTTCCCAAAGCGCGCCATCTCCACAGCCAGGGACGGCGCGGCCCCGAAGGGGTCGAGCACCCATTCGCCGGAGACCGCGTGGCGGGTCAGGAAGGCCGCGCCGACGCCTCCCGGTATCGGCGGCAGGAAGCGCGCCAAAGGGCGGGAGTCTCCGGTTTCGTCCCCCGGGAGGAAAGCGAAGGAGTCCATCAATTGCTAGTATAACGATTCGGGGGGAAAAAACAAGCCATCTTGTTATCGCTACATACAGCCTTTGATGTACATTTTCAATCACGAATAGCACGAATGGACGAATTACACGAATATTTATAAAATACTTCTCTACCGTACATCCGAGAAAATAGCACGCGGATCAACGTGGATCGGGCGGATGAGCGCAGATTTTTTGGGGGTTTTATCTGCGGAAATCATTTGAATCAGCGTCATCCGCGTGCGATTTGTGAACGTCAAGAGTAATGTACGGTAGAAAATAAAATACCATCGCGATAAAAAACTCATCGAAATTGATGTCGGTAGCAAACAGCGGTTAGAAATTTCACCCTTATATGAGGTAGTCCCAAAAAGGGATGTCGAAATAAATTCGCCTACCTTATTTTCCAGAGACTGGCCTCATAAGGCGCAAGGAGGATTTCCTGCGGCGAGTTGGAGGCGGAATTTTTCTCGCTGGAGAGCAAGCGTCCTGCCAGGTGGATTTCGGCAGGCAAGGAGAACATTTTCTCGTTTTTGCTGAAATTCAAGGCAACCAGGATGGTCTCCGCGCCGCTTTTCCGCAGGAAAGCCAGCACATGCCGGGTGGCTGCGACGGGGACATATTCCCCGCGGCGCAGGGCAGGATGGGACTTGCGCAGGGCGATCAGGGCTTTGGTGAAGTGCAGGAGCGAATCCGGGTCGGCCTGCTGGGCGGCGACGTTGCGGTGGCAAAAATCAGGATGCACCTTCAGCCAGGTCCGTGCCGTCGAGAAACCCGCATTGGGACTATCGTCCCACTGCATCGGGGAGCGGCACCCGTCGCGGCCTTTGTAGATCGGCCAGTATTTTTTCCCCGGTGGGTCGAGGAGCTCGCTGCGCTTGAGCGGGATGTCGCGCATCCCGATTTCCTCGCCCTGGTACAGAAAAGGCGTGCCGCGCAGGGTCAGCAGGAGGGTCATGATGATCTTTGCCATCCGGTCGTCTTCCCCCGGGATGTAACGGGAGACGGCCCTGGGGAGATCGTGGTTGCTCATCACTGTCGTCGGCCAGACGCTGGCGGCGTTGAAGATACGTTCCCTCTCGGCGATGCGCGCCAATATGTAGCGGGGCGACCATGGGTAGATAAGATTGGCCGAGGTGAAATCGAAGCTGAATGCGGCATGCAGTTTATCGGGTCCGCAATACGAAACGGTTTTCTCCGGGGTGGCGAAATAAGTCTCTCCGACAGCGTAGCGCTCCGGGTAGGAATCCAGCAGGAGGCGCAGTTCATTCAGCAGGGGCATCATTTCCGGCTGGTCAATATCAAAGATATGTTTTTGGCGGTCGAAGGCGCGCAAGCCGAGTTTCGGGGGGTTGTTTGGGAAATCAGCGTGCTTGAAGTAGGCATTGAACACGTCCAGGCGGAAGCCGTCCACACCGCGCTTCAGCCAGAAACGGAAGGCGTCCAACTGCGCCCGGCGGACCTCGGGGTTGCGCCAGTTGACATCAGGCTGTTCCCGGGTGAAAAGGTGGAGGTAATACTCGCCCGTGGCAGGGTCGTACTCCCAGGCCTTTCCGCCGAAGGAGGCTTGCCAGTTGTTGGGGACCCCCTCCCGGCCTCCCCCATTTCCGATTTCAGAAATGGGGGAGGTGTCCCGGAGGGACGGAGGGGGCAGGGGGGTAGGGGGCTTCCAAATGTACCAATCTCTTTTGGGATTCTGGCGGCTGGAGCGGGATTCGATGAACCACGGATGTTGGTCGGAGGTGTGGTTCATGACCATATCCAGCACGATGCGGATACCGCGCCGGTGGGCTTCCGCCACCAGCCGGTCGAAGTCGGCCAGGGTGCCGACGTAGCCGGAGTCTTTGTCGGGGGTTGGATAGAATGGAGAGAGCCAGATGGCATCTATTCCCAGCCCTGCCAGGTAATCGAGTTTGGAGACGATGCCGGGCAGGTCGCCGAGGCCGTCGCTGTTGCTGTCTGCAAAGGAACGCGGATAGATTTGATAGATGATGCCGTCGCGCCACCAGAGATAGGGCTCCATGTTTTCTCCTCAAGAATGGAATACCGTAATTCTACCCATTTATTTCAACATGTGTTAAGAGCTGCAAACCCAAAATTTCTTTCACGGGATTTAGACAATTGTGCTATCATAAGCCTGCATGAATGCAACCTCTGAACGTATTCTTTTGGTGGAGAACGATCCCGAGATTGACGATCTGGTTGCGCGCCAGGCACTCCAGCCGCTGGGGTACCAGGTCCAGAAGGCTGCGGATGTCAATTCGGCCATCCTGGAAGCGGCCCGTTTTGCACCTGACCTGGTGATTGCCGATCTGAACCTGCCCGGGTTGAGCGGCAAGGACCTGCTGGTGGCGTTGAATTCCCAGGGCGTGCAGATCCCGGTGATCGTGATTGCCCGCAAAGGCGAGGAGCAGAAAGTCATCCAGGCCTTCCGTTTGGGCGCCGGGGATTACCTGCTGTGGCCGGTGCGCGAGGCAGAAGTAGTAGCAGTGGTCGAGCGCGCCCTCAAGCAGGTGCGTGAACGCCGCGCCCGCCAGCACCTCGACCAGCAGTTGAAAGACACCAACCAGGAACTCCAGAGCCGGGTGCGCGAACTGACCACCATTTTTGCCGTTGGCAAGGCGGTCATTTCGATTACCGACCAGCGCGTCCTGTTCGACAAAGTCGTCGAGGGGATGGTCTACGTGGCTGAGGCTGACTTCGGCTGGCTATTGCAGCGTGAAGACCGCAGCCGGACCTTCCTCCTTGCAGCCCACCGCAACCTGCCCCCGGCCTGGGCGAAAAAGATGGGCCAGCCCCTGGATGACGGCATCAGTTCACTGGTGGCCCTTTCCGGCGAGACGCTGGCCATCAACGGCGAACCGCTCGAACGGTTCAAGGTGGCCTCGCTGGGAAAATCGGCCGTGGTCGTGCCGGTCAAAATTCAGCAGGAAGTGATCGGCCTGCTGGTTGTCGTTCGCAAAGCTGACCGGCCATTCGACAAGAACATGCAGTCGCTGTTGGAGGCCGTGGCAGACTACGCTTCTGTTTCGCTGGTGAACACCCGTCTTTTCCGCGCCATCCAGGAGACGGCCGAGGCGGCAAAATCGGGCGAACAGTACAAGCGTGAGCAACTCCAGGCGATGCGCGCTGAAATCCACACCGTCTTGCAGCCGGTGACGTATCCCTTGGAATTACTGCTGACTGGTAAAATGGGGACGCTTTCGCATGGCCAAAAGCAGGCGCTCAAGACGGTACAGGATGCCTTGCAGCGCGCCGTGACACTCGTGACCTCGGAACAACTGTCGAGACCTGTTGGGAAAAATTAGCGGTTCGAATGCCTAAAGAAGATTTGGTCCTCCTTGCACTTGCAGATGAGCAGATACAACGCCTGTTCGAACGGGCGCTGGCAGCCGCCGACTACCGGGTGGCAATTGCGAGTGACAGCAGCGCTCTCGACCGGGTGCTCCAGGAGGCGACCCCGGCGCTGGTCATTCTCAGCCAGGATTTTAGCGGCGCTGACGGGGTTACGGTTGCCGCTGGCCTGCTGGAACGTTTCCCGACCCTGCCGGTGCTCTTATTCCTTCCCCAGGATTCTCCTGAAGTCGTACGAAAAGCATTGCACGCTGGGATCAGCGACTGCCTTTTCTCTCCCTTGAAAGTTGACGATATCATGCAGGCGGTGGAGAACAGCATCCGGCGCGCCAACCGCCTGGGTGATTGGACCCGGCGCGAGGTCCGGCGCACGACCGCCTCGCTGCAGCAGCGCGTGGACGAGTTGCAGAAGTTCGATACCATCCTGAACCACATCGAAGACGGGGTCATCATCGTGGACGAGCAGATGGACATCCTGCTCATTAACCCGGCGGCGCGGCGCGCCTTCGGCATCTGGAAGGATGAGTCGCTGGTTGGGAAACCGGTGCTGGAGATCATCACCCACCCGGAGTTGCGCGCCCTGGTGACCGGCGGGCTGAGCAAAGTCTCCCCGCACCATGAAATCATGTTCGAGGATGGACGCGCTCTGTCGGCGCAATATACGCTCATCCCGAAAGTGGGCGCGGCGATCACCATGCAGGACATCACCTATCTCAAGCAGATTGACCGCTTGAAAAACGAATTCGTGAGCACGGTTTCGCACGACCTGCGCTCCCCGCTGACGGCCATCCTGGGGTACGTGGACTTGCTGGAACGGGTGGGGCCGATCAATGACCAGCAGCGGGAGTTTGTCAAGCGGGTGCAGGTGAGCGTGCAGAGCATCACCTCGCTGGTGAACGACCTGCTGGAACTGGGGCGCATCGAAGCCGGGTTGGACACCCAGAGGGAACTGGTGCCGCTGGAGGGCATCATCCGCTATACCCTTGAGAATGCCTCTGGCCAGATTGTCGAGAAACGGCTGGATGTGGCGATGGACCTGCCGGAAAATGTGCCGCCCCTGCGCGGCAACCCCATCCGCCTGCGCCAACTGCTGGACAACCTGGTGGGCAATGCCATCAAGTACACGCCCGATGGCGGCAAGGTGCGCATCGAGGTGGAACAGCAGAACGAACAGGTGATCCTGCGGGTGGAGGATTCCGGACCGGGCATCCCCCCTGCCGACCAGCCGCACATCTTCGAGAAGTTCTACCGCGCCAGCAATGTTCCCAAGGGGGTGGGCGGCTCCGGGCTGGGACTGGCGATCGTCAAATCCATCGTGGACAACCACCGCGGGCGCATCTGGGTCGAGTCGGTGGTGGGACAGGGGACGACGTTCACCGTTGTCCTGCCGCTGGGGGCGGAGCAGAAATAAGCGCGGAAAGGGGCGGGGTTGGGCAGTGGTAAGGTAGCGGGGGAAATGGTACTTGTATTTCCGTGTATATTGTAGTAATATACAAAAATGATTGACCTGGGTCAACTCACCGGCTTTGATTGGGGTGCGGGCAACCGCGACAAGAACTGGCAAAAACACCAGGTTTCGACCGGCGAGTGCGAGGAAGTGTTCTTCAACCTGCCCCTGCTGTTTGGCGATTCTCCCGGTCGGTCTGCAAACGAAAAGCGTTATTTCGCATTGGGGCAGACCAATGCAGGCAGGTTGATCTTCATCGCTTTTACTGTCAGAGATGAGAAAATCCGTGTCATCTCGGCGCGTGACATGAGCGAGAAAGAACGAGGCTTTTATGACCAATCCGGTTCCTGACTTCCAAAACGAAGACGAAGAGCGCGAATTTTGGGCGACTCACGACTCCACCGATTACGTGGACTGGACGCAAGCCCGGCGCGCCGTTTTCCCCAACCTGAAGCCGACCACGCGCGCCATTTCCCTGCGCCTGCCGGAATCCATGCTGGAAGAACTGCGCCAGATGGCGAACCAGCGCGACGTGCCCTACCAGTCGCTCATCAAGGTATTCCTGCGCGAACGGATAGACCAGGAGTATCGCTCTCCGGTTGTCGCGGAAAGGAAAGCAGGATATCGCGCCGGGAAACAAAAGTAAAAAAAATATTCACAGAAAAAGCGACGCTCCTGCGCCGCTTTTTTGTTGTCTAGCTACCACATCGTCCCGACGCCTTCGTCTTTGTAAGAGAATAATCCTGTATTCCCACAGATGACAGGTCTTTTTCTTTCCCCTCCTTCCCCTACCTGATATAATCCCCCCGTCATCATTTCTCACAGGAGTTCCTTCATGTCCTTCAAAATCACCTTTGGCACCGACGGCTGGCGCGGGGTCATCGCCGAGGAATACACCTTCGATAACGTCCGGCGCTGCGCGCAAGGCTACGCTTCATACATGCTCGAAAAAGGCAACACCGGGAAGTGGATCGTCGTCGGGTACGACAAGCGCTTCGACAGTGAACACTTCGCCGCCGCCGTGGCCGAAGTGCTGGCGGGCAACGGCTTCAAGGTCTATCTGACCGACGGGGCCACGCCCACCCCGGTCATCGCTTTTGCCGTCGTCAATAAAGGCGCGTGCGGCGCGGTCAACATCACGGCCAGCCACAACCCTCCCACCGACAACGGCTTCAAGGTCCGCAATGAAACCGGCGGGGCCATAGACCCGGATGGTTTAAAGCGCATCGAAAGTTTAATCCCCGAGGACATCGCCGACGTTCGACGTTCGGCCTTCGACGCCGCCGCCAAGCGCGGCGAGATTATCATAGTTGACGCCCACGCCCCCTATCGCTCACACATCAATAAACTGATTGACCTCCAACCGATCAAGGACGCCGGTCTCACCGTGCTGGTGGACTGCATGTGGGGCAACGGCGCAGGCTATTTTCCCCGCCTCCTGAACGGAGGCAAAACCAGAGTCGTCGAAATCCACAACGAACGCAACCCGTCCTTCCCGGAGATGAAGCGCCCCGAACCCATCCCGCCGAACATCAATGTGGGTCTCAAGGCCACCGTGGATAACCGCGCCGACGTCCTGCTCATCCTGGACGGCGACGCCGACCGCTGCGGCATTGGCGACGAGAAAGGCGAGTTCATCAACCAGTTGCGCGTCTACGCCCTGCTGGCCTATTACCTGCTCGAAATCCGCGGCGAGCGCGGCGACATCGTCAAGACGCTCTCCACCACCGGCATGTTGAACAAACTCGGCCAAATGTACGGCGTCCCGGTGCACGAGACCGGGGTGGGCTTCAAGTACGTGGCTCCCAAGATGACCGAGACGGATGCCCTCATCGGCGGCGAAGAGAGCGGCGGCTACGCCTTCCGCGGCAACGTCCCCGAACGGGACGGCATCCTGGCCGGGCTGTACATGCTCGACTTTATGGTGCGAACCGGCAAAAAGCCGACCGAACTGCTCAAGATGCTCTTTGACAAACTGGGCAGTGAATACTTCTACGACCGCATTGACACCCCCTTCCGCGGCGACCGCAAGGACCGCGAAGCCGCCATCCTGCGCGCCAACCCTGTCGCCATCGGTGGGCTGAAAGTCACCGAACTCGTCACCGTGGACGGCTTCCAATTCAAACTCGAAGACGGCGGCTGGATGCTCATCCGCTTCTCCGGCACCGAACCCATCATGCGCGTCTACTGCGAGACCACCCACAAGGATAAAGTGCAGGCCATTTTGCAGGATGGGCTTAAGGTTGCGGGATTGAAATAAAGGCGTGTCAAGTGTTCCTGTGTCAGGTGTCACGTGGCACTGGCACACCTGACACCGGGTAACGTGACACGTGACACTCGTAGACACCCACTGCCATCTGGACTTCAACAAATTCGACTCCGACCGGGAAGCCGTTTTGGAACGCGCCGCCCAGGCCGGGGTCGAACGCATTTTAATTCCGGGTCTCAACCTGACCTCGAGCCGGTCTGTCGTTAAAATGGCGGAGAGCCACCCAATGCTTTTCGCGGCGGTCGGCATCCACCCGACGGAACTGTCGAACGTTGAAGGTCAAACGTCAGACTTTCGACCTTCGACGTTCGACGCCTTCCGAAAACTGGCGCAACACCCCAAGGTCGTTGCCATCGGCGAAATTGGGCTGGATTATTACTGGGACACTGCCCCGCACGACCTCCAGCAACGTGTGCTGAAAGAACAACTTGACCTGGCCGCTGAACTCGGACTCCCGGTCGTGCTCCACTTCCGGGAAAAAGGCAACGCCCCGGACGGCCCCTGCGCCTCAGACTTGCTGGGAATCCTGGAGGAATGGGTGGGCAGGCTCGGGCGGGGAAAGAGTCCGCTCGCAGAACGGCCCGGGGTGCTGCACTCGTTTTCAGGGTCACGACCTACGGCGGAACGGGCAATCGGTCTCAATTTTTACCTCGGCGTCACCGGTCCGGCCACATACAGCAAACTTCGCCAGGAACTTGTCGCCAACCTGCCATTGGAACGCTTGCTGATCGAGACCGACGCCCCGTTCCTGTCGCCCGCCCCGCAGCGCGGCAAGCGCAACGAACCTGCCTTTGTTGCCCTGATTGCTGATAAAATAGCGGCGTTGCACGCTTGCAACCGGGAGGAAGCCGCGGCGGTCACCACTGCCAATGCCATACGGCTCTTCGGCTGGGAAGATTGATTTGAGCACACCACTTTTCTTTTCCTACGTTCAAGACGACATGCAGCAGGTGGAAGTCCTGATGCGCTGCCAGGGGGCGGACTGCCACCCGGACCTGCGCGCCGCGCTGGAGCACCTCCTGGAGGCTGGCGGCAAGCGCATCCGCCCGACCCTGGGCTTGCTTACCGGCCGGATGCTGGGCGCGCCGCATGAGCGGCTTATCACCCTGGCGGCGGCGGTGGAACTCCTGCATACTGCCACCCTCGTCCACGATGACCTGATAGATGGCGCCCTGCTGCGGCGCGGCATCCAGACCCTGAACGCGCAGTGGTCGCCCCCCGCCACCGTGCTGACCGGGGATTTCGTCTTCGCCCGGGCGGCCAAACTGGCCGCCGAGACCGACCACCTGCCGCTGATGAAACTGTTCGCCGAAACACTGGCGGTTATCGTCAACGGGGAGTTGACGCAGTTGTTTGCGGCGCGCGGGGTTGCCAGCCGGGAAAACTATTACAAGCGCATCTATGCCAAGACCGCCTCGCTGATTGAGATGACCACCCGCGCCGCGGCGATGATTTCCCCGATGGATGAGGCGGTGGTGGAAGCGATGCGGCTCTTCGGTTATCACCTGGGGATGGCTTTCCAAATCGTGGATGACGTGTTGGATTTCACCGGCGAACAAGCCGAGGTGGGCAAGCCGGTCGGTTCGGACCTGTTGCAGGGGCTGGTGACGCTCCCGACGTTGTATTACGTGGACGAGCATCCTGAAGCCCCGGGTGTCCAGGCGCTGTTGGCTGGGCGGTATTTACTGGAACGCGGGAAGATGGAGACCCTGGTGCAGGCCATCCGGGAAAGCGATGCCACCCGACTGGCGCTGGGTGAAGCGCAGGATTACATTGACCGGGCGCTCCAGCATTTATCTTCCATACCGAAACGCGCAGAACGCCAGGCGTTGGAAGACCTGGCGCACTATATTGTGAACCGGAGAATATAACAGAACGGGCTGCTGGCAGGCGGCCCGTTCTGTTTTTGGTTACTTTTCCTCTCCCTTGAGCAGGGTCAGGAATACTTCTGCGATGGCGGGATCGAACAGGATGCCGCTGTTATCCCGAATGAATTTTGTCGCTGCCTTTTTTGTCCATGCCTTGCGGTAGGGGCGGTCGGATATCAGCGCGTCCCATACATCCACCACGGCGAACAGTCGGGCCGCCAGGGGAATCTCCTCCCCGTGCAATCCGCGTGGATAGCCCTTGCCGTTCCAGCGTTCGTGATGGCTATAAGGAATATCCACGGCCGGACGCAGGTAGGCGATTGGGTAGAGCATTTCATACGCGAAGACCGGGTGACGGTGCATCACCTGCCATTCTTTTTCGGTCAATGCCCCGGCCTTGTGCAGGATATTGTCGGGGACTCCCATCTTGCCGATATCGTGCAGGAGCGCCCCGCGCCGGATGTGGACCTGGTCGGGGTCGCTGACGCCCATTAGATGTGCTAATTGAAGGGTCAGTTCAGTCACCCGCTGTGTGTGGCCTTCCGTTTCACGGTCGCGCAGGTCGAGCGCTTTCGACCAGCCCTCGATGGTGGCATCGTAGGCGAGGGCCAGGTCCACGTTGCTCTTTTGAAGATCCTCGAACAATACAGAATTATCAATGGCAATGGCGGCCTGCCCGGCCAGGGTTTCCAGGAAGCCTTTCCAGTCTGCGTCCGGGTCCAGGGCAGAGCGGTGGAAGATTTCCATCACACCTTTTACCTGACCCTTGGCAATCAGAGGGACGCAGAAATAAGATTCGAAATGTTCGTTTGTCAGTCCAAACAATCGCTTGGACTGGGTGTTTTCCCGGATGTTTTGGATGAAAATTGTGTTCCGCGTCCGCACCGATTTCCCGGCAATATCGTCGCCGATGTGTACCTGCCAGTAATTGACCGCGTCAGTGCGGAAGCCGGAACTGGCCCCGTGATAGAGGGTCTGCGTGCGGGGGTTGAGAAGGAGCACGTCAACGGCATCCACTTTTAGTTGGGAAAGGATATGATCAATCAAAATACCCAGGGTGACGCGCAGATCAAGGATGGTGTTAATGGCCAAGTCAATGGCGCGCAGGGAGGCCAGGCGCTGAACCTGGCGCTGAGTCTGGTGATAAAGGTCGGCGCGGCGGATGGCGTTGCCAGCAATCTCACTGAGTGTGGTGAGCAGATGGACTTCTTCGGGTAGTATCTGGCGCGGTAATTGGACGGCAAAGAACAGTACGCCAATGGTCTCCTGGAGGGTGCGGATGGGCACACACGCGCCTCCCCAACCGGCAGGGATCAGGTCGCGCGCGCTGGCGCGCGTCGCCGGATCAGCGGCAAATTCTTTCGAGATGAAAACCTGCCCGGACTGGAAAACTGTGCCGGCAATCCCCTCGCCCGGCGCGATGGGCCACTCATTGATTCCGGCAAACCAACCGCGTGAGATTGCTTCTTTCAAAACATGCCTGGATGAATCGTACAGCCAGATTGCACCTGCGTCCGATAGAAGAACGCTGAGAGTCTCGTCCAGAAGTTTGGGGAGCATCTCCGAAACAGTCTGCGCTTCCCGCAGGGTGGTGGAAATGCGGTTGACCATTTCCAGTTCTGTCAATCGCTGGCGGGTCTCGTTGTACAGGCGTGCATTTTCAATCGCTACTGCGGCGTGGGCGGAGAGCATTTCGAGCAGTGACTGATCTTCTTCGGTATAGGTATGAGGCTGGTAGGATTGGGCGGATAACATGCCGATGACTTTATCCCCCAACCGCATGGGGACTGCCAGGATTGACCTGACTTCCTCCTGCTCCCCAAAATGGATGCTGTTGGACAATGGTTCGCTAGACAAATCGCGAACAATGATTGCCTTTCCACTCGCGATTACTTCACCTGATAAACCGACATTTGCCGGGGAACGGGTAGCCGGCCAGCGTCCGCCTTTATCGTACAAATAGGCGGCAAGGATTTCATTACTTGTTTCATCCAGCAGTGAAATCACGAATGCTTCTGCGGGCATCAAACGTTCGGCGGCCCGGTGAACAGCCTCATAGACTTGTTCCGGGTTGAGGGTGGTACGCGCAATTTCCTGGCTTGCATGGTGCAGGACAGCACGCCTTTCGGCGGCTTGCAGGGCTTGTTCATAAAGCCGTGTGTTTTCCAATGTGGACGCAACCTGGCTGGCAAACAAGACTGCAAGACGGGCGCTTTCCTCGTTGAAATGGTTTTCATGGATGCTGTCTACTGCCAGCATCCCAATCACCTCGTTCTTGGCAATTAACGGTACGCCCAACCAGGATTTGATGTGCTGGTGCGGTTCTTCCTTGAAAGGAGGGTATTGTTCGGGCGCGTTCCCTAAAATCAGAGGTTTCCGTTTCTGGATGACAACCGAATTGGGGTTCTTCCCTGGCACAGGGAAACGCGTCTGCAGGACACTTTCCGGGTGGGGCCAGCCTCTCCCGCCAACGATTTCCAGGTAACCATCCCGATAGATTTGGACGGAGGCACTATCATAGGCCACAACCCGCTCCAGTTGTTCGAGGATGAGTTGTATGGATTGTTTGGGATCCAAGGTGGAAGCGACTGCGGAGACCGCTTCCCGCAGGGTTTCTGCCTCCTGGCGGCGGCGCTGCTCCGATTCGAACAGGCGGGCGTTTTCGACGGCGATTGCCATGTGCTGCGCCAGTGACTGAGCCACGCGCACTTCATCGTCGGTGAAGAAGCCGGTGGAGACACTATCGGCCATGAGCGCGCCAATCATCTTCTGGCGGGCAATGATTGGTACCGCGAGGAATGAGCGCACATGTTCGGCGCCAGGCACCCAGATCCACCCAGGGTGTTCGCGTACGTCGGCAATGGTCAGCGGTTTGAGGTCTTCTGCCATCTGCTTCAGAATCGGGCTGTCTTGCAGTAGTTCATGAGCCGCCCGGATGGTCGTTTTTTCATCTGCGTAATCCATACCGGTGACAAGGTCCGGTTGTCCGGTTTCCCCCAGCAGGAGTACTGAGGCGGTATCGAAGGTCAATACATGCTTGAGTTGTTCCAGCATCAACCTGAACACCTCATCAACATCCAGGCTTGCGCTTACCACCTGGGCCACCTGGCGCAGGGTCTCGGCTTCCTTTCGGCGGCGCTGTTCAGCCTCATAGAGACGGGCATTATCAATCGCGGTCGCAGCCTGGTTCGCGAAGGCTTGCACCAAGGCAGCGCTCTCGTCATCATACGTGACGGGTTCATGATTATCGAGCGTGATGTAACCGATGACGGTACCACGTGCGATCAAAGGGACGCCCATCCAACCGCGCACAAAATCAGTTCCGGCCCAGCGCTGGAAACGCCGATCCTCCCTGGCATCCTCCAGGATGATGGGTCCCTTCATTCGCTGGGTTTCACTGAACAGTTTATCTTTGGCGGGGAAAGTTTGATTGATAACCTGTTCCGGGTCGGCAAAGCCCTGCACAGCGACCACACGCAAACGCTCGCCTTCCAGCAGCATGACACTGGCGCTGTCGTAAGGAACCACCCGTTTCAGAGAGATGAGAATGGTATCGAGCACCTGACGGAGATCAAGTGAAGAAGAAACGGCTGTGGCTGCCTGGCGTAACGTCTCGGCTTCCTGGCGGCGGCGCTGCTCGGATTCATACAGGCGGGCGTTCTCAACGGCAATAGCAGCCGGGTACGCGAATGTTTGCGCAAGAGCAGCCGTTTCTTCGGTATAAGTGTTGGGTCGGCGGCTGTCCAATGAAATATAGCCAATCACATTATCGCGGACGACTAACGGAACTGCCATCCAGCCGCGGATATATTGCGTCCCTTCCCACATTTCGAAGCGCGGGTCAGCCTGGGCATCCCCCATAATAAGCGATCTGTGGGTATCAACCAGTTGCTGCCATTTTTCAGTTTTCGTGAAACGTTTCCCGATGATGTCATGCCCTTCAGGCAAGCCGCGCCCGGCAACAATTTCCAGTTCGCCCGTGCTTTCTCGCTCAAGGATCACGGAAGCACTATCGTAGGCCACCACTTTGCTCAAGGAAGCCAGAATAGTGTCCAAAACATCATTTAATTCCAGCGAAGAGGAAACAGTTGCGACGGCCTGTCGCAATGTCTCGGCTTCCTGGCGGCGGGAATGTTCCGCCTCGAACAAGCGCAATTTTTGGATGGTGGTAGCCAGAGACCCGGCAATGGTCACGAACAATCGTTCGTCTTCTGCGCTGAAAGAATTCAGGGAACGGCTTTCCGCATTGATGATTCCAAGCAAATCATCCCCTGCCTTGATTGGCACACAGACTTCCGACCTCATCCCCGGCGTTATGGCAATATATCGTTTTTCCTTGCGGACATCGCCAACCCTGTACGGGATCCCGGTCGCGGCGACATGCCCGGTCACGCCCTGGCCAAGCGGGATAAAATCGGGGGCTTGATCTTTTTGTTTCCCATAGTAGGAGGAGTGGGTACGCAGCACTTTCTTCCGGTTGTCATAAAGCATAACGCCAAAACTTTCCAGAGAGAAATTATCAACAATCACCTTTGTCACACGCTCAAGCAGGCTGTCTATCAGAATGGCTTCAGTCCCAGCCAGGGCTACGGCTTGCAGGATGGTCAATTCCTTTAGTTGTCTTTGGAGCGCATCCTCGGCCTTTTTGCGCTCGGTGATATCTTGCGCGACTGCGATAACGACATCCTGCCCAAAATATTTGCCCTTGCTAACGCGCACATCCTTTGGGAATATCTCGCCATTGCTTCGTTTACCCCAGAACTCGAACCGCTGTGGCTTTCCCTGGAAGGCCTGTTCGACCATTTTCTTGACGGCTGCCAGGTCATTTTTGCCCGGCGCGCTCACGTCCACGGGAGTTTTCCCAACGAGTTCTTCACGCGGATAGCCGTACATCTTGACTGCGCCGTCATTGACATCCAGGAAACGACCATCCCGATCTTGGATGTAGATGGCTTCCATCACACTGTTAAAAAGGCCGCGATAACTGGCTTCGCTGTTTGCGAGTGCTTCTTCTGCCTGCTTGCGGGTAATCGCAGTGGCTACTTGCGACGAGACGAATTCCAGCATGTGCTGTTCCCGTTCGCCGTATGCCTTTGGGTCGGAATAGTGTTGAACGACCATTGCGCCGATGGTCTTCCCCTCGATTATCAACGGAACCCCCAACCAAATCGCGGAAGGGACGCCCAGCAGTTCCACTGCACCCTGTCGCTCCAGTTCATCATGGACTGCCTGCGTACAGAGCAGGGATCTGCCAGTTCTCAGGACATATGCAGTCAGTCCCTTCCCGGGTTGGAGTTTGCCCAGATAAGGCTCGTCCACAGCATCTTTGAAATAAGGAAAGAGCAGGAAGTTCCCTGTTTCATCGTAAAGAGTAATATAGAAATTTTCAGCGGGCATCACCGAAGAGATAATTTGGTGAATGCGCGGGAAAAGGTCATTCAAGGATTTGGTGGTCTCGGTTGCAATGGCAATCTGGTACACTGCCTCCTGAAGCGCATCTGACTGCTTGCGTTCTGTAATCTCCCTGATTAACACCTGGAGAGCAGCTTTTCCTTGATATGGGAATGGCATGGTCGCCACTTCAACGTCTATTACGCTGCCATCCAGTTTGATAAATTTTTCTTCCGCGGCTGGCAAGGCTTTCTGCTGGGCGAGAGCCTCCTTAATACGTCTGGCAGCCAGTTCACGCGAATCGGGATGAACGAAATTGGCGATTGGCATCCCAATGACATCCTCAGCGCTTTGAGCGCCAATCAATTTCATCGCGGCCGGGTTGGCAAAGACCAGCCTGCCCTCGCTATGAATGGCAATCGCCTCCGGAGATAACTCGACCATCCGGCGGTATCTTTCCTCACTCTCGCGCAGCTCGTTCTCAGCATCCAGGCGCGACTGCTCGGCTTTTTTCCTCTCGGTTATATCCAGCATGACGCCTTGCCAGCACAACGGCTTTCCATTGGCATCCCGTAACAATGCCGATTCGTCCCGTATCCAGACCTCACGCCCGTCACGCGCAATGATGCGGTACTCCATCTGGAAGGGATCCCCCGTCCGGTTTGTCCGGTCGTTTTCCTTCTTTGCGGCTGAGCGGTCCTTTGGGTGGACAATGCTGAGCCAGAAATTAGGATCTCCTATCCACTTTTCTTGCGGATAGCCGGTCAATTTTTCGATTTGCGGGCTAATGAAGAGGGTGCTGCTGAATTCGTCTACAGCATCGGTGTAGACTGCTGCCGGAATCCACTCCACCATGTTCCGATATTTTTCTTCCGCCTGGCGCAAGGCGTCCTCAGAGTGTTTGCTCTCGGTCATGTCTGACAGGACGCCTGTTACACTGATAATTTCCCCGTTCCGCATCAAGGCCCGGCTGGATGTGTGTACGTAATGAATTTCCCCGTGCTTGTCCAGGATGCGGAATTCTGCCGGCTGGCGCGCCCCGGTCAGGGTGTGTTTGAAACTTTCCCGCAGCCCGGGCAGGTCGTCTGGGTGGACAAAGTGATCAAAAGACTTACCAATGACCTCCTCGACCTGATAGCCGGAAACCTGCTCAATCATCGGGCTGATATAGATGAATTTCCCTTGAACATCAAGTGTAAAGACAACTTCGTATAAATTTTCAATCAGCGTACGGAAAGTTTCATCTGGGCTGAACGGCAATAATTCCCCTTTTGATAAGCGTGCCCCGCTTTTCTTCCGGCCCTCCTGGCCAGTTCGCTTATCGGTAGTAACAGCCCGTTTGAGCGGAAGGCCATATCGAACCGGCGGCGAGAATCTGGTAGAGCGACTTGCCCGCCGAGCCAGCCATTACTGAAGAGTTGCTGGAGTGCGTCTTTAAGCCTCTGTTCGGTCAAATAGGACTCAATCACGATGCTCATGCATTTTCCTCAAGCCGCCTAACTAGGGATTATACGGCGACAGTATCGCGTAGCACCCCCGCAGGGGGAACCCACAAATAAAAAGCGAGCCAGCGCGACTCGCTTTTTTGTCAGAGGCGTCGACGGGATTTGAACCCGTGATGAGGGTTTTGCAGACCCTTGCCTTGCCACTTGGCCACGACGCCATTCCATTAGATTATAAATTGAGGATTGCGGATTGACAATCCGCAATCCTCAATCCTGAGCGGGCGATGGGATTCGAACCCACGACCTTCTCCTTGGCAAGGAGACGTTCTACCACTGAACCACGCCCGCAACTTGGCCGTTCCTGCTGGCCGAGAGTGCCGAGACCCAGGATCGAACTGGGGACACCGCAATTTTCAGTCGCGTGCTCTACCAGCTGAGCTATCTCGGCCTGCATTCCTTATTGAGCGGGGGTGATTTTACACGCAGAGATGGAGATTGTCAAGCAGGGGGGTGTGAAGTTTTTACAGGCATTTTACACCGCAGCCATATGCCGGTTACTTGACAATCCTACAATACGGACATCGAAAGGAGAAAACAAAATGTTCAAAATCACCCCACTTTTCAAGAAAACTGCCCTGGCCTTTCTCATTCTCGGTATTGGGTTGGCCGCCCTTCCTGCTGCCAGCGCTTCGGCTGCAGAATTGTATGAAGAAACTGACCCGCCGGCCGTGGAGTCTGTCGCTACCGAGCGTCTTGAGCAGGCTTGGGCACGCCTCCAGGAAGCGTATGCCCGTCAGGACGAGCGCCTGGGTAAGGCGGATGAATTCATTGCCAGAGTCCAGGCCCTGATTGATAAAGCCAACGCCATGGGCTACGACACCTCCGCTGTCCAAGCCGCACTGAATGCGTTCGCTGCTGCCATCCCGGCCGCGCAGGCTGCTCATGAGCCGGGTGCAGCCATCATCGCCGGTCATGCTGGATTCGACGAAAATGGCAACGTCACCGACCTCGCTGCGGCGATTGATACTGCCAAGGCGCTCCGCCAGGTGCTCAAGGATACCCGCGCTGCCATGGGCGGCACCGGTCAGGCCCTGAGGGATGCCATCCGCGCTTTCCGGGAGGCCAACGGCCCGTTCTCGGCTGAGACCCCGCCTACCCCATAAGCAGATCCTCCATGTGTGAAAAAACTGGAGAGACAGCGCAGAGCGCGTCTCTCCAGTTTGCAGTAAAATCAAAGGACACCACACTGGAGGCACCCATGGATAGAATCGTGATCACCACCGATAAAGCCCCAATAGCCATTGGCCCTTACTCCGTCGCCATCCGGACCGGGAACCTGGTCTTCACCTCCGGACAGATCGGCCTCGACCCGGCCACCCAGACCATCGTCACCGGCGGGGTGGAGGCGGAAACCCGTCAGGCATTGACCAATCTCAAGCATGTGTTGGCAGAAGCTGGGTCCGGGCTGGATCGAGCGGTGAAAACCATTGTCTTCCTGAAAGATATGGCTGATTTCCCCGCCATGAATGCTGTTTATGCGGGATTTTTCCCCGAAAACCCGCCAGCCCGTTCCACCGTTGCCGTGGCCGGTTTGCCCAAGGGCGCGGCGGTGGAAATCGAAGTTGTAGCCCTGGTCAAATGACCGCCGAATTGATCCTGCTCGTGGATGACGAGCCGTCCATTGTTTCACTTGCCCGCATGTATCTGGAGCGCGAGAATTTCCGCGTGGAGGCCGCTGCCGACGGCGAGGCGGCCATCGAAGCAGTGAAGCGCCTAAAACCGGCTCTGGTGGTGCTGGACGTGATGCTCCCCAAACTGGATGGATTCGAGGTCTGCCGCCGCCTGCGTGCTACGGACAATACAGTTGCCATCATCATGCTCACCGCTCGGGACGAAGATATAGATAAAATCCTCGGTCTTGAACTCGGCGCCGATGACTATCTGACCAAGCCTTTCAACCCGCGTGAATTGGTGGCGCGGGTGAAAGCCATTCTGCGCCGGACGGAGCGCGCCGCCGGGATTAGCGCGGACGTCATTCGACTGGCCGACCTGACAGTGGACGCCTCCCGCCGCGAGGCCCGCTGTGGCGAGCGGAGCCTTGACCTGCGCACCCAGGAATTCGAGTTGTTGCTCGTCCTGGCTGGCCAGCCGGGGCGCGTCTTCACCCGCGAGCAGCTGCTTCAGCAGGCCTGGGGTTTCGACTTTTACGGTCAGACGCGCACGGTGGACGTGCACATTGCCCACCTGCGCAAGCGGCTCTCAGGCAGCGCCTGCCAGATCGAAACCGTCACCGGGATCGGGTACAAACTGGTGGCAGTTTCTTAACTGCATTCACAAGGATTATGTTCTCTTCCCTGCGTGCCCGTCTCTGGCTGAGTTATGCCCTGGTCATCGTGGCTGCCCTGTTGCTGACGGTGGTAGTCCTGGCGCTATACCTGCTGCGTTCCCCGCTCGCATACCGGTCCACCTTACTCGAACTCGAGGCCGCCCGCAATGTGCTGATTGCCAGTCAGCCTGACCTCTCCAGCCTCTCAGGGGTCAAACTCGAAAGCACATTGAAGACGTACGATCAGGCTCTGGGAGTGCGCCTTGTGCTGTTGGGAGATAAACGGCAGGTACTGGCGGATTCGCGCATCGGGGCAGAGGCGCCCATCGTTGCGCCGCGTCGTTTCCAGATTCTACAACCCACAATTGGCCTGCGCGATGAGAGCGGGGAAAACTGGCTGTATGTGGCTGAAGCGCTCCCAGAGGGGCGAACCCTGCTTCTTCTCACCCCGCGTCCCCGCCTGCCTCTCTTGACCATCCTGCGCAACGACCTGTTCCTGCCCTTTGTCTACGCCGGGGCGCTGGCTCTGGCGCTCTCCCTCTTTGTGGCATTTGGCCTGGCGCGCTGGATCGGTAATCCACTCCAGGCGCTGGTCTCTGCCTCGCGGCAGATGCCGGAGACCAGGCCGCTTGCCTTGCGCGGCCCGCGCGAGGTCCAGGAACTGACCGGGGCGTTCAACGAGATGTCAGCGCGCGTCAACGCCACGCAGAAAGCGCAGCGGGAATTCGTTGCCAATGTCTCGCACGAACTCAAGACGCCCATCACCTCCATCCAGGGTTTTGCCCAGGCCATGCAGGACGGTACAGCCGACACGCCTGAAGCGCGCCAGCAGGCCGCCTCGGTCATCCAGCAGGAATCCGGACGAATGTATCGCATGGTACTCGACCTGCTCGATCTGGCGCGGCTCGACTCCGGGACCCTTGACCTGGAACGCGTCCCTGTGGATGTTCCCGCCCTGTTGAACAGTGTGGCTGAGAAATTCACCCCACAGGCGCGGACGGCGGGGGTAAGTATCCAGGTCGTGACCCCTCCTCTCCCGTCTGTCATTGGCGACGGCGACCGGCTGGCGCAGGTATTTTCCAACCTGGTGGACAATGCCTTGAAGTACTCCCCGACTGGAGGGAGCATCACTTTGAGCGCTTCTGCCGATGCCTCCAGGATCCAGGTCGCAGTGGTTGATACAGGCAAGGGCATCCCGCGCGAAGCCCAGCCGTACATCTTCGAGCGTTTCTACCAGGCTGATCCGTCGCGCCCCGGCGGAAAGAAACATGGAGCCGGTCTGGGGCTGGCAATCGTGCAGGAAATCGTCCGGGCGCATGGTGGTACAATTAGCGTCCGCAGTAACCCGGGCGAGGGCAGTACATTTGCGGTATCACTGCCAATTACCCGGTCCGACGACACAACTGCCATCTCGAAACGGAAGAAATGAGCCTGCGTACTGCGTATCCTGTAGTACGCAATACGTAAAATGCCATCCACTGTCTCCATCATTATCCCCTGTTTTAACGAACAAGCCACCATCCACCCTCTGCTCGAAGCCATCTACGCGCAGACATATGCGCGCGAGAAAATGGAAGTCGTGATTGCTGACGGCATGTCTACCGACCGGACGCGGGAGGAAATTGCTGCCTTTTCCGGTTCTCACCCCGACCTGCAGGTCGCTGTGGTGGACAATCCAAAACGCCACATCCCGGCCGCGTTGAATGCGGCGTTGAACGAGGCGCACGGCGAAATCATCATCCGCCAGGACGCGCACTCCTGGCCGTACCCTGATTACGTTGAACGCTGCGTCGCGGATCTGGAAACCGGCCTCGGCGAGAACGTGGGCGGCGTCTGGGAGATCCGCCCCGGCGCAGAGACTTGGGCGGCGAAATCCATTGCCGCCGCCGCGGCCCATCCTTTGGGTGTGGGCGACGCCCTCTACCGTCACACAGAGAAGCCTGCCTACGTGGATACGGTCCCCTTTGGGGCTTTCAAGCGCGAAGTACTGGCGTTGGTGGGTTTTTTCGATGAATCCTTGCTGTCCAACGAAGATTATGAGTTCAATGCCCGCATTCGGGCGCGCGGCGGGAAGGTCTGGCTGGACCCTGCCATCCGTTCGGTTTACCTCGCCCGCGGCACCTTTGGCAGCCTGGCAAGGCAATACTGGCGTTATGGCTTCTGGAAGTACCGGATGCTGCGGCGTTACCCGAAAACCCTGCGCTGGCGGCAGGGACTCCCGCCGTTCTTCGTGCTGAGCCTCGTCGGGCTGGCATTGCTGGGGATTTTTTGGAGCGGTTTCTGGATCCTGCTGGCTGTGGAGGCGCTGGCCTACCTGTCAGTATTGGCTGCGGCAGGTATCCGGTCCGCGTGGAAGCGCCGGGAAGGGTTCCTTGCTTTCGGCCTGCCGATGGCAGTTTCAGTCATGCACATCTCCTGGGGAAGTGGCTTTTTATGGAGTATCATTAAGGGGTTGGTCACCTTCAAAAAGGCAGAGAAAAAATAATGCAATCGAACACCAAGGCAAGGACCTCCGGCTGGCGTGTGCGGGCGCGCGAAAAGCGTTCCATCCTGTTCACCGGCGACCTGCTGGTCGCCTTCCTGGCGCTGGGCTTGGCTCTTTATCTCTGGAGCCTGCGGGACGACTGGGCGCTGACCTTCTGGCGCGAGCGCGTGGAATGGTGGTATTACGTTATCCCATTTGCCTGGCTGCTCCTGCTGCTCAATTTATATGACCCGCATCGGGTCAACAGCGTGCGCGTCACCATCCGGGGAATCGTTGCAGCGGCGTTGATGGGCGGGCTGCTCTATGCAGTGGTGTATTTGCTGGTGGAAGGCAACCAGGCGCGCATCGGGGTGGGATTTTTCCTGGCGCTGGCTTCCATCCTTACGCTGGCCTGGCGGCTGGTTTACATTCGGATATTTTCTTCCCCGGCGCTCCAGCGCCGAGTCTTGATCCTTGGGGCGGGGAAGGCCGGGGAGACGCTGTTGGATGCTTACCACAGCCTGAACCCGCGCCCGTTCCAGCTGGTTGGCTTCATTGACGATGACCCGCGCAAAGCCGGGAAACAGATCAGGGGTTACCCCATTCTTTCAGCCAGCGATCACCTGAACGAGGTGGTCGAGCGCGAGGATGTGTCCGACCTCGTGATTGCCGTAAGCGGTGAGATGCGGGGACGGACATTCCAGACGGTCCTGGATGTTCAGGAGCACGGCGTGGAGATCATCCCCATGGCGGTTCTTTACGAGGAACTGCTGGGACGAGTACCGGTGCACCATCTTGAGTCGGAGTGGCTGATCCGCTCCTTTGTCATCGAGGCGCGCACCGGAATGTTCTATGAATTCCTCAAGCGGCTTGTGGATATTTTTGGGGCGTTGTTGGGGCTGGCGTTCCTTGTTTTCATTTTCCCGTTTGTCGCTCTGGGCACGGCCCTCGACAGTGGCCTGCCCATCCTGTATAGCCAGGTGCGCTCTGGCAGGGGAGGGCGGTCTTACGTGGTATCGAAATTCCGCACCATGCACCAGGACGCTTGGACGAATTTCCTCAGTTCTGGAACGTTTTGCGCGGCGAGATGAGTTTGGTGGGGCCGCGCGCTGAACGCCCGGAGTGGGTGGAGCAATTCGAGAAGCAGATCCCCTTCTACCGGGCGCGCCTGCTGGTCAGACCGGGCGTCACCGGCTGGGCGCAGGTCAATTATGCCTATTACGTAACGGTGGAAGAGATGGCTGTCAAACTGGAATATGACCTCTATTACATCAAGCATCGCAACTTGTTGATGGACCTCGCCATCCTTCTCCGTACCATCGGGCAGGTTTTTGGGCTGCGAGGCAGGTAGGCATGCACATCCTCGTCACCGGCGGGGCGGGTTTTATCGGTTCCCATCTTGTGGAGGAGTTGCTCCGGCGCGGCGACTCCGTGCGTGTGCTGGACAATTTTTCCACCAGGAGGCGCGAAAACCTGCAATCTTTCCACGGCGACCTGGAAATTGTGGAGGCCGACCTGCGCGACGCGGCGCGGGTGAAGGATGCTGTGACTGGAGTGAATTGGGTCTTCCACTTGGCAGCTTTCATCTCTGTCCCGCAGTCCATGCTCGACCCGGAGACCTGTTTCGCGGTCAATGTGGGTGGGACGGTCAGCCTGCTGGAGGCGTCCCGGAGGGCAGGTGTCCGCAAGGTGGTGCTGGCTTCCAGTACGGCTGTATATGGCGACACGGACACTTTTCCGACAACGGAAGAGACGCCGCTCCGTCCACTTTCTCCCTATGCAGTCTCCAAGCAAGTGAACGAACTCTATACCCGACTCTATACGCAGACCTTTAACCTGCCGGTTGTAGCCCTGCGTTTTTTCAACGTCTACGGGCCGCGCCAGCGCCCGGACTCACCCTACGCCGCCGCGATCCCAATTTTTATTGACCGCCTGGTTACTGGTCAACCCATCGCCATCTACGGCGACGGCAGGCAAAGCCGGGACTTCGTCTTTGTCAAAGACGTTGTGCGCGCCAACCTGCTGGCCGCCGAGTCAGAGGCGGCCGGGGAGGTCTACAACGTCTGCTCCGGGCGCGAGACCACCCTGCTCGACCTGCTGGAGGAATTGAGTGAGATTGCACCGCGCCTGCCCGAAGTCCGTTTTGAGTCGCCGCGTTCGGGCGACATATACCGTTCGGTGGGAAGTCCGGCGAAGGCCGAGCAGGCTTTCGGGTTCCGAGCGCAAACATCCCTGGCTGATGGCCTGGCGCAGTCGGTGGAATGGATGAAAGGTTAGCAAGAAAAGCAATACCGCCCAAAAGCAACAGGTAATCCTTGCTTGTTCAAATCCTACAAATTTAGTGCATATCGGACGTATGGTATAATTTTCCGCCTATGAAAAATAACCTACCTGCAATCCTGGGGGGAAAGCCCGCGTTTCCAGAACTGGTACAAATGGTACGCCCTGTACTGCCATCATTCTCTGAGATGGCGGGCGACGTCGAAAATATCCTCAGCACCGGCATGGTCACGAAAGGCCGGTTCATGCGGGAATTTGAGCAAGCGCTGTCCGTGCATCTGGGTGTGAAGCACGCCGTAGCAGTTTCGAGTTGCACGTCCGGAATGATGCTTACCCATAAAGCCTTGGAACTGAGCGGTGACGTAATTGTTCCCAGTTTTACCTTCATGGCGACGGTCAGCGCCCTGGTCTGGGCAGGGTTGTGTCCCATCTTCGTGGATGTAGACCGGGCCACGAACAACCTCGACCCGGCCGCGGCCGAGGCGGCTATCACTCCGCAGACTACCGCCATCATCGCGGTACATCAGTTCGGTAATCCAGCCGATATCGTTGCACTGGAAGAAATAGCCAACCGGCACAGCTTGAAACTGATTTTCGATGCTGCTCATGGTGCTGGGGCGTGCTATCAAGGGGTCCCCGTTGGAAAACAAGGAACGGCTCAAATCTTCAGTTTGAGTCCTACAAAATTATTGATCAGCGGCGAAGGAGGAATTGTCGCTACAAACAGTGATGATCTGGCCGCAAAAATCCGCATGGGACGGGAATATGGCAACGACGGCAACTATGACAGCGCCTTCGCCGGGCTGAATGCGCGCATGCCTGAGTTCAATGCTTTACTTGGAATGCGCAGCCTGGAAAACCTGGAGGCGGCAGCACAGCACCGTAATGAAACTGTAGCGCTTTTCCAGGAGGTCTTGGGACGCTTGCCCGGAATCGGTTTCCAGCAAGTGCGCGCGGGCGACCGCCATTCCTACCGGGAATTGTCTATCACAATCGAATCGGATTCGTTCGGTCTGACGCGAGACGAACTGGCACTTGCTCTTGCTGCTGAGAATATTGACACTCGTAAATATTATCAACCTCCCATTCACATGCAAACTGCTTACCGTTCCTACTATGACGGCAGGCCGTTGCCCAATACAGACTGGTTGTCGTCTCACAGCCTGAGTCTCCCAATGTGGTCGAACATGAGTACGGACGTATCTTTGGGGATCTGCGAGACTATTCAGCGCTTACATGAAAATGCTCCTTTAATTCATAAAAAAGTTATCCAGTAATGAAACCCTTAGGCGCGTGGATTAAAAAATCTGTTTCCTTTCAGGGATTCGTTCGGCTGCTTGCCGACGCGATTCTGATTAATCTGGCTATTTTGATTTCACTAGTAATTCGTCTGCTTTGGATCGTCGCCAATGGCAGGCCGGATGCCGCCCTCAATTATCGGGAAACTTTCTGGTATTACTGGGGTGTTTACGAGAATAATGCCTGGTTGTTGACACTGATTTGTTTGTTGATTTTTTCTTTGAACGGTTTTTATACGTATGGTCGTTTCTATCGTGGTCGTTACAAAGTTTTGATCGTCCTCCAGGCTGTCAGCCTGGCCTATCTAATCTTTGGTTTCCTGACCTATCTGGCTCAAAGTAATCTTTTGGGATTTTTGACGAGCCTCCTGAATTTCCCGCGCGGAACGCTGGTCCTGGCTTGGGTTTTGAGTGCTGCAATGCTGATACTTGCCCGCGTCTGGTCCATCATCTGGAAAAACGTTGTTAAATCCGAGAATTCACGACCTCAGCACGCAGATGGAAAGAGCATCAAGAACGTGTTGGTGATTGGAGGGGCGGGATATATCGGTTCGGCCCTGTTGCCCAGACTGTTGGAGAAAGGTTATCATGTTCGCCTGTTGGACCTCCTGCTTTACGGCACTGACCCGATCAATGAGTGGCTCAACCACCCGCGCCTGGAGATTTTGAAAGCCGATTTTCGCCAGGTCGAAAAAGTTGTCCAGGCGATGCATGGGATGGATGCAGTTATTCACCTGGGCGGGCTTGTTGGCGACTCGGCCTGTGCTCTAAACGAAGAACTGACTCTTGAAATCAACCTGATGGCCACGCGCATGATTGCGTCTGTTGCCAAGGGCAGTGGCGTAGGTCACTTTATTTTTGCCAGCACATGCTCGGTGTATGGCGCCAGTGACCAGATGCTGGATGAGCGTTCGGAACTCAAGCCCGTCTCCTTATATGCCCGGAGCAAGATTGCTTCAGAAAAAGTACTTTTAAAAATGGCTGATGATCATTTTGCTCCAGTCATCCTGCGCTTGAGCACGATCTATGGACTGTCAGGCCGGCCTCGTTTCGACCTGGTTGTCAATCTGCTCAGTGCGAAAGCGATTGTGGACCATGAAATCACCATTTTTGGCGGCGAACAGTGGCGACCATTCCTGCATGTGGATGACGCTGCTCGAGCGATTGTGTCTGCACTCGAAGCGCCTCGCCGGCTTGTGCGCAACCAGGTATTTAATGTTGGTTCGAACAAACAGAACTACAAGATAAGCCAGATTGGCGAGATTATTCACCAGCTCGTCCCTGATGCTGCTTTGGTGCAAAAGGATGATGTTACGGACTTGCGCAATTATTGGGTGAACTTCAATAAAATTGATCATACATTTGGGTTCGCGCCTGAATGGACGGTTGAGCGGGGCGTTGAACAAGTGCTTGAAGCCCTTCGCAATGGGAAAATAAGTGACTATCGGGATGCCAAGTACAGCAATATTAAATTTCTTAAAGAAGAAGGCATCTACCTGCTTACCAACAATGAAAGCAGCTGGGCCTTGGATCTACTCAATGAGGAATCCATTGGCACTTATTTGCAGGATCCGGGATAGTTTTTAATTAATCCCAGCGATTGCGCTATCCCCGTTGCGAAAAGACAGGCAATTCATGTCCTCAAAAAACGATTTCTACCGGAGAGTAAATTTTGGGGGTTTACGAATATTGATGGGACAATCGCCTTCTCGCGGATAAAATAATCCCATGCCTGAACTTTCCCTGGCCGAATGGAACACCTTCCTCGAAAATCACCAAACTGCGCATCTATTGCAAACCGGTGAATGGGGCGAACTCAAGTCTGCTTTTGGCTGGGATGCGGTGCGCCTGGCTGGCAAGGGCATCGGGGCGCAGATATTGTTCCGCCGCCTGCCGTTGGGCTTGACGTTTGGCTATATCCCCAAAGGACCTGTGACCAAGAATGTGTCACCAGCGGAAAATAAAGCCTTCTGGAAGGAAGTGGATTCCCATTGTCGAGCGCGCAAGGCCATTTTCCTGAAAGTCGAACAGGATGGATGGGAGGAGGACTCTGCACTCGATAGTCTTCCCATGCCTTCCTTCGTCTCCAGCCCGCAGCACGTCCAGCCGCGCGGTACCCTGGTTATTGACCTGAACGGGAGCGAAGAGGAAGTATTCAACCGCATGAAACCCAAGACGCGCTACAACATCCGCCTGGCGGGGCGCAAGGAAGTGACTGTGCGCGTCTCCGACGATATTGGGAATTTCCATAGTCTCATGAGCGTGACCAGTCGCCGGGAAGCGTTCCACGTTCATTCGCTGGAGTATTACCGCCGAGCCTATAATATCTTCCACTCGCGTGGTCTGTGCGAACTCTTCGTGGCCGAATACCAGGAGCGCACTTTGGCAGCTGTGATGGCCTTTGCCTACGGGAAGTCCGGCTACTACTTCTATGGCGCCTCGGCTGACGAGGAGCGCAACCGCAAGCCGACCTATCCGCTGCAATGGGAAGCCATCCGCTGGGCGCACCGGAAGGGCTGCACCGAGTACGATATGTGGGGCATCCCGGATGAAGCTGCCAGCGTGGACGAGGACGAAGCCGAGGGGCGTGAAGACGGATTGTGGGGTGTCTATCGTTTCAAACGCGGCTTTGGCGGTTCAGTCAGGCGCGCAGTTCGCGCCTTCGACCGTATTTATAACCCGCTGCTCTACAAACTCTACCTGTGGCGTTTCTCCGGCTCCGGCTCGGATTAACATACAAGTGTCATTGCGAGACGGGCGTTCTTTGCCCGGCGAAGCAATCTCCAACTAGACTTTTGACCCGTTATGCACCCCTTCACCGGCTCTCCTCAATCCTGGAACGAACTTGTCGCATCCCTGCCCTTGCCGCACCTCCTGCAGACCTGGGAATGGTCGCAGGTCAAGGCAAAATATGGCTGGCAGGCTATGCCGTATGTTTGGTCTGGCAAACCTCCCGAAGGTTCCAAGCCTTCGGGAGGCTCAGTTGCGGCCGCGGCGATGATACTCAAGCGCGGTATCCCCGTTGGGGGATTCGGCAGGAAAATGTGCGTGCTGTACATCCCAAAAGGGCCCAACCTGGACTGGAATGACGCCCCGCTCCGGGCGCGAGTGCTCGACGATTTACAGGCCTTCGCCCGCCGTCAGGGGGCCATCTTTGTCAAACTCGACCCCGATGTGCCGCTTGGAAGGGGAGTCCCTGGCAGCGAGGATGCAATTGAGGATAGCGGCGGGCGGGCTGTCCGGTCCGAACTGCTCCGGCGGGGGTGGATCTTTTCACGCGACCAGATCCAATTCCGCAACACTGTCCTGGTTGATTTGACCCCCACTGAAGACGAATTGCTGGCGCGCATGAAACAAAAGACCCGTTACAACGTCCGCCTGGCGCAGAAGAAGGGGGTCACGGTGCGAGTAGGCAGGGCCGAAGATTTTCCCCTGCTCTATCGCATGTACGCCGAGACCTCCGTGCGGGACGGTTTCCTGATCAGGGGCGAAGACTACTATCAAACCGTATGGCGTATTTTTGGTCAATCGTCAATCGTCAATCGTCAATCGTCAGTGCCTCTTTCCGAGCCGCTTATCGCTGAAGTAGACGGCCAGCCGGTGGCTGCAGTCTCAATGTTTTACTTCGCCGGGCAGGCAATCTACCTTTTCGGCATGTCGCGCGAAGCCCATCGCGAGAAGATGCCCAATTCCCTGCTTCAGTGGGAAGCCATGCGCCGGGCAAAAGCGCTCGGCTGTAAAACCTACAACCTGTGGGGCGCGCCGGATGACTTCAACGAAAGCGATGGGTTGTGGGGAGTCTACCGTTTCAAGGAAGGCCTGGGCGGTTATGTCCTCCGCACCATCGGCGCCTGGGACTTCACCCCCAGCCCGCTGCTCTACCGCATGTATACCGACATCCTGCCGCGCGTGATGGATGTGATGCGCGCTCGCGGCAAAGCCAAAACCCGCCAGTCTCTGGGGGCTTGACGAGTTGGAAAAATTCCCGGCTGCTCCTTTCCTGAAACCCCGCTACGACTCTGGTGGCTTCGCCTCCCTCCCGCAGCGCATCGCGGACCTGTTGACTGCCCGCCGTTATGACGCGGTGGTGCTCTTCCTGGTGGATGGATTCGGCTGGCGCTTCTTCGAGAAGTTTCAAGAGGCCCCCTTTTTGAAATGGGTTACCAGCGCAGGAACAGTGGAAAAATTGACCGCGCAGTTCCCGTCCACTACCGCTGCCCACATCACCACCATCCACACCGGACAGACGGTGGGTGAGCATGGCGTCTTCGAGTGGAACTACTACGAGCCTGCGTTGGACGCCGTCATTGCGCCGCTGTTGTTCTCCTTCGCCGGGACGGTGGAACGCGACACGCTGAAAAGAGTGAATGTCAGCCCGAAAGTAATTTTCCCGAAGCACACAATTTACAATTCTCTTTCCAATCAAGGTGTGAAGTCAACCATCTTCCAGCACCGTGAGTACACTCCCTCCACTTACTCCAACGCGATGTTCAAGGGCGCGCAAGCCTTCGGCTACAAGACCCTCCCTGAAGGCCTGGTCAATCTTGGGGAAGCCTTGGCCAAGACTGCCCCGCCAGCATATTATTATCTCTACTACGAGAAAATAGATGCCGTCAGCCATGACTACGGCCCGGATGCCCCGCAGACGACTGCCGAAATCCAGTCCTTGCTGCTGACGATGGAACACATCTTCAGGAGCGCCGTCCGCCCGAAGGGTAAGACCCTGTTCCTGCTCACTGCTGACCACGGGCAAGCGGAAGTTGACCCGCAGACGACCGTCTACATCAACACCGACCCGCGCTTCGCCGGAGTGACGGATTTCCTGCGCACCGACCACGCCGGGAATCCCATCATCCCTGGCGGCTCCTGCCGGGATTTTTTCCTCTACATCCGGGAAGGGAGGCTGGAAGAGGCCCGGGTGTTCCTCGCTTCTCGCTTGGAAGGCAAGGCCGAAGTCCGTGAAGTGGCTGGGATGATCGAGGATGGCTGGTTCGGGCCTCAGGTCTCACCCGCCTTCCGTTCCCGCGTCGGCGACCTGGTCATCCTGCCGTATCGCGGCGAGGCGGTCTGGTGGTATGAGAAAGATAAATTCGTTCAGAAATATTACGGGCACCACGGGGGATTAACCCCGCAGGAGATGGAAATTCCTCTTTTGCTGTGGGAAATGTGATGTAAAATAGCCTTACTATTTTCGCACCGCCGCGTTACGGCGGTACCCTGAACCCCAAAGGAGATTCCCCATGTTCCAAACCATTATCCTCGCTGGTAACCTTGGCCGCGACCCTGAAATGCGTTACACCCCCACCGGCCAGGCGGTTACCTCTTTCTCCGTTGCCACCAACCGGCAGTGGACCAACAACAACGGCGAAACCATCAAAGAGACCATCTGGTTCCGCGTATCTGCCTGGGGCAAGATGGCTGAGACTTGCAACCAGTACCTTAAAAAGGGTTCCAAAGTGTTGGTGGAAGGACGCCTGACCGCCGATGCCAACTCTGGAGGTCCGCGTATTTGGACCGGCCAGGACGGCCAGCCGCGTGCCTCCTTTGAAGTCTCTGCCCAAACCGTGCGCTTCCTCTCCTCCCGTGGCGAGGCCAGTGAGCCCGGCGCGGGTGGCGCTGCGCCAGCGGAAGAAGGCTCTTTCGGCGGCGAAGGCGACGAGAACATTCCCTTTTAGGATACAGACACAATGGCCCTGCCCCCTCCCAAACAACCCCAGCAGATTGGTATCGAAGTGCCCCCGGACCTCCAGCCCGCCTACGCCAACCTGGCGCTCATTGCCCACGCCCCGGCCGAGTTCGTGCTTGATTTTGCCCGCCTCCTGCCCGGCGAAGGAAAAGCCACGGTTACCTCGCGGGTCATCATGACACCCATCGGTATCAAATTGTTTGCCCAGGCTCTGACTGAAAATATTGCCCGTTTTGAAACCACTTTTGGGCCGATCAAACTTCCCAGCGGCGGGCCGACCCTGGCCGATTCGCTCTTCCGGCCTTTCCAGCCGCCGCCCGGCGAACCGCCCAAAGAACCGCCTAAAGAGCCGCCCAAGACCACCTGACCACCTGAATTGAGGGACACGGGAACGAGTTTCCGTGTCCCTTTCCTCGAATGGACGATTATGAAAAAACTCGAACAAATAGCCGAAACCATCCGCCGCGACTTCGACGAACAGACCTCCGCCCGCGATAAAGCCCTTACACAGGCGCGCGCCCTGACGCGTGAATGCGCTCTTGCCATCCGCGCCGTCCACCGCGAGGAGACGGATGTGATGCAAAACCATCTCGATGAAGCCGCCCGTCTTGCTGCTGCGCTGCGCACTGGCCTGGAACCTTATCCTGACCTCTACCACTCCGGTTACACTCAGGATGCCCTCAAGGAATACGCTGAAGCCAATATCACCTGCGCCCTCATCCGCCGCCAGCCCCTGCCCACCCCGCAGGAACTGGGCATCGTTCCCCACACCTACCTGAACGGGCTGTCCGAAGCCGTCGGCGAACTGCGCCGCCGCATCCTCGACATCCTCCGCCACGGCTATTCGGAGGAGGTGGAACTCCTGCTCGGCCACATGGATGACATCTTTTCTGTGCTGGTTACAATGGACTACCCGGATGCCATCACCTACGGCTTGCGTCGCCAGACGGACGTTGCCCGCTCCATCATCGAACGCACACGCGGCGATGTGACCTTCAGCCTGCGGGGTGAACATCTTGAGCGTTCCATCTCAAAACTGGTGCAGCAGATGCCTGGCGGCGAATCGTTCCCCGGTGGCTCTCACCCTTCCCTGCCTCCGGAGGAGGAGTAACCCGTGCTCCACTCTGGCGGCCGTCACCGGCTGGTGTTGTACATTCATATCCTCAACCGCTGGTGGCGCATTATATTTGGGATTGGGGCCATCATGCTTACCCTTGCGCTCGGATTGGGCTATCTTCCACGCTTCCTGGCGGAAAATATTGCTTATGATGTGCCAGAATCCTCCGTGTGGATGGTGGGCAGTGTGGGCGCGTTTGCAGTTTTACTGGCTATTTTCCTCGTCACCATACGGAAATCTGCCTATGTTCAGCCGTTCGACAACCACCTGCGGCTGGTGACTCCTTTCCTGCGGCTTAAGATTTCCTATCGCCGCATCCGACAGGCTTCCAGTATGGAAATGGCGCGCCTTTTCCCCCTTGTGCAATACAAACGCAAGCGGGCAATCCTTCGACCTTTGATAAAATCCACCGCCATCGTCCTCGACCTGAATGGGCTGCCTCTTTCTCGCACGGCTCTGAGTCTATTCCTTTCCCCGCTCTTCTTCCCCGATAAAACCCCGCGCCTGGCCCTGCTCGTGCCAGACTGGATCAAATTCAGCACCGAGCTGGAAAGTTTCCGTAGTGCGTGGATGGAGTCACAGCGCCAGCCCGAAAAAGACCCGCGACTGGCCTTACTTTCGAGCATCTCCAAAGCAAAGAGATAACCGGACGAAAAGTATCTTGTGAAGTTTGTCACTATTAATGGATGACTTTACGCTCTATTGTCTGCACGCCAGATAGGCTATTATATGTGCGGAGACGGGACTAGGACACCTCCAACTTGCTCATCACTGTCTCCTCCTTTGGCGAACGCCCCCGCGGGTTGCTCCACCTGCGGGGGCAGTTTTTAACCATGTAAAATGAGATGAGGAATTTCTATGGGATCAACGCTCGTTGGAAAAACCTACCTCATCACCGGCGCAACCTCCGGGATTGGGCTGGCAGCGGCGGAGGAACTTGCCCGGCGCGGGGCCAATGTACTGGGGGTGGGGCATTCGGCGGAACGCTGCGCCGAGGCTGAAGGACGCCTGGTGGCGCTAGAGGGAGGCGGCCAGGTCTGGATGGGTGTGGCAGATCTCTCGGTCCAGGCCGAAGTTCGTAAATTGGCTGGGATGGTGCGTGAGCGTGTGGCCGCGCTGGATGGGCTGGTCAACAATGCCGGGACTTTTACCTACCGGCGCGCAGCGACCCGGGAAGGTTTTGAGATGCAGTGGGCTGTCAACCATCTTGCTCCATTCCTCTTGACTCGGGAATTGCTCCCGCTTTTGCAGGCTCCCCCTTTTGCCAGGGTTGTCACCGTTAGTTCCGGGTCGCATTACCATACCCACCTGCGCTGGAACGACTTGCAACTGCGCCGCGGTTATAACGGTTTGCTGGCCTACAAACAGACCAAACTATGCAATGTCCTTTTTACTGCCGAACTGAACCGCAGGCTGGGGTCGGACTCGACTGTCCGCGCCTTTGCCGCAGACCCGGGGTTGGTTTTCACTGACATGGGGTTCAAAGGTAACCCGCTGCTGATGCGTTGGGTCTGGGCGCGCCGCCGCCGCGGCGGCATCCCTCCGGAGGAATCTGCGCAGGGTGTAGTTTTCCTGGCAGTGGAGCCGTCCATTCAGGGCTCTCAAGAAATCTACTGGAAGCATGGTGTTGTCAAAGCCCCCAACCCTTATGCCCTCGACCCGGACGCGGCGCGCCGCTTGTGGGAAATCTCGGCGCAGATGTGCGGACTGCCGGGTTGACTGACCTATTCAGGGTAAATTGTGCGATAATTGAAAACAAAGTTTGGTGAGTGGTACATTGCTCAAGAAGGAGATTCCCATGTCTGAATCCCGTACGGAAGAGTTTCACGTCAACGGCGAGGAATTGCTTGCCAAGGTCAAAGAGATCATCCACGAAGGCAACATCCGCAGGGTGATTATCAAAGATAAAGATGGTAAAGTCCTGATCGAGTTCCCGCTGACGTTCGGCGTGGTGGGCTTCGTGCTGGCGCCCACCCTGGCGGCAGTAGGGGCGATTGCCGCGCTCATTACCGAGGCAACCGTGGTGGTGGAAAAAGAGGCCTGAGAAAGCGAACATGAAACGCGTCCGTCCCGGCCTGCTTCTGCTTATCGCTGTTTTCTCCATCCTGCTCATCACGTATGGACTGCTGATGGCGTCTTATATACAGGTGGATGGGAAACTGGAAGGGGCAGACTTCCTGTTCTACTATGCGCTTGGGCGCGTGGCGCGTGACCATGGCCTGGATGCTGTTTACGACTTGGACCTCGAGGCTGTTGCGCAAGCCGAAGTGACGGGTTCGCCCGTCGGCGCACAACAGATCTTCCTCCCCAATCATCCTCCGTTTTTGCATCCGGTGGCCTTGTTCTTCTCCGGTCTGGACTACCGACCGGCTTACGTATCCTTCGCTGTTTTCCTCGCTCTGCTGGTTGTTTCCGGTCTGCCTGCGCTGGGAAGGACGCTTACCCAAAACGGCTGGACGCGTTCGCAAGTTATTATTGCGCTAGCAGGCGTGTTGTTTTTCGAGCCGCTTTTTATAAGCATTCTGAAAGGTCAAGACTCTGCCCTCCTGCTCCTCGGCGGGATGTTATGGTTCTCCGGCTTCGCCCGAGAAGACGACCGGCTGGGGGGCCTTGGCCTGTCGCTGACGTTGATACGTCCACAGGTGGCGCTCTTGCTGGCCCTGCCATTCCTGTTCCGGCGGCAAAAGGTATTTGGCTGGTTCTGCCTGGGAGCCGCTATCCTCGGCCTGTATAGTTTTGTCCAGGTGGGTTGGGCGGGCGTTCAGGACTATTTTCACATCCTGACCTTATCCGCTGGCGGACAGGGTTATGGGATGGGGGAAGAAGCCATGTTCAATCTGGTGGGCCTGCTGCTGCGTCTTGCCCCGGGCCTGGACCTTGAACTCGTCCACACCATAGGCTGGGGACTCTACGTTGGAGCGCTGCTCGGTCTGTGTGCGCTGTGGGGATTCTCGAAAACGATCAAAACCTGGCATCTCGCACTGGCTGTGACCCTGGGCTTATTCGCCTCACCACATTTGCACTACCACGACCTGGCGCTGCTGGCCGTCCCACTTATCGGGTTGGGAATCGCCGCCGTCAGACGCGGCAGGTTGACGGTCACGCGCGCCGCGGCCTTGCCGATGGTAGCCTCGACCGTCATGTTGTTCAGCGAATTCTGGGACCCGGCACGGTTTACCGTCCCCTACTTGTTGATGGTCATCTTGCCATTGTCAACGATGTGGTATGAAACGCGTTGATTTCCGTCGCATTCTGGTTGCTGGTGGGCTGATCGCATTGGCCATCATTGATGCCATGTTGTGGACGCGCATGATAACCAGCCCTTCCGAGCGGACCGGCTCGGATTTCATTGCATTTTACACTGCCGGGCGGGTGGCGCAGACGGACGGGCTGGAGCGTGTCTATGAGCCGGATTTGCAGCAGGCAGTCCAGGAGGGCGTGGTCGGTTTTGACCTGGCGCCGGGGCAGGTGCTTCTCTATAATCATGTGCCTTATCTTGTCCCAATTCTAATGGCGTTGGTAAACGGGAACTACGTGGCATCTTTCGTGCGCTGGACGCTGGTATTGGCGGCGCTTTTTGCAATCGGGGCAGTGCTTTTAACCGGGTTGCTGAGGCGGGAAGGGTGGAGCAAGGGCGAGGCCTGGGTGGCCGCGGCCGGGATGCTTACCTTCTTTCCTTTGTTTGTCAGCCTGTTGAATGGGCAGGACACGGCTTTCACCATGCTTGGCCTGTGTCTAGGGGTGTTCGGCTTGCTGACCGGGCGGGAATGGTTGGCAGGCCTCGGCTTGGCGCTGGCGACCGTCCGCCCGCACATCGCCGTGCTGCTGGCTGTTCCTTTCCTGTTCCGGCGGCAAAAGGTGTTCGGCTGGTTCTGTGTCGGGACAGCGGTGCTGGGACTGTTCAGCCTGCTCCTGTTGGGGTGGGCAGGGGCGCGCGGTTTCCTGGACCTGCTGCTGGTCAGCGCGGGAGGGGAATTCTACGGGATGCACGAATCAGCCATGGTCAACCTGGTTGGCCTGCTGACCCGCCTTGCCCCCGGCCTGGAGGCGCATCTCATCCGCTGGGTCGGCTGGGGAGTGTATCTGGCGGCTATCATTGTCCTGTGCATAATCTGGGCGCGCAGCCGGGCGCTGGGCGAGCGTCATTTTGGTCTGGCTGTGCTCCTGTCGGTTTTCTTCGCCCCGCATTTGCACTACCATGACCTGACCCTGCTCCTGATCCCGTTGACATGTGTCATGCTGTTTGTGGTTCGCGCAGGATGGATGAAGAGGAAAACCGCCGCGCTCCTGCCGCTGGCTGTCTCGCTGGTTTTACTGCTGGGCAATCTGGTTATGGCGTTAAAATATAACATGCCGTATCTCGTGATGGTCATTTTGGTACTGATTCTCTGGTGGCCAAAGTTGTTCTTTCGGCCGGCAATTTCACAAAAGGTGAACCCATGAAATCCTTTCGCAAGGAACTCTGGTTCAATCTCCCCTCCCGGCGTGGGTTTGTCAATATCACGCCCGATGTGCAGAAAGCCCTGCTCGAAAGCGGTATCCACGAAGGATTGTGCCTGGTCAACGCCATGCACATCACCGCCTCGGTCTTCATCAACGATGACGAGTCCGGTCTGCACCACGATTACGAGGAATGGCTGGAGGGACTGGCTCCGCACGAGCCGGTGGGCAAGTACTGGCACAACCGCACCGGTGAAGACAACGCCGACGC
>JACQYE010000126.1 GCA_016208355.1 Chloroflexota bacterium | reverse complement strand
TGACCCAACCCGCTTTATCCTGAACGAAACCGACCTACCGAAACAGTGGTACAACGTGCTCGCCGACAGCCCCGTCCCGCCCCAGCCTGTCCTACATCCGGGGACCAAGGAACCCGTGACGCCCGATTTCCTCTCGGTGCTGTTCCCGATGGAGATCATCATGCAGGAAGTCAGCGCCGACCGGTTTATTGACATCCCGGAGGAAGTGCGTGAAATCTATAAACTCTACCGTCCCACCCCGCTCGTCCGGGCGCGGCGGCTGGAGAAGATGCTCGGTACGCCCGCCCACATTTATTTCAAGAACGAGTCCGTCTCGCCGGTGGGGAGTCACAAACCCAATACAGCCATCCCGCAGGCCTTCTACAACAAAGCCGCCGGGACGAAAGCCATGACGACTGAGACGGGCGCGGGCCAGTGGGGTACCTCGCTGGCGATGGCTTGCAACTTCTTCGGCATGGACCTGGAAGTGTACATGGTCAAGGTCTCGTACCAGCAAAAACCCTACCGCCGCATCTTCATGGAAACCTATGGCGCGCAGGTGTTCGCCAGCCCGTCCGAGCGCACCGACTTCGGCCGCGGCTTACTGGCGAAAGATCCGGAGAACAACGGTTCGCTCGGCATCGCCATCTCGGAAGCCGTGGAAGTGGCCGCCAAATCCGGCGGGACGAAGAAATACAGCCTCGGCTCGGTGCTCAACCACGTCTTGATGCACCAAACGGTCATCGGCGAGGAAGCCCTCAAGCAGATGGACCTGGCCGGGGAATACCCGGATGTGGTCGTCGGCTGCGTGGGCGGCGGCTCGAACTTTGCCGGTCTGGCCTACCCGTTCCTGCGCCAGAACCTGAAAGACGGACAACGCACGCGGTTGTTGGCTGTGGAACCCACCGCCACCCCGTCCCTCACGAAGGGCGTCTACGCATTCGATTTCGGCGACACGGCCCAGATGGCGCCCATCGTCAAGATGCATACGTTGGGGCATACTTTTATGCCGGCCGGTATTCATGCGGGTGGTCTGCGCTACCACGGCATGGCCCCGTCGCTTTCGGCGCTCTACGACGCTGGTTACATCGAGGCTGTTGCCGTCCCGCAGGTGGGGACGTTCGAGGCGGCGGTGACGTTCACCAAAGCCGAGGGTATCCTTCCCGCGCCCGAGTCGGCGCACGCCATCCGCGTGGCGATTGACGAGGCGCTGGACGCCAAGGTCAAAGGCGAGAAGCGCGTCATCCTGTTCAACCTGTCCGGGCACGGGCATTTCGATATGATGGCCTACCAGCAGTATTTGGCTGGCGGACTGGAAGATTACGAGTACCCCGCCGAGGCAGTGGCAGAAGCGATGAAGGACCTGCCGCAGGTGGAGATGGCGGCTGTGTAGGATTTTGCATCTACGGACGCGAATTGAGCGAATAAAAACCGGAGGCCTCGAATTGGAGACCTCCGGTTTGATATAAAAGGTGACTTTACTTTTCTTTCTCCCCCGGCTCCCCAAACACCACCACCACCATGTGCTGGTTCAGGAATTGCGGCGCCCCATCCCCGCCGGGCACGATCTGGCCGAGGGTGTAGCCGCCTGCAATCGGGATGTCTGGGCCGAGGGCTTCGCGCACCGCCTCGGCGTCCGCGCCGGGCTGGGCTTCGTGGAGCATCTGCCAGGAAACATCCGCCAGCACCAGCGCCAGGGCAGGGCGCGCCCCTTCCAGCCCGGCCAGCGCTTGTTTTACGGCTTCCTGCGCCGCGGCCCGGCAGGCGGTGAGGCTGCCCACCAGCAGGTAAGCGTCCGTCCCGTCGCCCACGGCGGCGTTCATGCGGAAAGACCCGTCGGCTTCGACGCGCAGGGGCGAGCGCAGCAGCAGGCTTTTGTCCAATTGTTCCAGGCCGAGTGGGTAGAGCCGCGCCAGGTGGTTGAGCGGCGGGAAGGCCCACTCACGCGCCGGGTAGCCGAACAGGTGGGCATAGGTCTCCGAAGCGGGACGCCCGTCCAGGGTCCGCACCCAGAAGCCGCGTGAGCGGGTGACGCGGAAGTGGGTGCCCACAGGCTGCCAGCCGTGTCCGTATCCCACCCCGACCCGGATGCGGCCTTCCAACCGGGCGAGGGTCAGCCCGCCCGATCCGAACTGCGCCCCACCGATCTGGTAGGCGTTACCGGTATGCAGGTCGCCGCTGGATAGCCCGCCAATCAGGCTGGACCCGGGCGGCAGGCTGGAGCATAACTGTTCGGCATCGGCGTTGAAACCGTCGGCAAAGAGCAGGGCGGGCTGTGTGGGCTTGCGCTTGAATAGATCCGCCAACTGCTGGGAGACTTCGCGGCTGGCTTGGGTGTAACCGGCCAGCCACTGCACGTCGGCGCGCGCATCCGAGGCGGCCACCAGTGCCACCACCACGGAGTGGGGATGGACCCCTTCCGAGGTGATCCCGGCCGAGGTGCTGAACCCGGCCAGGGGCATGTTGCCGGTGAGACTGGCGACCCCGTTGACAACCTGCTGGGCGTCGTACTGATAAGAAGCGATCACCAGCCCAAAGACGGGCGGCATATTCCCCAGGTCGTTCAACGCCTGGTGGGCGGCTTGCATCCCGGCCTCACGTCCGTCCAGGGCGCGGGCATATCCGACTGCGGCGAGGAGACTCATGATCGTCTTATCCTTTTATTCTCTACCGTACATCCGAGAAAATAGCACGCGGATCAACGTGGATTGGGCGGATGAGCGCAGATTTTTTGGGGGTTTTATCTGCGGAAATCATTTGAATCAGCGTCATCCGCGTGCGATTTGTGAACGTCAAGAGTAATGTACGGTAGAAAATCCTTTTATAAAAAATCACCACGGAGCACACAGGGAACGCGGAGAGTTTTATAAAGAGACTCGGCGAGCTCTGTGCTCTCCGCGGTGAAGTCTTTCATTCCTCCGCCACCGGCACGGTGAAGTGGAAAGTCGTCCCCTGGCGGAATTCGCTCTCGAACCAGACGCGCCCGCCCATCATCTCGATCAGGCTGCGGGTGATGTTCAGCCCCAGGCCGGTGCCGGGCGATTCGCGCGCTTTCTGGTCGTCCGAGCGGAAAAATTTCTGGAAGATCTTCTTCTGGTCTTCCAGGCTGATACCGATGCCGTTGTCCTGCACCCAGATATGTACCACCTCGGCCGCCCCCTCCGGATCCCATTGGTTCGCGGCCTTTTCTGCGCCAATCGTGATGATACCGCCCTCCGGGGTGTATTTGTTGGCGTTGCTGACCAGGTTGACCAGCACCTGCGCCAGGCGGGTCGGGTCGGCCCACACCTTTGGCAGTTTGGCTGGCATCTTTGCATTGGCAGATTGCTTCTTATCATCCAGTTGCCGTTTGGTGGAGCGCGTCACCTCTTCCACCGCCCCGGCCAGTTCGATGGCCTTGAAGTCCAGGCGCAGGCGCCCGGCCTCGATCTTGGAATTGTCGTTCAGGTCGGAGACCAGGGTGGACATGCGCTCGACATTGGAATGGATGGTGTTGAGGAAGTTGCCCTGCATCTCAGTGACGGGTCCCACCGCGCCCTTGGCAAGCAGTTCGCTGTAGCCTTTGATGGAGGTCATCGGGTTCTTGAGTTCATGCGCCACGAAGGAGACGAATTCACTCTTGGCATCGTTGGCGCGCTGGATCTCGGTGTATAGCTGGGCGTTGGCAATGGCGATGGCAGCGTGGTCGCTCAAGCGGGAGAGGAAGACCAGTTCCTGCCCATCCTGCGACTCTGCCATCCGGCTCTCCAAAACCACCAGGCCGATGACAGCCGCCTCGCGGCGGATCGGGACAACGGTCTGGGTGCGAGCCCCGGGCAGGAGTCCCGGCTGGAGATCATCCAAGGACACGCGCTGGGGCTGGCCGGTCTCGACGGCCGCCCGCAGGGCGGGTTGTTCGAGCGGGATGGGGGCATCTTTGTACGTCTGCTCGATCTCCTCGTAGCCCTGCTGGGCCATCAGTTTCATCCCGTGCTCTTCCAGTACACCGATCAGCCCGGCGTCTGAATTGGACTGGCGCAGCGCCCATTCCAGGGTGATGCGCATGGCGCGTCCCACGTCCAGGCTGGCGTTGAGTTCGCGGTCAATGCGCTGCATGACCGAGAGTTCCTCCACGCGGTCGCTGAGTTCCGGGCCGGTCAGGGTGTAGAGGCGGGCGTTCTCGATGGCGACAGCCTCCTGCCCGGCGAAGGCCGCCAGCAGGTTCACATCGTCCTCGACGAACGGTAGGCCGTCCTTGCGGTTGATGACCTCCAGCACGCCGATGGCGTGCTCCTTTACCTGTAGCGGCACGGCCAGGATGGCACGTGTGACGAAGCCTGTGGTCTGGTCAGTGCTGGCAGACCAGGAAGTTGTCTGCTGGACATTGTTGGCGATGACCGGCCGCTGGGTCTTGACGGCTTCGCCGACGATGCCCGTTCCGGGAGCCAGGCGCTGGCCCACCAGGTTGGCAGCCACCGGGCTGATGACCACGCGGAAGACCAGTTCGTCGGTCTGGTCGTCCACCAGGAAGAGCGTCCCGGCCTCGCAGTTCAAAATGGAGACGGCGCTCTGCAGGATCTTCTCGAGCAGTGGCTCGCTTTCCAACGTGCCGGTCAACTGGCGGGTGATCTCGTTCAGGATGGTCAACTGGCGGGCGCGCCGTTCCGTCTCTTGCAGGAGGCGGGCCTTGACGATGGCGCCGGCGGCCTGGTCGGCGATGGATTGCAACAGTTCCATTTGGCTGGGGGTGTAAGAAACGCCCGAGTCCCGGCTCCCCACCGAGAGGGCGCCAATCGTCTCCTTCCCGGTATTCAGCGGAACGCCCACCCAGGCATGGATTTCCTGCGAAAAGGGCGCCAGGCCGTGACCCTGGCACGCGTGCACGTAATCGGAAGCCAGCAGCGGGCGGCGCAAGCGGATCACTTCATGGCTGAGGCCGGTATTGGGCGGCAGGGGCAGGTTCTCGCGGTCGGTCCGGCGGTCATCGTTTTCCAGGCAGAAGGCGAAAAAGTGGTAGTCGTTTTCCTTGTTATACAAAGTGATGTGGAAATCGTCCACGGGGAGGACCTGATCGGTCTGGGCGTAGATGAGTTCCAGGATGTCATCGAAAGCCACGGTGACGTTCACACCCTGGGCGATGCGCGCCAGGATGTTCATCTCGCGCACCCGGCGCTCCAGGTTGAAGATGACCTGGGCGCGCTCGATGGCAACCGCCGCCGCGGTGCTGATCTGGTCCAGGAAGGTCAGGTCGGCGCTGAGATAGGTCTCCCCGGAGCGCCGCGGACCGAGCGCCAGCCACCCGATGAGGCGCTCGCTGCCCGGCAGGGGTACAAAGAGCATGGCTCCCAGGATGCCCAGGCGCGCCTGGTCGGGTTTCAAATCGGCGGGAAGATTGCTTTCATCATAAACGAACGGTACCCGGGCGCGGCCGAGCGCCTGCGGCAGGGCGCTGCCGGTGGTGAAGCGGATGTCGCTGGTCGGGCGGTCGTCCTCGCCCGCGGCGGCCGTGTACAGGTCGCTGAGCGGGTCGTAGACGTAGATGTGCAGGCGCTCCGGCAGCAGGCTGTCGTTGACATGCCGGCGCAGGGTGCGGACAATGGCTGCCAGGTCCACAGTGTTGGTCACTTCGCGGCTGAACTCGCGCACACGCTGTTCGTAGGCGCGCACTCCGCGGAAGAAGATGCGGTCAATCACCTGCTGCGCCCGGTTGCGCAGAGGATTAAGCGCCAATGCCAGGAAGAAAACCAGCGCACCGATGAAGAGCGGGTTGCTGGCGTCGAACGCTGGTCCAAATATCAGGATCAGCCCGCTCACCGCCAGGGCATACCCACCAAGCGCCAGGATGGAGAGCAGGGCGTACAACGCTCCCTGGCGGATGAGGAAATCCGTCCGCAGCAGGCGCTGGCGCAGGATGGTGTAACCAGTCATGATGGGGAAGACAACCAGCGGGACGAGCAGGGAGGGGCTGTAAGGCCACTCGTCAACCCCCAGCATCGGGGACAGGGCTTTTTGAATGAACCACACCGCCAGCAGGCCAAACGACAGGAAGATGGCCGCCAGGATGGTGCGCGCCTGGTTCTGGACGACCGGCGAACGGGAAGACAGGATGCGGAACAGGATGGCGATCAGGAAGAAAACCACCGCCCCGCCGGCGAAGAAATAGATGTATTTCCAGGCTTCGATGTAAGCAAAGGGATGGGCGGTATCGTAAATGGTTGTCGCGGCATAAGCAGACAGCCCCAACGCAATCAGGTAGCCGATCCAGCGCAGGTAGGGGCGTTTGCTGACCAGCCGCCCCTCCTGTGGGAAGGCCAGCGCCAGGTCCACCAGCGCCCCTCCGGCCACGGCCATGGCGATTGTCCAGGCGTATTAGAATACGTGGGTGGTGAACAGATCGAACAACGCCCCGCTGCCAATTGCCACCGAGGAAGCAAACAACGCAAACGCGCGCCCCGCGGTCTGCGTGCGGCGCAGGCCGAAGATCCACAGGCTGACCCCCAGGTAGACCAGGCCGATCAGGTAGGGGATGTAGAGGAACGAAATCTGGTCACGCGCCGGGAAACTGTGCAGGGTGATGTCATGGGTTTCCACCTGGATGGAGGGAGTGAGCAGTTGCACCGGCACTGTGTCGCCGGCGGACAATCCTTCCAGCACCGACCGCAGGTCTGAGGTCCGGGGCGTATCCACCCCCGCCACCTGCGCCACCCGGTACCCAAGTTCGGGGACGTAGTCCAGCAGCGGCCAGGCCTCCGGTTCCGCCGGGTTGACCAGGTTGACCATCATCGTCTGCTCGATGAAACCTCCCAGGAAAGGCAGGCGCAGCCAGTTATAGGCCAGGAAGGGGATGACCAGGAAAATCACCAGCGCCAGGCCCTGGTAGGCCAGGGTAATGCCTTGCAGGAGACGATTGGTGAAACGATTGAAGCGTTCGGAATGGAGCATAGGGGACGTCCCGAATTGGATTGGCAAAGGATTACAAACATTTTACACGACTTTCATTCCCCGACAACAACTTTATCATAACATTTTCCTGGAGGTTCATAATGGATACCTGGAGACCTGCCATATCTTTCCGTTCCCTTTCCGGACCCTTTGCCTGCCCGCCGCGCTGGAAGGTTCCCGCCGCCCGTATTTTTCACCGGGAAACCCGCGCCCGGAAACTTTCCCTAAAAATCTTGAACTTGTTCCGTCCTTCAGCGCGTCCAAAATCTGGATTCATGCTATAAAGAGAACATGGAAAGTGACCCATGAGGAAAGGAACATCATCCCTGCTCGTACTCGCGCTGTTGGCAATATCCTTGCCCGCCTGCAGACTCTGGCAGGCGGCCTCCCCCACCGCGGTGATCCCCGCGCCCATGGCTGTCGGCCTGGACATTCCCTACGCCGAAGTGGAGGGCGTGGACCCCAACCTGCTCAGCCTGGATGTCTATTCCCCGGCCCCGGCGAGCGATTGCCCGGTGATGGTGATGATCCACGGCGGCGGCTGGCGGCAGGGCGACAAGGCCAACGCGGACGTGGCCGCGGACAAGTCGCAGTATTTCGTCTCACAGGGATATGTCTTCGTGAGCGTCAACTACCGCCTGTCGCCGGAGGTTGTGCATCCGGTCCACGTGCAGGATGTGGCCGCCTCGCTGGCTTGGGTCTACCGTAACATCTGGTCATACGGCGGCGACCCGGAACGCATCTTCATCATGGGACATTCCGCCGGCGCACACCTGGCCGCGCTGGTCGCCACCGCTGAGCGCTATCTGGAGGCCAACGGCCTCGACATCAGCATCCTCAAAGTCGTCGTCCTGCTGGACGGGGCAGGGTACGACGTCCCCTACATGATGGACAATGACTCGGTCATCCTTCGTTCACTCTACGAGGGCGCCTTTGGCGCCGATCCTGCCATTTGGGAGGACGCCTCGCCGGTCAACCATGTGGAAGCGGGGAAGAACATCCCACCCTTCCTGTTGTTCTACGCCGGGAACCGCGAGGACAGCCAGGTCAACAGCCAGAAACTGGCCGACCTGCTGACCGAAGCTGGCGTACAGAACTGGGTCGTCTCAGCCCCTGATAAGAATCACGGTACGATCAACGGCGACATCGGTAAGGATGGGGATTGGGTTACCGAACGGATCATGGAGTTCCTTGAGGAAGTTTCCCCATAAAACAAGCAGGTCACGCTTCAAGCGTGACCTGCTCCGGCTTGTTTTGCTTTACCACAGATGAACACAGATATAAGGGATTTGAGCGCGATGGTCAGTTTTCAGCAAGCCATCAGCGTTCATCTGCGTTACTCTGTGGTTTATCTTCATCATCATTTTTCAGCAACTTCTCCACATCCACCTCGTAATCACCCCACTTGCTGCCGCTGGCGGTGGCGAAGATCATCTGGTTGGTGATCTCCGATTGCGCTGCCGCTTTCTGCACGTCGGCCCGGCGCTTCTGCGCAGCCTCGGGCGAGACTCCCGCCTCCCCGCTTTCCACCGAAAGGATTCGCACTGCGCGCAAATCCCCCACTTCATAAGGGACCGTCTCTCCAGCGTGGTGGCCCATCAGCGCCTGGCCGAGGGGCGTGTTCTCGTCCAGCAGCCCGGACTTGAGGTCTGCCTGCTTGCCGGTGACAAGGGTAAACTCGCCTCGCTCGGCTTCGCCGGAGGAGTCCACCAGTTCCACGGTCACGCGCGAGTGGAGGGTGATGGGAGTATTCTGCGTGTCCATGAGGATATGATACCAAAAAACAGCGGGTTTTAAATCATTCCGGTTTTCCCTGGATCGCATTCTGGATGACCCCCATCACGCCATTGATATCATTCATCACGTCCCCATTCCAAAAACGAAGAACACGGTAGCCTTTTGATTCAAGGAAAACCGTGCGCTCGGTATCGTATTCCTCCTGGTCAATGTGCTGACTTCCGTCCAGTTCAATGACCAGGTGGCGGCGCGGGGCACAAAAGTCGGTGATATAGGGTCCAATGGAGTGCTGGCGGCGGAAGTGGATGCCTTCTTCCCGCAAGGTGCGCAGGTATGCCCAGAGTCTGGTTTCAGCGGGCGTGGGTTCTTTGCGCAATTCCCAGGCGCGGTGGAGGGTCTTCGGGGTGGAGCGTTTCGATTTTTGCATGATCTTTATTCCTGCCCCCTCCCAGCCTCCCCCATTTTCAAGTTCAGAAAATGGGGGAGGAGCGGTTGCTCATGGAAAGGAAAGGCGACTTGATTCGGCGAGTCAACCCGGTCCCCCCATTTTCCGGTTTTGAAAATGGGGGGATGCCCTTTAGGGCAGGGGGGCGGCGCTTTACTCCTTATAAAACAAATCCAGCCCCTCGACCAGTTTCGCGAACTTCTTCGTGAACTCAGCCTCATCCTTCCAGTTGGAGAAGTCGAGGATGTTGTATTTCATGATCTGCTCGCGCAGCCTCGCTTCCCAATCACAGGTTTTCCACGACCCATCGAGCGCGACCGGGCACAGCACATCCCGCTTGAGCTCCTTTTCCAGTTCGCGTGCGGACCGCGCTTCGTGCTCGACCCAATCGCTTTGTACCGAATTCTCCGAGAGAATCAGCAAAACAATCGGGTTTTTACGGATTGCTCGATTAATCACCTTCTCTAGCCGACCTGCTGTTGCATCATGAGTATCGCGCCAGAAGCGGATTCCCTTTTCGTTTAGATGATTTTCCATCTCATCCACAAAGGCGCTATTTTTGTGACTGTACGAGATGAACAACGAGTTGATTTGCAGCGCTTGGCTGAATCTTAGGTCATGAATTCTATAAAGGATATCATCAACATCCTTGGCCAACATTCCCTCTTGGAATATTTTTGCATATTCAATATCTACGTCGCTCAGCCCACACCCCATCAAGAACTTCTCCGGAATTTTCCCCTTGGAACGTTTGAGCGTGCTGATACTTATCGGGTTTCCACGAGGTGGGCTCCACTGAGTTTGGCTTCTACGAGATTGGCTCCCCGGAGATTGGCTCCACTGAGAATGGCTCTCCTGAGATCGGCTCTAGTGAGATCTGCTCTAATGAGATTGGCCCCCACGAGAAAGGCTTCCGTGAGATTGGCTCCCCCTAGATTGGCTTCCCTGAGAACGGCTTCCCCAAGAGCGGCCTTTGTGAGTTCGGCTTCGTTTAGATTGGCGTTCTTGAGATCAGTATCCCTGAGATTAGCCTGATTCAAGTCTATCTTTTTATCTGGATTTGCTTCCCGCCACTTATTCCAAGCCTGGACGCCACTTTTCAGAATCTTTAGTTGCTCCTCATCCGCCATGGACTCATCCCTCCCTTACTCCGGCATCTCTTTGACAATCTCCATCGTCCGCACGGACACGGCGCACACGCGCCCCAGCAGCGCGATGACCGCCTCCTTGTAATCCGCGAAGCGATACGTATTGAACTTTTCCGCAATCGTCGGGGCTTTGGGCCTCTTTTCCTTGTAGCGATCCAGCACCCACTCCAGGGCGGAATAAGTTCCCAGACAGTACTCCCACGCCACGGATGGGACGCCGCGCAGGGACCTTTCATTCCGCGTCTCGCCGTAGCGGATTATCTGCTCGATTTTGGAATAATAATGTTGGATGTGCTGGATGGACATGGAAGGCCCCTTTGGGCGGGTTGGATAAGAAAATTATAGCACGAAGCCCCCACGGGCAGAGCAAACAATCCGATAAGCAACCCTCCCGCAGGTTTCGATCCTTCGCTTTGCTCAGCTCAGGACGGGCCTGCGGGAGGATTTGTCATCAAATATCCAAATTCCTTACCGCTTTCGCGTGCGTTTGAATAAATCTCTTTCTCGGGTCCACCGCGTCGCCCATGAGCATGTCGAAGGTCCGGTCGGCTTCGGCGGCGTCGTCCACGGTGACCAGCAGCAGGGTGCGGTTGACCGGGTTCATGGTCGTCTCCCAGAGTTGGGTCGGGTTCATTTCGCCGAGCCCCTTGTAACGGGAAAGGGAGACCTTGTCCGCGCTGACGCCGAGGCTCTTGAGCAGTTTCTCTTTGTCGGCGTCAGTGTAGGCGTAGTGCACCTGGTTCTTGTAGGCCACACGGTAGAGCGGCGGCTGGGCAATGTAGAGGTGACCATCGTCAATCAGGGTGGGCATGTAGCGGAAGAAGAAGGTCAGCAGCAGGGTGCGGATGTGGCTGCCGTCCACGTCGGCGTCGGTCATGATGATGACGCGTCCGTAGCGCAGGCCTTCGAGGTCGAAGTTGTCGCCGATGCCGGTGCCGAGCGCCGAGATGAGCGCCCGAATCTCGTTGCTCCCCAGGATTTTATCCAGCCGGGCGCGCTCGGTGTTCATGATCTTGCCGCGCAGCGGGAGGATGGCCTGGAAGTGCCGGTCGCGGCCCTGCTTGGCCGAGCCTCCAGCCGAGTCGCCTTCCACGATGTAGAGTTCGGTCTTCGAGGAGTCGCGCTCGGAGCAATCCGCCAGTTTGCCGGGCAGGGTGAGACTCTCCAGCGCCGACTTGCGGATGACCAGGTCGCGCGCCTTGCGGGCGGCGTCGCGGGCACGCGCCGAGGTGAGACACTTGGCAATGATCGCCTTGGCCGCCTGCGGGTTCTCCTCGAGGAAGGTGCTGTAGGCCTCGCCCACCACCTGCGTGACGTAGGTCTGGACTTCCGGATTCATCAGCTTGACCTTGGTCTGGCTCTCGAACTGCGGGTCGGGGTGTTTGATGCTGACGATGGCGGTGAGACCTTCGCGGGTGTCGTCGCCCGAGAAGTTGGGGTCGGCGTCCTTGAGCAGGCCGCTCTTGCGGGCGTAGTCGTTGACCACGCGCGTCAGCGCCGCCCGCATCCCGGTCAGGTGCGTGCCGCCGTCAATCGTGTTGATCGTATTCGCAAACGAATAGATGGACTCAGTATACGCGTCCGTGTACTGGACGGCGCACTCGATGCCGATGCCCTCGATGTCTTTTTCAACGTGCATCACCGGATGCAGGGTCTCGCGGTTGCGGTTCAGGTAGCGCACGAAAGAGGTGATGCCGCCCTCGAAGTAAAAGGTCATCTGGCGGTTGGAGCGCTCGTCCACGAAATGGATGGTGACGCCGCGGGTGACAAAGGCCATCTCGCGGAAGCGCTGGACCAGCGTATCGAAGCGGAACTCCAACGCCTCGGTGAAGATCATCGGGTCGTACTTGAACGTGGTCTTGGTCCCGGTATCGTCGGCTTTGGCCTTGCGGATGACTTGGACCGCCTCCTGCGGATAGCCGCGCTCGTAGCGCTGGAAGTGGACCTGCCCGTCTCTCCGGACCTCGACCTCGCACCATTCCGACAGGGCGTTGACCGCGCTGACGCCCACCCCGTGCAACCCGCCGGAGACCTTATACCCGCCTCCGCCGAACTTGCCTCCGGCGTGCAACTTGGTCATTACCACCTCGAGCGCCGACTTCTTCTCGGTCGGGTGCATATCCACCGGGATGCCGCGCCCGTTGTCAATCACGGTGACGGACGAGTCGGGATGGATGACGACCTCGATGTGGGTGCAGACCCCGGCCAGGGCCTCGTCAATCGAGTTATCCACCACTTCATAGACGAGGTGGTGCAGGGCCTTGATGTCCGTGCCGCCCACGTACATGCCCGGGCGGCGGCGGACGGCTTCCAGTCCTTCGAGGACCTGGATATCTTTTGCGTTATAAGTACCGTTGGCCATAAAATCCTTTACAATATTTCAATAGAAACGTTCTATCTGCCGGAAGCAAGCTTCCAGAGTCCAGAATCTCCAATTATGCGTTTACTGCCGTTGTTTGCTTTTTCAATTGCTCGAAGACCACCTTGAGCCAGTTGTTGACGTCGCGATAGTAGATAAAACTGGCGGCCAGCAGGGCGGTGGAGACGAAGGCGTGGCCGATGATTCCCACCAGCATCCACCAGGAATCCTGCGGCGGGGTGGTCCACAGGAAGCGCAGTCCCTGCCCGATGACCGTCAGCAGGAGCAGGAAGAGGAAGGTGCTGGGGAGCGTAAAGCGGATCATGCGCAGGCTGTTCAGGATGGCGTTCAGGGCATCCATCTGGTAGGTATAAATACCATGAGCGGAGAAATAGACGGGCACGACCAGCCAGAGCGCCGCCATCCCCGCCACGAACAGGACCACCTGTCCCAGCGCGGGGCTGATAAGCGTGGTGAGCGAGAGGAAGGTCAGCACCGGTATACCCACTGCGAACAGCAGGACCACCCAGATCAGGGACAGGAAGATAGTTTGGGCGAGTGATTTCCAGAGCGGGAGGATTTCGGGTCGCAGGGTCACTTTCGAGACCCAGTAGTAGTACAGCGCGCCGATCAACCAGCCCACCAGTACGGCCAGCGCTCCCCAGCCGATGAGCCCCAGGATGGACCCGGCTTCAAAGGTCGGGGGGGAGCCGAGGGGGGTCAGGATTGGCATTTCAATCGAGAGCAGGCTCGAGGTCCCGACCGGGAAAGTTCGCAGGACGCCGAACAGGTTGATCCGTTCGATCAGGTCGCTCCAGATTTGTTGGGCCGCTTCCAGGTTCGCCGCGCTGGTCATGTTGCTGTAAAGAATCGGCAGTTGTTCGAGCCAGGGCTGGAAGAGGTCGCGCAGGCGCAGGTGGGGACCGAACCACAGGAACAGGTCGAACAGCACGGGCAGCGCGATGACCGTGATGCTGTTGGCCACAGAGTCAAACCCGGCCGCGAGCGATGCAATCAGGCCGGGGGGAGGGGGAAGTTTGCCTTGCTCGGTTTCCACGCCGCAATTCTACCACAGGCAAGAGTTCGTACAAATGTGCTAGTTGGAAGGGAATTGTTGTGTTATGGACTTTGATTTTCACCACAGAGAACACGGAGTTCACAGAGTAAAAACAAGGTGTCTCTCCGTGCTCTCGGCGGGCTCTGTGGTGAAACACCTTGACTAGCCTATGGTATTAACCTTTCCCAGCGGAGAGTTGCTTGCGGTAAAACCGGTACCTCTTGTAAATCTTTGCCCCCATGCGGCGCGCCAGCGGGAAGGTGTCGGTGTTGTCCTCGCCGGTGACCGAGAGGTCCACCCACTGGTAGCCTTTGGCGGCGGCGCGGCGCGCCATTTCGTCGAAGAGCAGCACGCCCACGCCGGTGTCCCAGTATTCCGGCAGGACGGCCACACTCTTCACGGCCAGGGTCTTCGGCTTGAGACGGGCGTAGCGCAGCAGGCGCAGGTAGTCCCAGGGACGGCGCAGGCCGTTAACGTGGATAAGCACCTCGTTCATGTTTGGCACGCCGGGGAACCAGCCCACGGTCTTGCCGTCCACTTCGGCGAACAGGACGAGTTCGGGGTCGAGGATGTCGAGCACGGGCCGGATCATGGCTTCGATTGAGTCACGCGTATAGGGCGTGAAGCCGGGGAAGTGCGCCAGGCCGCGGTTTTGCAGTTCCAGGACGCGGTCTATCTCGCCGTCAACATCCCGGAGGTTGCCGCCGCGCACGGTGATATTCTTGCGCTGGCGGATCTTTTCGGCCAGTTTCATCATGTGCTGGACTTCGGGCGTGGACAGGTCAACCCTGATGATGTAAGCCAGGCCGTCCTCGCCGTCTTTCTGGAAGCCATAGCGCTCGAAAAAGCCCTGGTAATAGGGCGGGTTGTGCCCGCAGTAGGAGGCCGGAGGCTGGTCGCGGCCCTCGATGAGCACGCCGCGCGACTCCTCACGGTCCAGGTTATAGGTCCCGTACAGGCCGACCAGTTTGTGCTCGCGCGCCCAGGCCGTCGCCCGGTCGAAGAGCGCCTCGGCCACGGCGTAATCGTCCACGCATTCGAAAAAGCCGATCATGCACTCGCCGTAGCCGCGCGCCGCGGTGTTGTTCCGGTCCTCGGCGCAGGCAATCGTCCCAACGGGCTTCCCTTTGCGCCAGGCGACGAACAACCTGGCGTAGCCGTTCTTGAAGAACAGGCCGCGCCTCGGGTCTATGGTCTTGCGGCGTTCCGATATCAAAGGCGGCACCCAGAGCGGGTCGTGCTTGTAGACCTTCCAGGGGAAGGTCAAAAAGGCGCGCTTCTGACGCCTCGTGCGGACGGGGAGGACGTTGATTGCGCTCATTTCTTGTAGTGGGGGGAAAGGTTGAGAATATTCCGGCGAGCAAACGGGCGCGCCAGCGGGATGAAGATTTTCTTCCAACCCAGGCAGGCCGCCACTTCGCGGACGATGTCCTCGAACGAGTGGCGCTGGTACTGGAGCAGGCGCTGGCTCTCCGCGGTATCCAGCCAGTCGGTGACGTACTCCTCTTTGCTGAACGCTCCCTCCGGCAGCGGACCGATGCCCATGGCCGTGAGCAGGCCGAACAGGAACTGGCGGTACGTGACCTGGCACCTGCGCCCGCCTCCGACGAGCAGGAGGCGGCCTTTGCCCCACACCTCCGGCGTCTTCAGCGCGTTGACCGCCGCCAGCGCCCCGTCCGCGGGGTGCATGGTCTCCATGCGCGTGTCGAGCGGGATGCGGTACATGATCGGGTGGCCGGGGCGCAGGCCGATGACGGGCATGTCCGAAAAGCGGAAGATGAGCCAGTCCAGCCCGGATTCCCTGACCATTTGCTCCCCGGCGGCTTTGCTCTTGGTGTAGATGTCGCTGATCTCAATGGGGTCTGCCGCCCGGCGCGGAGGCGGGAGTTTCTGGGTGTGGCCGAACAGGTCGAAGGTGGAGGCGAAGAAGAAACGCGGCGGTGTTTTGAGCGCTTTGCAGGCGGCCAGCAGGTTGCGGGTCCCCTCGGCGTTGACGGCCCAGGACAGTTCCGGGTCCTCGTCGCTCAACGGCGGGATGACCGCGGCCAGGTGCATCACCGTGTCCACGTCTTTAACCGCTTTCTTGATGCCTTTGGGCTGGCGGATGTCGCCCCAGGAAACATCCACTTTCCCGGCAAAGCGGGCGGCTTTTTTCTGCGTCTGGGGAGTCTGGATGTCGAAGGCGCGGACTCCATACCCCTGCCGCAGGAGTTCCTCCAGGACGTGGCTGCCGAGGTTGCCGAATGCGCCGGTGACGAGGATGGTCATGAATAATCCTTCACGTTGTTGATTCAACTATTGGACAATTCAGGCAATAATTTTCACTGCCAAGATGCAAAGTCGCCAAGCGGAATAGGAGCCGCCAAGGGTTTTCTTGGCGAATTCAGGATGATTCTTGGCGTTCTCCGCGCCTTGGCGGTTATTACGGATAAAGCTATTTTACTGTGTTTGTGTCAAATGGTCATCAATGCAATCGCGACCAGCGCGGCAAGGATGCCGGCGAATTGCAGGCGGGTGATCTTCTCCCGCAGCAGCAGCCAGGCCAGCAGGACGGTCGAGCCGGGGTAGAGCGACCCGAGCACGGCGGCCACGTCCATGCGCCCGGCGCGGGCGGCCAGGACGTAAAAAGCGTTCCCGCCGATGTCGAGCAGGGCGTTCAGGGAAATTAGCGGCCAGATCCGGCGGGGGGGCAGCAACGGGCCGCGAAGGAATAGGACGTAAGCCGCGATGGTTACCGCACCCGCGCCGCGCGAGGCGATCATCGGCCAGAGCACCGCGCTCTGGGTGCCGCGGTCCATCAGGATGAAATACAGCCCGAAGAAGAGACCTGAAAGCAGCGGCAGGCGCAGGTCTGCCAGGCGGATGCGGGCGGGCTTCTCTGCATTATGGTCTTTGGAGATCAGCCAGATGGCGATCAATGCCAGCCCAAACCCGGCAAACTTGAGCGCGCCGGGAAGGCCCTCCAGGAATGATCCAACCACGATGGGCAATGCGGCGGAGGTCAGCGCCGAGGCCGGGGCGGCAATGCTCATCTTCCCATCGGCGAAGGATTTATAGAGCATTACCAGGCCGCTGCACCCCAGCGCGCCCGCCGCGGCGCTCCAGGCCAGTTCGGGCCATGAAGCCAATGGCGCACCGGTCAGCAGGGCGGCGGCCAGCAGGAGCGCCAGGCCAATGATTTCGCTCAGGACAACGGTCCGATAGGGATCGGCGCGGCGGCTGGCGATCCCGCCGGTGAAGTCTCCGGCGCCCCAGATGAGGGCAGAGGTGAGTCCGTAGAGGATGGAGAGCATAATGTTCAAGATTTTAACCGCGAAGCAACGAAGAACGCGAAGGATTATTTTGCACGCGAAGGGTCTCTTCGCGACCACAAAGGATTCTTCGCGAACTTCGCCTCTTCGCGGTTATTTTTGGACCTTCCTGGCAGCGCTCGCCCGCTCGAGCACATTCTGGGCGGCTTTCACCAGCGGCAGGTCAATCATCTGACCATCGAGGCCGAAAGCGCCCTTGCCTTCTTTCTGGTGCGCTTCGAAGGCCTCCACCAGTCGTTTGGCTTTCTCGATGGACTCGTCGTCCGGCGTGAAAGCCTCCTGCACCGGGCCGACCTGCGCCGGGTGGATGACCTGTTTGCCGGTGTAACCCAGTTGCGCCCCGAACAGCGCCTCCCGCCGGACGCGCTCGATATCCCGGTAATCCACCGTCACCATGTCAATGGCTTGCAACCCGAAGGCTTTGGCGTGCAGCAGCACCAGCGACCGGGCGGTGAAAACCTCCCGGGCATCCACTGTGCGGACCGCGCCGATGCTCACGGCATAATCTTCCGCGCCGAAGATGAGCGCGTCCAGGCGGTTGTGGGAGGCAATTTCTTTCAGGGCGAGCATGCCCTTGGCGGTTTCGACATCCACAATCAGGCGGATAGAACCGAGCGTCCAGCCGTGCGCCAGTTCGGCGGTTTCGATCTTCCCACTGGCCCATTGGATCTGTTCGAGCGATTCAACCTTGGGCAGCACAATCCCGTCCGGGCGGGAGGACAGGGCGGATTCGATATCTTCCGCTTCCGGCCCCGAACCGACCGGGTTGATGCGCACCAGTCTTTCGGAAGCGCTGAAGTTCAACTCACGCAGTGCGGCTGCAATTATGGAGCGCGCCTCGACCTTGCGGTTCTGCGCCACCCCGTCCTCCATGTCGAGGCAAATACAGTCCGCGCCAAACGTCAGGGCTTTTTCGATCTTGCGCCGGTCGTCGCCGGGGACATAAAGCAGGGAGCGTCGGGAGTGCATAACTTTATTTTAATCTAGAAGTAGTAAAATTGCTGGCATGCCGTTCCATTTCGAACGTTTACTGGTATTTGGCCTGTGTTTTCTGCTCTCTGCCTGTACTTCCGCCGTCCTGGCGGACGCGCCTGCCGGGTTGACGGAAACGGCCTCCCCTTTCACCCCTGCAACCGAGACACTCCCCTCGGTTGCCACCTCGACACCTGTCGAAACCCCCACGGAAACTACCCTCCCTGATTCGCCTACGGAGGCGCCTTTCGAAACGGTCACCAGCACCCCGGCCGTGAAAGATTTGACGGCAACGCTCCCAGCGGAACTGGACCTTGATCCGGCCGACTGGCACGACTGGCCGATCATTCCCATCGTCCCGGAGAAAGTGCGGATCATCTACCAGTTCGGCCAGACTCTGGGCAATGACCCGCATGCCTTTTCCATCCTGGGCGACTGCCAGTCAGAGCCGCAGGTCTTCCTGGGGGTCTACGAAAGCGATCCAGAGGCGGCCGCCGGCCTGCTTCCCGACCTGCAGGAGACCCTGACCTGGTTCAGTGGCTCCTTCGACCGCAACTCCCCGACCCTCACCGACGGCACGACAGCCGGAGCGCTCCTTTGGCCGGCCTGGCATAAGAACCTGTATGGTTGCGGGGTATATGAAACGCCTCTCGAATGTGAACTGCGCATCCACAAGCCGTCGTTCGTCTTCGTTCATGTTGGGACCCATTACGAAGACCGCAACGAGGCGTACCTGCGCGAGGTGCTCGACCAGTTGATTGCCGCCGGGGTGGTGCCCATCCTGGCGACCAAGGCTGACAACATCGAGGTGGACGAGCGTGTCAACGCCTCCTACGCCCAACTGGCGGTGGAATACGATCTGCCCCTGTGGAATTTCTGGGCTGCAGCGGACAGCCTGCCCAACCGCGGCCTCTATGCTCGTCCTGACCTGCCCCTGCGGGGAGATGTATACCTGACCAACCAGGCGCTGGTGATCCACCGCTTGACCGCCCTGCAGACGCTGGACGTTGTCTGGCAGGCGGTGACTGGGCCGTAAGCCCTCTTCCGGACCAGGAGTGCAGACTTCAGTCCGCATTCCAATATTTTCGGATAGGCTCCAAAAGCACTTACAAAGTCGAGCTCCAGGCGGCGCCCCCGCCGCCGAGGACGGCGTCGAGGGCAGGTCTTCTTAGGAGCTCTTAGCAAAACTCCCGGAATTTTGTCTCCGGGAGTTTTATTCAACTTGCTCGTTCAGCTACCGTCGCGCCCTCGACGCCGGTCGTACATCCGTTCGACTTCAGCGCGCCACTCTTCCTTATCCACGCCACTGGGTGTGGCCGACAACTGGTCGAGAAATGCCACCACGTCTTCGTGCGAGCCTTCGATTAGGTTATTGCCGAACGAGCGCCCGGCTTTTCCCGTCCGCAGGCTGATGTGGAACGCGTGAATCAACTGGTCTATGCAGACCATCCGTTCCTGCGGGGTTTTCGCCTGAGGGTAGTCGCGCAGGTAGGTCTCGATAGCCTGCGTCGCGGCGGTGCCGAGCAGGTCGCGTTTCGTCCACGAAGCATGCCATTGTTCGGCAGTGGTTTCCCAGCCGCATCCCGGCGTTGGGCAGGATTGCACACCGGAGAGCATTTTCCACGAATCTGGCTCGCACATCGGGAATGTCGTCCCACAGCGAGGGCATTCCACCTCGCGGCGTGTGACCGTCTGGATGCTGCGGCAGCGCTGGAACAGGCTGAAGCCCACTTCTTCCACCAAGTCCTCATCCACCGCGCCCAGCGCGTCATTTCTATACAATTGCCGGATCTGCGCCTGCCGGAGTTTGGGGTACCAATAGATCTTTTCCACAGGGAATCATCAGCTTTCCAGTTTTGCCACCGTCACGCCCTCGCCCCCTTCCTTGTCGCCGCCCTCCTCGAACGATTTGACGTGCGGGTGCTCCTTGAGCGCGGCGCGCACCACCTGGCGAAGTTTCCCCGTCCCTTTGCCGTGGATGATGCGCACAAACGGCATCCCGGCCAGGTAGGCCTTGTCGAGATAGCTCTCCAGTTTGTCCAGCGCGTCTTCCGACATCAGCCCGCGCAGGTCCACTTCCATGCCGGGGGAGGAAGCGAGTGATAACGAGCGAGTGGTGGACGATGGTTCGGCGCTGGCTTTGGATGCTTTTTGTTTTTCCGCGGTCTCATCTTTTCGCTTCAACTCTTCCAGCCGGACCCTCATCCTGAGCGCGCCGGCCTGGATTTCGGCCTCGTCCTCGTCCAGCGAGAGCACCGTCCCTTCTGTGCCGAGTGTTCGCAAGACCACTTTTTCACCCACAGACAACTTGCCCGTTGGTTTTTCGTTTTTTGTTTTTTGTCTTTTTACCGGCGTCTGTATTTTTTCCTCCGCCAGTTCCACCTGCTCTTCCAACGCCTCCAGCGCCTCCAGCGGCTGGCGGGCTTTTTTCAACTCGGCTTTGAGCGTTTTCAACTGGGCTTTCAGCACTTCCACTTCCAGTTCGCCCTCGGCGCGCGCCTGTTCCAGCACCTTCTGGCGCTCTGCCTCGATTTTCTCCAGCCGTTCAGCCAGGTCGCGTTCCAGCTTGCGTGCCTCGGAGCGCGCCCGTTCCGCTTTTTCGCTTTCCTTGAAGGCGATCTTGCGCTGGCGGTGGATGTCGCCGATGAGTTTGTCGGCGCGCAAGTCGTCCGGGTTGACATCCGCCCGGGCGGCCTCGATGATCTCCTGCGGCAGGCCGAGGCGCTGGGCGATGGCCAGGGCGTTGGAACGTCCCGGCAGGCCAAGGGTCAGTTTGTAGGTCGGGCGCAGGGTCTGGACGTTGAACTCCAGCGAGGCGTTGACCACGCCCGGGGTGGTGTGGGCGAAGGTCTTCAGTTCCGGGTAGTGGGTGGCGACGAAAGTGGTGATGCCCTCCGCCAGCAGGCTGGACAGGATGGCGCGTGCCAGCGCGGCGCCCTCCTGCGGGTCCGTGCCCGCCCCGAGTTCGTCCAGGATGACCAGCGCGCGTTTGTCGGCCTTTTTCAGGATGTGGATGATGTTCGTGATATGGCCGGAAAAAGTCGAGAGCGACTGCTCGATGGACTGCTCGTCGCCGATGTCGGCGAAGATGGCCTGGAAACAGGGTAATTCCGAGCCGGATGCCGCCGGGATGTGGAGACCGCTCTGGGCCATGACGGCCAGCAGGCCGACGGTCTTGAGTGTGACGGTCTTGCCGCCCGTGTTCGGGCCGGTGATGACCACCGCGAAAGTCCCTGTGGTTGGGTCAATCGTGATGGGCACAACGGTTTCCGGGTCCAGAAGCGGGTGTCTCGCATTGAGCAATTTGATTGTTGGAAGGTCAAACGTCGAATGCCTGCCCTGAGCCGTGTCGAAGGGTCGAAGGTCGGGATGGTCGGACGTTTGACCTTTGACCTTTGACGATGGTTTTAGAATCGGCTCGGACCCGTGAACTGCCTCCGCATATTTACCTTTGGCGAAGGCCAGGTCCAGTTCCGCCAGCGCGGCCACACCCGGGACGATTTCCCCGGCCAGCGCGCCGACCTGGGTGGAGAGTCCGGCCAGGATGCGGCGGACTTCGTCCCGCTCAGCGATCTGGGCTTCGCGATAGGCGTTGTTCAACTCGACCACGGCCAGCGGTTCGACGAACAGCGTCGCCCCGGTGGAGGATTGGTCGTGGACGATGGATTTGACCTGGCCCTTGAATTCGGCACGGAGCGGGATGACGTAGCGCCCGTCGCGCTGGGTGATGACCGTATCCTGGAGCTTGGCGGCTGTTTCCGGGTCCGACAGGTAGCGCTGGAGGCGGGCCATCAGCCGGTCGTGCGCCACGCGCACCTGGCGGCGCAGGTCGTACAGTTTGGGCGAGGCGCTGTCGGCCACTTCGCCGCTGTCGGTGATGCAGCGGCTAATGGCTTCGATCAGCCCGACGGGAGCGGGCAGGCGCAGGGCAAGCAGCGCCAGGCCGGGATAGTCGTCGCTGTGCTTGTCGAAATAGCGGCGCAGGTCGCGCATCGAAAGGAGCGTGGACTGCACGTCGAGTAGTTCTTTCGGGTCGAGCACGCCGCCGTGGGCGGCCAGGTCCACCTGCTCGCGGATGTCGTGTGCGCCGCCGATGGTCAGGTCGCTGGTGACGAGCAATTTGCGCGCTTCGGTCGTTTCGGCCAGGCGGGCGGAGGCTTTGTCAAAATCAGGCGTGGGCGTGAGGGCGCGCGCCAGGTCTGCCGAAGCAGAGAAATCGCAGAAATCCGCCAGGCGGGCGAGAATCTTGGGATAGTCGAGGACGGTGAGGGTTTTGGAGTCCATAAAAAAGCCGTTGAGAAAAACAAGAACGCGAAGGAGTATATTTTACCCGCTTCGCGGCCTTCGTGTTTGCGTGGTTTAGCAAAAGAGCATATCGTCCTGCGCATCCTGTTCACGAATCCGGGTCCTTGGAAAACGAAACTGCCCCGTCTGCGGGCGGAATGTGTGTTACACTGATTATGTAGTTAAAAACGGGATCTATGTCGTACCTTGGCCGCTGACCCTTTTATGGGCTGGCGGTCATCTCATTTCCGGCCGTGCCGGAGAAAGCAGTAAAAATGGATACAAGAATTTATGTAGGCAACCTGGCCAAGTCTACAACTGAGGCAGAAATCACTGCCTTGTTCGCACAGGCCGGGACAGTCACCTCGGTTGACTTGGTCAAAGACCGCGATAGCGGCCTGTCAAAGGGTTTTGCCTTTGTGACCATGCCTGCCCAGGCTGAGGCTGAGAAGGCCATCAGCATGTTCAATGCCTATACCCTGGCTGATAACGAACTCAAAGTTAACGTTGCCAAGCCGCGTGTCGAACGCGCTCCGGGCAAGTAAACACTGAACCAAAAGAATGTCTCACGAAACTCCCCGTTCAACCTGAACGGGGAGTTTTCCTTTTCCGAATCTCTGCTCTCTGTTCCCTAGAATCCGTGGTATACTCCCGTGCCGCTCGAAATTGGAGCGTACGCACCAGGGAAATTGTTTTGATCACTTCCAAATGATGGCCCGGCGAACGTTGACCGGGCTGTTTTGTTGGGCTGACGCGCCCGCAAGAGCGCGTCTGGTTGGCAAGAAATTCGGTCCCGCCCCGTGAGAGATTCGGGATGATATGCTGGAACCGGGTACTACCGTGAAGTCATCAGAACATCCCATCATTCATGTCGTTGCGAGCCGCCGTTCATTGGCGGCGTGGCAACCCCCTCCAACGAGGAGATTGCTTCGTCGCCCCTTCGGGGCTCCTCGCAATGACACCATAAAAAGGATTTTGATGACCACCCAATTTACTGACCTAGACCTGCGCCCCGAGTTGGTGCAGGCCGTCGCCGCGCTCGGTTACACCGAGCCGACTCCCATCCAGGCCGCCCTCATCCCGGTCATGCTGACCGGCGTGGACGTAATCGGCCAGGCCCAAACCGGCACCGGCAAAACCGCTGCCTTCGCCCTCCCCATCATCCAAAACCTGCAACCCGGAGAACGCCACGTGCAAGCGCTGGTGCTGTGTCCCACGCGCGAACTTGCCTTGCAAGTGGCCGGGGCCATCACCGAATACGGCAACGTGCAAAACGTGCGCGTGCTGGCCGTCTACGGCGGGCAGCCCTACGGTCCGCAGATCAGCCGCCTCAACCGCGGCGTGGACGTGGTGGTCGGCACCCCGGGCCGCCTGATGGACCTGATAGAGCGCAATGCCATCAACATCCACCACGTCAAAACCGTGGTGCTCGACGAAGCCGATGAAATGCTCTCGATGGGTTTCGTCGAAGACATCGAGACCATCCTGGCCGAGACCCCCGTCGAGCGCCAGACCGCCCTCTTCTCCGCCACCCTGCCAACCCCCATCCGCCGCCTGGCCGACAAGTACATGCGCCAGCCGCAGTCCATCCAGGTGCAGCGCGAACAGGTCACCGTGGCGGCCATCGAACAGCGTTACTACCTGGTCAACCAGGCCGACAAACTGGTCGCGCTGACGCGGCTCTTCGAAGTGGAGGCGCTTACCAGCGCCCTGATCTTCGTGCGAACACGGGTCGGGACCGGGGAACTGGCCAACGAACTGTCCCGGCGCGGGTTTCCAGCCGAATCGCTGAACGGCGACCTGACCCAGGAAGCCCGTGAACGGACCCTCAACCGGTTCCGCCAGAACCAGGTCAAGGTGCTGGTGGCCACCGACGTGGCCGCCCGCGGCCTCGACATTGACGACATCTCACACGTCTTCAACTATGACCTGCCCGACGACCCTGAGATTTACATCCACCGCATCGGGCGCACCGGGCGCGCCGGGAAGACTGGCATTGCCATGAGTCGCTCATCCGCCAGCCGCTGGCGAAATCCGCCCTGCCGACCGAGGAAGATATCAAGGCCCGCCGCGAAAACGAACTGCTCGAAAACGTCAAAGTCTGGCTGACGCGCGCCCGCTACCGCCGCGAACGCGAACTGGTGGCGCGGCTGGTGGAAGAAGGCCACTACCCGCTCGAAATTGCCGCCGCGGCCCTCAAGCTGGCGCGCGCCGACGAGAAACAGCGCCAGGTCGCCTCGCTCAGCGAGGTGCAGGATACGGGCGGTGCGCTGAGCTTGTCGAAGCGTCCGCGCCGCTACCCCCAGAAGGCGGGGGCAGGTGAACGGGACGGGAAAAGCCAACGGTTTTCGGATCGGGACCGGGAGACCGTCTCCCACGAACCGGGCATGGTGCGCCTCAGTCTGAGCCTGGGCCGCCTCCACGGCATCCGCCCGAACGACGTGGTAGGAACAATTGCCTTCCACGCCGACATCCCCGGCCACACCATCGGCAAGATTTTCATCCAGGATAAGTTCACACTGGTGGACGTGCCGGAAAAGTTCGTATCCCAGGTTTTGGCGAAGAACGGGAATTACCGCATCCGACAGTATCCGGTCAGCGTAAAACCGGCTTGATATGGAAATCAAAAAAAGAGCAGCGGCAAGGCTGCTCTTTTCTGATTCTTGGCCTGGTTATAACCAGCCGAAGCAGGCGCTGACGATCATCGCCGCAGCATACAGAAAGAAGAGAACAATGAGCAGGCGCGGCAGCCAGGCTTCCTGGAGGGTGAAACTGAAACGCTTCCTGCCGCCCTTTTTTGGCTCGTAGAAAAATTTATTTTCCTTCGTGAGTATCTTGAAACTATCCTCGATGCCGGCTTCCATCTCCCGCAGGCGGTCGTATTGCCAGTCCAGGAAGAGTTCCATCTTTCTCATGATACCCAGCCAGATGAAACAAGCCAGGATGCCGACCGCGAAGAGCGGCAAGGCAATGAGCACCAGCGCCCAGCCTGAAAGCCCCGAATCCTTGACGATGAAAGCCACCGCCCCGAAGATGGCCGTGTTGATGGTCAGGTAAGTCTGCGTGGTGGTCTGGCGGCGCTCAGAAAGCCGCTGGGCACGCTCGTTGAGGAGTTTGTATTCTTCGAATTTGTCCGCCATTTTCCCCTCCGGTCATTTCAAATTGACTAATTTACGGATGTGCTCAGTATGGTCGCGTTCGTGCCAGGCGGAACGGCGGATGACCTTGCGCGGGCTCCACAGTTCGCCGTCCAGACCGTTGACCTGCTTCACGTCCAACAGGCCGGGCAGCACTTCCAGCATCCGGGCGCGGGTCTTCTCGAGGCGTTCGAGCGGGTCTTTCGGCACGTCGTCGCGCGGGAAGGCCAGGCCGAGCCGGTCGAGGTACCACCAGTCTGCGCCGCCGATGTGTTTGACGACGCCTGCGATGTCCCAGCGCTCGCCTTCGCCTTTGAAGGCCCACTGGTCGGGGGATAGGGATTGGAGCAGGGCGAGCAAGTCAGCGCGGCTCCAGGCTAGGATTTTAAGGACAGTTTCCAGGTCCGCAGCGGTGAGTGGTTTCCAATCGTACTGGAAAAAGGGTTCGACGGTGTATTCCCCTTTTTCGACGATATCCAGGTCGGCGGTAATGTCGTAGTCGTTGAACGTCTCTTCGAGGATGAGTTCCGGTTCCTGCGGGTCGAACCAGGCGCGTTCGTGTCCTTCGATCCAGGCGGCGTATTCCTCGATGGCGGGTAGCAGGTTATCGAGCGCCTGGTCGGAGTCGGGACCATAGGCGTAACAGCCGGGATGTTCGAGCGCCCAGGCGATGGAGCGGTAGCCTTCGTTATTGTTTTCAATGCCAACGCGAAAGATCATGGCAGCCTCCTTTGTGTGTATTAAACCGCAGGGTGGCGTAGATGAAGACCGATGGTTGATAAAAAATCGGGGCGGTTCCAGCCGTCCCGACGAATTGCAA
>JACQYE010000125.1:18818-29522 GCA_016208355.1 Chloroflexota bacterium | reverse complement strand
CGGGAGCGTGAGCCGAGTCGCCGCGATGGGCGACGATAATCGGTGTCTGGAGGTCAGGCCACATTTATATCTCCACGAAGTAGGCCTGCGAGGCGCGGTCGAGCATTTCTTTCGTCATCTCCGGTTCGGTGGAGAGATAGCGGCCGATATCGAGGATCTGGTCACACAGGTCGCGCGGGTGGGAGGCGCGCAATTTGCGGTTGCGCTTGATATACCATTCCTGGAGCAGGTAAGCCAGTCCCTGGTCGCTGTAAGTGACACCTTTTTGCTCGGAGACGCGCTTGAAAATCTCGCGGTATTCTTCGTAGGAGGGATCGCTGATCTCGATCTTGTGGCGCAGGCGGCGCAAGAAGGCCTCATCCACCAAGTCGCGCGGCGGAAGGTTGGTGGAGAAGACCACCAGCACGTCGAACGGGATATCCACCTTGCGGCCGGTGTGGAGGGTGAGATAGTCCACCCGATTTTCGAGCGGGACGATCCAGCGGTTGAGCAGGTCGCGCGGACGCACCTGTTGGCGACCAAAATCGTCAATCAACAGGATGCCGCCGTTGGCCTTGACCTGGAAGGGGGCTTCGTAGAATTTGTGCACATCGTCGAAAACCAGGTCGAGACCTTCCAAGGTTAGTTCACCGCCAGTTATGATGAAGGGGCGGCGGATTTTGATCCAGCGCGGGTCACGCCGCGTCCCGGTGCGCAAGCCTCCGGTTCCATTCGCCTGGGAATCCGCCTCTCCGGCGAGCTGGTGATTGACCGAATCATAGAGCTTGACAATCTGCCCATCAATATAGAGGGCATAGGGAATGTACATCGTATCGGTAAGGATCAAGCTGCCGAAGGCTTTCGCCACGCTGGTCTTGCCGTTGCCGGGAGGACCGTAAAGGAATATGGATGTCCCGGAGTTCAAAGCCGGGCCGAGGCGCTGAAAAATATTTTCCGATAAAACCAGATGGGAGAGAATCTGGCGCATCGAACGGCTGGTAATGGCAACTCTCCTGCGATTCTGGCGGCGGATGGAATCGGTGTGTATGGCAATCGGGACAGGCGCCGGGCGGGCATATTGGCTGCGTTCGAGCGCTTCACGGGCGCGCAGGATGCCTGCGCCAGTGATGGCATACTGATAAGAGCCTTCCCCCAAACCCATCTGCGAGGATTTGACCTCGATGAGTTTTTCGCGTTTCAGGGCTTCCAGGATCTGATCCACAATCCCGGCAAAAGGCAGGGCTATTTCCTCGGCGATCTTGAAGCCGGAAAGGTAGCCCTGGTAATACAAAATCTTCAGCGCCAGATCCTGGAGCCAGAGTAGGGATAACCCGGTATCTTCCAGTTTAGTAATGGGCGGAGGGTAAAAAGGGGTCGTGTTCACCTGAGCAGATGCAGGTCGAGGTACAGCAGTCATCGCGGCCTCCCGAAAAGGATACGCGTCAATTATAGCACGCAGGATGAAGCGAAGGACGGCATTTCGTTTATAATTTGGGGGTGAAACTCACCGTTATCATCCCGATTTACAACGAACATAAAACCCTGCGCGAGATCGTGGACCGCGTCCTGGCGACTGAACTGGCTGACGAGGTTATCCTGGTGGACGATTTCTCCACGGATGAGACCCGCAATCTGCTGGCCGCGCTGGACGGATCCCGGGGCATCCGGGTGCTCCTGCACGAAAAGAACCAGGGCAAGGGCGCGGCCGTACGCACCGGTCTGGCCGCGGCGCGCGGCGACGTAATTCTCATCCAGGACGCGGACTTAGAATACGACCCGCGCGATTACCCCATGCTGCTCAAACCAATCCGCGAAGGCGTAGCGGACGTGGTTTATGGGTCGCGATTTCTCGGCGGGCCGCGCCGGGTCACCATGTATTGGCACATGCTTGCCAACAAACTCCTCACCTTTGCCACCAACCTGCTCTATGACACCATCCTGAGCGACATGGAAACCGGCTACAAAGTTTTCCGGCGCGAGGTGTTGAATGGCATGACTTTGCGCGCCAGGCGTTTCGACTTCGAGCCGGAATTCACCGCCAAAGTGCTCAAACGCCATTACCGCATCTTCGAAGTGCCGATTACTTTCAACCCGCGTGATTACTCCGAGGGGAAGAAAATCAAGTTGAAGGATGCCTTTGAAGCCGTGTGGACACTAGTAAAATACCGCTTCAAAGACTGATGCCAGGCACGGAAAAACAACAGCTCCCTTCTTCGAAGGGAGCTGTTCTCTTGGACCACAATATGTCGCCGGGTCGGCACATGGATGACCTACCTGCAAAAATTAGGCAGGCTTGAGGCATCACCGTTGAACCCAAAAGCACAGGTGTTATCAATGGCAAAAAAAGTGTCAGCAAAGGTGTCCAGCGGAATAAGTTGGGAGGCTTCCAAATCCCCCTGATATGCCCAGGCCCACCAGGCAAAAGTCAGATCCCCCTCCAGGGCAGATGGTTTGAAGCCAAATTCTACAACGCCATCCGGCGTTCGGCGCGCCCAGATAAGGTCCGGATCGGAGGCGGCGCCCTGGTCGAAGAACAGGCTGACCTCGCCATCCTGGATACGCCAAGCGCGCAACCCATCTACGGTCCAGAACACGTCGCCTAATTGAAGATCCTCGACCGAGATCAGAATGTCACTCAATGCATCGAAATCGAGGTCCAGTTCAAACGCATAGAAAACATTTTCATCTTCTGCCGGAATGGCCACCTGGTAAGGTTCGATGCGGGCGAAGATCCAGTCTATAGTAGCGCCAAATTGGGCCTCCTGGATATCCAGGTAAGGATAATAAACATCATAGGAGGAATTTGTCGGGCGTTCGACAAAGTCAATCTCCCATAAATCACACACCTCAGGAATGCGCACCGGTTCCCCTGGAACATACCTCTCTCCCACGTCGCAATCATGCACCAACTGGGTCACGATGTAGACAGGATCGTCGGGTCTGGCGACGTGCTGGATTTCAGTCGGGGTAGCGGTGGACTCATCCACCACGGCAACTTCCGTGACAGGTGGGATCGTCGGCTCGTCGGTCGGCACGGATGTCACCGGGAGCACCGGCGGCGGGGTCGGCGACTGGAAATTACACGCCGATGCCACCAAACACAACCCAAAGACTACAATCGTTAAAATCTTATTAGTAGATTTCATAGCCTGTCTCCATTCTCTTTGAAGCAATTTTACACTAGAAATGTTAGCTCCTCATTCTCATAGTCTGCCCCATTGTTCCCATCCTGATCCTTTGAAAATTTTCATAAGGTAGAGAAAGATAAGAGGTTGATGGGCCTCTGTTGACAGTCCCCTGCACATCGGGTATGCTTGCGCCGTCCGGGTGGGTCCGGCGCGGCGGAGCCTTGCGAATCCCGTCAGGGCCGAGAGGCAGCAGCGGTAAGAAAGTGCCTCCGGGTGCCGCCGGGTTGCCTGCCCGGATATTGTTTTTCCTGTCCGCCTGTGGCAAAATACCCCTATGCCGCGTTGGATTAAATTCCTGCTTGCCCTCGTACTTGGCCTGGCCTCCGGTCTTATCTACGGCTGGCTGATTAGTCCGGTGGAATATGTGGATACAACGCCGGAAATCCTGAGCATGGACTATCGCGCCGATTACGTTCTGATGGCTGCGGAAATCTACGCTTCGTCTTTGGACCCGGAACCGGCTGCGCGCGCCCTGGCGCTGCTCTCCTCTCTGCCGCCTGCCTTCACCGCCGCCGAAGCCCTGGCCTACGCTCAGGCCTCCGGTTACACTCAGTCTGATATCCTCCTGCTCCAAGACCTGACCAGCGCCTTGCAGACCTGGCAGCCGGGAGTCTCGCCATGACCCGCGGTCATCAGTGGCTGGAACTGGCCCTTGGCCTGCTCTTCGGACTCTCCCTCGGCATGGTCATTGCATGGTGGATCGCCCCCAACGCCCGCATGGACCTTTCCCCGGCCGCTTTGCGCGCCGACTATAAAGACGAATACCGTCTGCTGGTCGCCTCGGCGTATGCTGCCACCAGCGACTTGGGGCGTGCGCAGACCCGCTTGTCCCTCCTCCGGGATAATGAAGGCCCTGTCCAGTCCTTGCTCGACCAGGTCCTGCGTCTGCGCTCCGGGCAAGCGCAATCCAACATCTTCCCAGACGCTTCAGAGCAACCCGTCTACGCACTGGCATTGCTGGCAAACGCCCTCCAGCAATCTGATAACGCGCCGACGCCGGGGCCAAGCGATACGACCACTCCCGTCATCTCCCTCCCAACAGCGACCTTCGCTCCCTTCGCGCTCGTCTCTCAGGAAACTGCCTGCGACGCGGCCCTGCCCGAAGGGTTGGGCAGGATCCAGGTCCGCGACGCAGGGGGGCAGCCGCTGGCAGGCGTGGAGATCCTGGTCAGCTGGGAAGGCGGTCAGCAGCGTCTCTTTACCGGTCTCAAGCCTGAATTGGGAAACGGGTATGCAGATTTCGTCATGGCCCCTGGCACCTTTTACAGCGTTCAACTCATGCCTTCCAGCACGCCAGTCGCCAGCCTGATCGCGCCAGAATGTGATGCTGAGGATGGGGCTGTCTTTCTAGGAGGGATATTGCTTGTGTTCGAACAACCCTGAAATTATTTAATCTGAATTTAACAGGAACAGTCCGTAGGCGTCATCTTCATAAACCGGAGTTAGCGACGGGCACTCGGCTGGGAAATCTCCAGACAGGATCACGTGCGTCACCCCCTGCCGGGCGAGGTCATTTAGCAGTGTACAGTCTGCCAGTTCGTAAAAATGGTCAGCATTCAGGAAACGGCTGTACCATTCGATGACTTCTTCGTTCTGGTAGGGTATCGAGAAAAAATCGCCGTAGGCCGGCGCCCCGGCAATCAAGCGAAAATCGTACATCTTGACCGGGATCAGGTAAATATCTCCCGGCTGGCGATGGGCGACAACATATTCCTGCAATGGGCGGGCAGGCGAGAGCATTGCTTCCCCCGCTTCGAGCCAGGAGCGCGCCAGCCCTGCAAATACGGCCAGCGTCACCAGCCCCAGGCAGACGGCTTTCAAGGCGCGAGCGCGGCGGACGGAGGGAGAGGCTGTTATACGAAGAGATAGTTTTGCGATGACCACTGCCAGCGCCACTGGCACCAGCCAGGTGGACAGCCGCCACGGGAAAAGTAGGGCCAAGGTCAGGCTACCGGAAGCCAGTTGCACCAGAGTAAAAAGGATGGAAATTCCAAGGGGCATCGCAATCAGCAGGAACATCCGGCTGCGACGGACGAGGAAGAGCGCGCCACTCAGAAGAACAAGTTTGATGACGACTGTAGCGTCGAACCAGTCCACGATCCTGGCATGGTGCGGGATGCGGATATTGACCAGGATGTCGCGTGCCCGCGTCGCAGCTTCGGGGGAGCCACCGCTGAAGACTGACATTGTGTAAACCAGAATGGGTGTGACAACTGCCAGTGACAACAACCCCAACCAGACCGCCTGCTTATTCCTGTGTTCAAGGAAAAAAATGTCTACTAGAAAAGTCAGCACCAATACGGCTGCACTGAGCAAATATGTTGGATGGACAGTGGATGCAAAGACAGCAGACAGAACCGCCCAGACAGGCTTTCGGCGCAAGTATAAGAATATCGAAAGCAGCAGAAAAACGCCAAAAACGCTTGGCTGGAACACCGGCCCCAGCAGGCGCTGGCCAGCGACTCCGCCCTCAAAAAGATAGATCCAGTCTGGGCCGAGACCCCTAGAAAGCAGGTAGCGCAATCCTACTGAATGAAGAAGAATCATCCCGGTAAGAAAAACGACAAAAGTAAGTGCGGATTTGCGCACCGGGAAGATCGTCTCGACAATACCGATCACGCTGAACAGGTAGACACCCATCAACAGGGCGTAATAAACGTAGAACAGCCCTTCCGCGTGAACACGGGCAGTAATTTCCACCAGCAGGCTGAAGAGCGGGGTCGGGTCGAGGGTAGTCGCCATCCAGTCTTCCACGAGGGTGCCCAGCCCGGCGCGCGCCAGGCCGTGCAGGAAATATTGGTACTGATTGGAGGTATACAGAGGGGATTGGTTATAAGCCAGGGCGAACAAGGTCGTCAGTACGACAAAAAAGACGATCGTCTGCCAGATTTTCTTGGATGTCATGGTAGGGAATATATTCGATTTTGCGCTTTCCTTCAAGTAAATTAGATGAAGCAACGCCCTTGCCGATATCAGCCAAGGGCGTTGCGACCGATGTAGCGGGTAATCCCACGCCTACGGCATGGGATTACTGTAGCCCCAGTCATATCCCAGGGCAATGATGATATCGGCCGCGGCATCCGGGTTGTAGTCGAAAATGATCTGGCTCTGGCTGTTGAAACCCATCAACGCCTGGACGTATTGCATGGTGTACAACCCCCCACTATGGATGATAACCACGGTGCGGTCGGGGAAGGGATAATTATACAATGCCGGGTAATCGCCCGTGTTGCCAAAACCAACCACGTTCATTCCCTGGCCGGTCAAGTATTCCGCCGTGCGGGCTGCCAACCCCTCCACCCCGGAGCCGTTGACGACAGCGACCCGGGCCGCTTCGGCTTGCATCTTCTGGGTCACATCGCCCTGAGCCGCCGGAACCATAACCCCGCCTCCAAAGATCGAATCCACCAGGTCGCGGATGGCGTCCGGGAAGGGGCGCATGATGCTTGCCTCCTGGCCGTTGATATCCACCGTCCCAATATCGGCCATGGTGTAATCAATCGTGCCCCATTTGATGTTATCGCGAGGCAGGTCCTTGACCAGCACCGCCAGCCGGAGGGCGTCGTCGAGGCCCATATCGGTATGGATGCCGGAGGAGAGTTGGGCATACAGGTTGGAAGCGCTCGCCACCAAGCCGGGAAAGTTGGCCGGGTTGAACACATTGTCCATGAGGGCTTGAATGACCGGCTGCTGGCGTCCGGCGCGGTCCACGTCACCGCCCTCGGTGTAGCGAGCGCGGGCATAGCCCAAGGTGGCCTTCCCATCCAAGCATTGATAGCCAGGCTCGAGGAGTTGCGAATTCTCGTACGTCCTCCCGACCCGGATCTCTTCAGGTACATCCAGGCATACCCCGCCAATCGTGTCAATCATCTGCTCGAAAGTAGAAAAGTCTACCTGGGCATAATAATTAATTTCGACCCCCAGGAAGTTCTCCACGGTCTTCGTCGCCAGGCCGGGACCTCCGCCGGGCAATTGGTTGCCTTCGCCGAACGAATAGGCATTATTGATTCTACTATAGCCGTAACCGGGAATATTGACCCACAAGTCGCGCGGCACAGAAAGCACCCCGGCAGTCATGGTCTGCGGGTCAATTGTCATGAGGATCATCGTGTCCGAGCGCGGCGCGCCGAGGCCTTCCTCCCAATCACGGTAATCCAACCCAATTAGCAGTACCGTCACACGGCTGGCGCCATCCCAGGGTGGAGGCAGTTCAGCCTGTGGAACGTTCAGAGTCGGCGCGAGGGTGGCGTTCAGCGGAGTCCCTTCCGGGTTGGTAACCACCTCCCCGCCAGTCGGGCAGGAAGGCAGGGGAATGCCAGGGATGGCAGTTAGCCGCCAGCAGGCAACAAATCCTCGGAGGAAAACGAATATCACAACAGCCAACGCCAAGCCCAGTCCCAGGAGCACGATTTGCATCGTTGTCGGTCGTCCAAGGTTCTTGAGTCTGGATGGCAAGTCAAATCTTTTTAGGGTCATATCACTTCATGGGCGGGGGCGGCACGGGCAGGTCAGCCTCGGCCACCGCAGCCCACTTGTCTCCTTGTTCGATCAGCATGACCGGGATATCGTCCACGATGGGATACTTGCGCCCGCAATCCTGGCAGATGAGCCAGGCATCCCGGTGCAATGCGAGCAGGCCATCCCTCTCGCGGACGCATGCCGGGCAACGCAGGATCTCGAGCAATTCTTGAGTGATCATGCCAATCTCCATTTTGGACAGCAACCGACGGCTATTTTACCACGCGAAATGGTAGGGGGCATCCCGGGCTAATGGTTACACGACCCCTGGGCAACCAGTGCCGCCGGGTCTTCGGTTCCCGGCCCATATTGATAAACTGCCTGCCAGGCCTCATATTGGGTCTGGATATTATCGCTGAACAACACTTTCCCGTTCAGGTCATAAACCATGCGTGTCACAGTAATGTCCGCCCCGTCGGCAGGGTAATCCACCTGGAGACAGGTCTCAGGCGCAAGGTCCGCGTTCTCCTCGAAGAGCGGTTCGGGCGCGGGGACAACGTTGCGCAGACCAAGGTTCTGCCACTGCACCGTCCGTCCATCGTTGGTTGAATAAAACTTCCAAGTCAGGCTCATTTCGATGGGGTTGAAATAGGTTTCCATTAACAGCCAGTAGGGGCGGTCATTGGTGAATTTCAAATCCACAAGCGGGAAATAAACGGTCGCATCCAGTCCGGCCAGGGCGGGATCAGTGCCGCTGCCCGGGCGCTGCTCGTAGTAAAAAACACGGAACGCATGGGCGTGCCGCTCGACGATTGGATACCCAGCGAAGAACGCCGTGCGGAAGAGCGTGGTGCTTACCTGGCAAACGCCCCCGCCCACACCGGTGATGGTGCGTCCATTGTAAATGATGAGCGCTTCGGCATAACCGTTGTCCAGCGAGATGTCGCCCAGGACATCGCCCATTGAAAACGTAGCGTTGGGCGGGACAAGCAGGCCATGGAACTGCGCCGCGGAGGTCTCGATATTTTGCAAGCGCGCCGCGCTGGAACCTCGAAAATAAGTGGTTTCGGCATACACGAGTTCGGTAATCCCCAACGCCTGCGCCGTGTCGTCGTTGCCCACCTCGGGATCTTCAGAATCCAGCGCCAGCGGTATCTCGTGCTGGCCTAAAAGCAGTCCCTGCGTCACAGCATCCTGCGTGGCGCCAATATCCAGGGTACGGCCAACCAGCGCCGGTTCGATAAGCACCAACTGGCGGGTGTTGTCGTCGAAATAGAAGCGGGCATTCTGCGGAGTGCGGTTGACCTGCGGGGCCACCTGTTCCAGAAATTGTTCGATGGAACGCGTATCTAGGGCAATTTCATACTGCCAGCCGGTATCCGTTTGGGCACGCCCGACCGTGAGCATGCCCGCCACCAACGTCGGTTCCAGCGTCCACGGGCCAGGGTCGCCAGGCTGGGCGTCTGAAATTATCAGGGTCAGCGGGGCGCTCAAGGCCTGGCGCAGGGCTTCGGCCTGCGCCGAAGCATCCAGCAGCGCCGGGACCTGTTCCTCGATCACCAGCGGGACCTCGCCATCAGCAAACGTTTTCAACTGGGTCGCCAGGACCTCCAGCGTGGCATCCACATCGAGGACACGGCCGGTCTGCCCGGGCGTGTAGAGGACCTCGGTCCCATTAAGGGACAATTCGGTCTCCACGACAGTACGGTCAATCTGCATCGCCAGGTTCTGGAGATATCCGTGCGCCACCCGTTCATCGAAAACAATGACAGGAGCCAGGTCCCACCCGCCCTGGAGGGCATTCACCTGCCCGGCCAAGCCGGAGAAAAGCCCGCCGCGCCCCACTCTGTAAGCCTGTTCGACGCTGGCGCCTACATCAAAGACCAGTCCAAGTTCCTGCGGGTGCGCCACCCAGACTTCGTCTCCGTAGCGAAAAACAACCTGCCCGGATTCAGGATAAGTGATGCGTTCCTCGAGTGCAGCCACGGCCTGATCGGGTGTGCGGCTGGAAAGGTCCACGCCTGCCACCGAGATGCCGGGGAGGATGCGCCCAGAATAGACGATCCGTAAACTACCCGTCAAGCCCCCTGCGGCCGACAAAAACAGAACCAGGCCAATTGTCAACGCGGCCAGGATTTGATAAGGGAACGGGGAGCGTTGGGGTTGGGGAACAACAACGTAAGACATTGTAGGCATTATACCGGATTGCGAGATTGCCAGAGTTCTTACATAGACGGCTTGCGCCTGGCTTTGTTCCTTTTTATGAAGGGGATGAGCATGGGCGTGATGGCGGCGTAATCTGCATACGCCTGCCCGAACACGCGGCAGAGTTTCCGTTCTTCGAAAATCGCCCCAACGATTACATATACCGTAAGCGCGCTATTGATAACCAGCAGGTTGACCGTCATCAGCGGCATCAGCCAGATAAAGGCAAGGCCCGCACTGTAAAGCGGGTGGCGGATGTAACGGTATAGTCCGCCCGTGACCAGTCCCTGCCGCGCTTCCACCGGACCCGAAAGCTGCCTCAGTCCGAGGAACTCCCAAGTGTCCGTCTGGCGGAAGCCCGCCACCAAAGCAACAACAGCCAAAAGCTGCCCGACCACCATTAACCCAGACCAGGGCAGAGGAATGAAGTACAACGTTCGGTCGGGCGCGAGGGCAGCCAGCGCCAGTACGGGCAGGAAACTGACGCTGGAGAAAAGGTTGTATGCGAGCCGGTAAAATCTCGCCACCCGATCCCCAAACCAGCGCCGGGAGAGTTCTTTGGCCTGGTGAGAGGCGAGCAGGGAATGGAACAAGCCCCAAAGAAGTACCGATAAGGAGAGCCAGAGCATATTTGCCTTTCCTGCTGTCTATCCGAATGCCGGAATTTCCACCACTTGCCCGCCAGACCCGACCTGATAATATGGCATCCAGGCCACGCCAAACAGATTGACGTAAATATCCGTTTTCTTGGGAAGGACAGGTACATCAGTGATCTGGTTGACCACGTCACCCCACTGGCCGCCTGCTTCTTCCAGCGCCTGCTGACGGGCTTCTTCGAGTTGCTTTAATTCCTTCTCATACTGGTCAAGCGAGT
>JACQYE010000125.1:0-18805 GCA_016208355.1 Chloroflexota bacterium | reverse complement strand
CTTCTCATACTGGTCAAGCGAGTCGACAGATTCCTGCACGTCTTCCTTGGCCTGTTCGGTCAAGCGGCGCTTGGTCAGGGACGATGACAGGCGGCGGGTGGAACGGGAGCCGCCAAACGCGCCCAGGATATTCTCGGCATGGGTGGCAAGTTCCTCGCCTTTGCGCTGGCTGAGTTCGGCCTCGTCCATCTTGAGTTCGCGTTCCTCGCGGGCGATCTTATCCTTGAGGGTCTTGATTTGCCTGTCAAGGGCGGCCGTCGCCTTGGCAACCGCCGCATCGCGCGCTTCCCGCGCCGCCTCGGCGCAGGCTTTCATGAATTCGGCCTGACTCACATCCGGCGTGGCGTACAGCCCCAGGGCATTGTTGGCGCGGACAGTCACCTTGCTGGCGCGATAAACCCAGTCGGCGAAGTCCTTCTGCAAGGCGGCCATCATCTTTGCGTCCGAGAAGGGGGCATCCAGCGCGGCAAAGCGCGCCTGGGGGTCGGGAGAAGGGTCCATTTCGCTGGTGTCGGGGAGGGAGGCAGCAAAATCGTCCCAGCGGACGACGCCGCGCTTTTCAGGGCTGGCAACCAGCACAGATTTAATCTGTTCCAAGTCGAGGTTGTACTTTCTATCCAGGAAGCGCACCTGAGCCGAGGCTGCGATGGCCGGGCGGTAGAGGATTCCCGCCGGGGCTGCATCCGGGGGCAGGGGCTGTTCTGAGGCCGAAGCGGCTTTGGCAAAAGAAATATTCAAGGGCAGGAAAAATTCGGAGATCCCGGCAGGAATCGAGGGACGGGTGAGCGATGATTGAGAACTGGCGATTGGGGATTGGCGACCAGCAGGAACAGACATTGTCTCCACAGGAACAGCAGCAACGACTGGAATGGGCTCGAAGCCTTCGGGAACAGCAGTCGATTCTGCTTTAATTGCTGAAGGCTGGCTGCTAACTGCCGATTGCTGTAAACCTGTCCCTACAAGTTTGTTCAATGCAGGGATCTGAGCACGTGTCATTGGTCCGGCCAGGAAGTTCATCGCCCATCTTGTCTGGAAAAGGGTGGGCTGCCTGGAGTGGACATTGTTCATGATGAAGATACGCTTGCCCAGGCTGGAGATAAGTCTGTCGAGGGCTGGCCGGTCGAGGGTCCCGGAAGCGGCGGATTCGAGTCCGTCCAACAGGCGCTGTTTGTCCTGCTCAGTCTGGAGTTTGCCGATGAACCACGTCCCGGCATTGGAGAGCGCTTTATAGTCCACATCCACCGGGTTCTGGGTAGCGAGCAGGAGGCCGAGACCAAAGGCGCGCGCCTGTTTGAGCATGCGCAAGAGCGGCTGCTTGGAAGAGGGGTTGCGCGAGGGGGGCAGGTAACCAAAAATCTCATCCATGTAAAGCAGGGCGCGCAGGCTGGTAGCGCCAGCCTGGGTGCGCATCCAGGTCTCCACGGCTGAGAGCAGAAGCGTGACGAAGAACATACGCTCCGAGTCGGCGAGGTGGGCGAGATAGAAAACCGAGTGACGCGGGCGGCCATCGGGAGCAAAGAGCAACGCAGGGATGTCGAGCGGCTGGCCGACGCGCCAGAGTTCGAATGAAGGGGCGGCCAGGATATTATTTAGTTGCAGGGCCAGCGCCATGCGTTCCTTTGGAGGAAAGAAAGCATCCACCGAGAAGGCGCCCAGTTTATCAAACGGTGGAGTTTGGATTTGCAGGATGAGTTCAGTCAGGTCGAGAGATTTGTTCTGGCTCCAAGCCGACTGAAAGATATTGGCAAGCAGGATGTGTTCGCGCGAGCGGATGGGGTCAATGTCATCGTAACCGACCAAGCCCAGGATGGCTGTCACTGTGCTGGCGATGCGCTCGGTAAGGACCTCGCGGTTGCCAGCCCAATCCAGGCCAGGGGCGGCCAACGACGATAACACGCTGACGGGAATGCCTGCATCCGAACCGGGTGTATAGACGGCGAACTGGGCCGCGTTCTTGAGCGCCAGCAGGCGCTCGCGGTCAATGCCCCATTCTGTCAGGCCGTTGCGCCACGCCAGGACCGCGTCGGTGGAGGCCTGCTCCAAGGATTTGCCAGCGCGGCGCGCCAGTTCGGGGTCGAGCCAAGGCTGGAAGTCTTGTGGGGCCAAATCGGGGAAATGCAGCAGAAGGTTGGTCAGGTCGCCTTTTGGGTCAATCAGGATGGCGGGAATCCCTTGCAAAGCGGCTTCCTCCATCAGGGCGATGCACAGGCCGGTCTTACCCGAGCCGGTCATGCCGACCACGACTCCGTGGGTGGTCAAATCATCGGGATCATACTGGAGTGGCTGGTCTGTGACCCTGGCCTTGGCGGGATCATAGAGTTTACCAATATAGAACTTGTCGGTCATGGAAACCTCCTGCAGGCAAGAACATTTGTTGCAAATTTACCCCAAACAAGTCAAAAATGCAACTGGGAAAATAAAATTTCTATCCCTCAATATGCAGTACATAACGTAACTAGCCGGCAAATGCCGGCTAGTTTATCTTCAGGAACAGAAATCCTACTTGGTCAGTTCAATTTTCGCTGGGTCAGGATACTCCCAACTAAGACCCTGGTCATAATGGATGAACATATCGTCCGCGCCTGACATATCCACTGTATACCCAATCCATTGGCTAAACATGGCAACCCCCTCGTAACTGCCTAATAAGACAATATCTGCGGCAGGCGCGAAGATTGTCCCAGAAATATCCAACTCGAAGGTCCCATTCAGCCTGATTTCGTTTGAGTTGGTTGGAGGAAGGTACATTAGTAATCCTTTGGTGGGCCCTTCTTCAGGCGCAGAAAAATGCATCTCCGCATTCCCAGACCATTGAATGCCTTCATTAAGCATCACAAATGTAACCCCCACACCTGTCAAATCGGCTTTTGTGAATTCACCCGAGATGCAGTACACTCCGGATTCCAATTCGGTCACGCCTTCCGGGGGGAAATCGTCATATTCAAAATCACATCCATATTCGGGCAGCATGTCATCGGGAAGCGGGCAGGAAATTTGCTCTGCCCCCGTCACTTGGGTGAAGGGGTAGTCATCGGGCGCATCAATTCCTCCCACTGCTGATACGCCGAAATCGGGATCCACCTGCAGATTCTCGTTCTTCAGGATCTTCATTGCCTCTGGATCATCAGAATTGGAGAATACGCCTCCATCAATTGTCGTGACCGACGCATTCCCCCAGGCAGTAACGGTCCCCTCACCATGACAGGCCGTAGCGGCTATGGCACTCCCGTAGAATAAAGGAGTATACGCCCCAAGCCTGGCCCGGGCAATTGCCTCGACACAATTGTGTGTTTGAGTAATTCCGATTATCTGGGCAAAAAACATATCTACGTTCGAGTTGATAATTACCTGAACATAATCGGTATTTCCAGTATAAGGACCTAACGAACCCCCACATCCCGCGCCGGGCGGAATGACAACAGTGACGGTGCTTTTAATACCGTCATTGGTGTAACCATTGCTGGCAGCTCGATCGAGACCTATACTCTGCCAACTCTGCTCGCTGACTCTTGCCAGGGCGGCAGCAAGGGCAGCGGTATCGGCGGCGTTCTGAGCATGGCGGCGGTCGGAAAAAGTACTACCGCCATCAATGGCCAAAGCGACAATCGCAATCAATGCAATCATGCCCAAGACAATCAGGACAATTGCCTGACCACTTTCCGATTTATATTTCTTGATCATCGTTACCTCCAAATGTAACCTTCCTGCCTACGGAGAACATGCTGGGGTCAAAATGGTATTTGTCACGGATGCTTTGAGAGGGATTGTCTGGCTGTTCAAAATCGAGCCAAGAAAAGGCATAGAAATTTGATAATCGTAGATTAACGTGACAGTGATGGCCCCCCCGGCGCATGCTGTCCCGCTAATCGTAATTTCGGGCTCCCGCAATTTAGGATCCGATAAAAAGTTGATCGGCTCCGACGATGATTGACGGATTCGGCCTTCGATTCCACTTGTATCAGTGGGATTAATGGCCCCGTATACCGCGCCTTCCTGGGCAGCATCGCGCAGGGCGACGGAATAGAAGAAGGCTGTGCCCAAATCAAAAGCGCCAGCCAAAAGGATAATGATAACTGTCAAGGTAATGGCAACCTCAACTAGACTTTGTCCTTTTTCAGATTGCGAATCTTGCCTAAACGAGGAATTTATTATCATGGTTGCTGTACCTGGTTTGGATTGTCTGAATCGAAAGGAACGCTGCATCCAGGGGTGCTAAATGTTAGAATCACTTGGATATCCGAGGTGCTCTTGGTAAAAACCAGACGAAGACCAGTAGAACCTGTCGGGAGGGTGAACGGCTGGCCCGGTACACTGAATCCGGAAGCGCTGGTATTGCCATACCAAAGTTGCCCTCCTCCAAGATAGACATAAGTAAGAACGCGGCCCCCATTACTGTTCCAAAAAATTACCATCAGGTTTATTTCCAATGGCATACCACTGTTGTTGTAGATCGTCCAAGTTACATCAGAGCCGCCGTGGATTGAGCCGCTATGCCTAACGTCACATACAAAGTGGGTCGCCGTTAATGTCGGTGTACCCGTGGGTGTCGGGCTATCCAATGGTACTAATGTTGAAGTACCGGTTGGTGTCGGCGTATTCGTTTCTGAAGGTATCGAACCCGGGGTAGATGTCGTTGTAGGGGTCCGGGTGGGAGGAGGTGGAGGAGCTTGTACGGTTCCCATGATATCGATGTCCGTCAATATCGTTCGCGAACTATTGGAAACAACTGTCCAAGGTGCCCACGGAATGATCGGGACGATTGGGTAGAAATCCGCCGATACTTGGACTTTAACCCGGTCTCCCGAAACAATAACATTCGGTGGACACACCGAAAAGTCAGATGTGCCAGGTCCGTGATCAAAAGATATGACAATATTCACATCGTCAATGACACCCAAAAAATCTACATTCTGGGCCGCGTCTCTAATCCCGTCACAATCCCTATATTTGGGAATTCCACCAGCCTCATTCAACCCCGTAGCCGAACCATAGCGCACAGCCTCGCGGCTTGCAGTAATGACCAGCCCATACATAAAAACAACCCTGCCAACCTCAAACATGCCATAGATCAGCATCAGGAGGACAGGCATGACGAGGGCAAATTCGACCATGCTTTGCGAGCGTGTCTTGGGTTGTTTATTTGAAAAATTGGCAGACATTTTTTTAGGCCATATAAAATCGTCGCGAGTCAGACTTATCCTTCTACATGTCGCCATTCAGCCTTTTATGGTAACGCACGTACCCTTACAATAACTTAACATAGGTGAATAAGCAGCCGCTTAGAAAACATAAAGGGACACTCGTGCTTGTCCCTTTATTTCAACCCCTCCCTCGCCGCAGCAATCGGAGGAGAATTTCAGCACTAACGTAGTTTGCTGGTTTGATTTTGCAAACGCCCCTGTTTCAATCACCCATTATGGTTTCGGCGTTTTTATCGGCCGATGTGTATTGGTCGGTTTAGGAGTGCGTGTCGGTTTAGGCGTCTTGGTAGCCCGGAGCGTCGCTTCGGCCGTCTCTGTTGCTTCTGCTTCGGCTGTCTCTGTTGCTTCGGCCTCGTCAGTTTCTATCGCTGCGGTTTCATTCGTCTCAATCGGCTCGGGTATCTGGGTCACCTGAAGATCGCTTTCGTCGCCAGCAACGATCGTAATAGCCAGAATGGAGCCATCCGGTTGAGTTTCGCCAGAAACGCTTGCTTCAACGCCAATACGAATCGCTCCATCAATCAACGTCAGCGAGGAAACGTTCACTGGAATACCCGCCACCACCCAGCCATTTTGAGTTTGAGACGAAACAATTCCATTGAATTCAACTACCTCAACACGCCCACTCAGAATCAATGCAAGAGTTTCATTCACACGATGTTGATTAAATTCTTCTTGTAATACCTGCCTTTGGCTAGGATCGGTTGTCAATACCAGTTGAATGTTTTCAATCACTCTTTTAAGCGGGTACAAAGTGTCGCCAGGCAAAGCCTGGGCGGCCCCGGCAAACGCACTATTGGTACTCAGAGCCAGAAATGCCACCACAATCAATACAGTAAGGGCGACTCGCCAAGAAGGTCTTAGGATCCAACGCACAGCTTGCGGTTTCCCAGCCCTAAAGTGAACCGAAGAAACGCGCGCGCGTCCACGGGTAACCAAACCTACAGGGGAATCAAATTGACCCAGCATCCAGGCTGCTTGAGCCGCTTCAAGCAGAGGGCGAAGTTCGGCAGCCAAATGCGGAAAACGCGCCAGGACAGCCTCCAGCGTTTCGCCGTCTTTCAAGGACTTTAAACATACATCCAGAGCATCAGATAATTGTTTTTTCACTTCGACCCTCCAAGTTTACGTTGGAGCGCAGCCAGTGCACGAATTCGCAAAGCTTTGACAGCCTGAATTTTTTTATTCATCAGAGTGGCAGTTTCTTCCAAAGAATATCCTTGACCAAAAAGTAATGCCAAGACGTGCTGCTGGTCGTTTGTTAATTGAGCAAGTGCCCATTGAAGGTTTCGTCTGCGTTCGCGGTGCTCGATTTCCTCAGGGAGTGTTGGTATGTCCGCAGGCAATGACTCTAAAAGTTCATCAACGGGATGGCGATAGAGGTGGCGGACATAATCAGCTACTTTATGATTCGCTATGCCAATCAGCCAACCGAGCAGGCTTTTATTCGGGCCCTGGTGAACTTGCGCCGCTTTTAAGCAACCAATAAAAACTTCGCTGGTAATATCTTCGGCCAACATTTCATCACCAACCCGGTAACGTACATAGCGATAAACTTCAAGATAGTAACGATCATAAATAGCCGCGATTGCATGTTGATCAAAACGCCGCAGGCTTTCAATATCAGAAGGGTTGGAAGATTTCGGCATACTTGGCATCAAACTCCAAAAGCAATGATGCAAGTATACCTTATTGTTTTTCGATGATGCGACGAGTAGGGTTTTTCTAACTACGGTGTCAAATTTTCTACTGTTGTATCTTATTTATTTGTCAATAATGCCCCCAAAAAGATACGGGTAAAAGTCACCAAATTATTACCAAATTATAAAAGAACATGTCCGTTAGAGTTTCTGCCAGGCAGTAAGTCTAACGGACATGTGTTTCAATCGCTATTACCGTCCGGTTCGGGAGTTTTCGTCGCATCCTCGGACCCTGAACCGGAGCTGTCCTCCTCGCTATCCCCGTCATCTGATCCGTGGCTGGAGTTGTCATCGGTTTGTTCGGAGGCGGGGGTCTCTTCGTCCTGTTCGGTGGCTGTTCCTTCCGGAGTAGATCCGCCTTCCGGCGCGCCGCTTTCCTGGTCCTCGACGCGTATGCGTTCTGCCAGAAGGCTCCCGTTAGGCTGGGTCTGGCCAGTCACTTCAGCAATCACGCCGATAGAGATCACCCCTTCCATCTCGGTCTGGTCAGTGACAAGCACAGCGATTCCGGCAATCCGCCAGCCATCAGGAAGTTGTTCACTCACCAGGCCTTCGAATTCCACATCTTCAACGCGCTGTTCGGATAGCAGGGACTCGGTCTCCTCCACGCGGCGTGTTGTTATTTCCTCCTGGATCTGAGCTTCAGCCTGCGGGTCGGAGGCCATGCTCAAGCGCGCATCTTCCACCGTCCGTTTAACGGCGTAGAGCGGGTCGCCGGGCAAGGCATTAGCCGAAGCGGCAATCAAGCCGTTCCCGGTAAGCACCAGGAAGGCCAGAACTGCCAAGGAAGCGACCGCCATCCGCCATGCGCCGGTGAGATGCAGGCGAGGGCGTCTTTTGTCCTGGCGCAACCGGGCGGCATGAACCAGGACGCGCGCCTTGCCGCGGGTAACGGCGTTGCCAGGAACGGGAAGCAGACCCGCGGTCCGCGCCGCCTGGGCAGACTCGAGGAGCGGGCGCAGGTCGCTGGCGAGGGATGGGTAACGGGTCAGGCATTCGTCCAGCGAAATTCCGCTTTCCATCGCCTGCAAACAATCCTGGAGAATGTTTGAAAGTTTGGCGTTCATATTACTTCACCATCTGGCGGTTGAGGGCGGCCAACGCCCGTAGTTGCAGCTGTTTTACAGCGTTAATCTTCTTATTCATCGCGGCGGCTGTTTCTTCCAGAGAAAAGCCTTCGCCAAAACGCAGGGTCAGCACGTGTTGCTGCTCGGCAGTGAGACGGGCGAGGGCGCGTTGCAGAATGCTGGCGCGGTCACGGTCTTCCACTTCGTCAGGAGGGGCGGGCGCACGGCTGGGATAATCCTCTTCGAGCGGCTCCTGGCGGCGGCGGTAGCGGCGGCGCAGGTGGTCGTTGATCAAGTGGGAGGCCGCGCCAAACAGCCAGCCGCGCAGGTTTTCACGCGGGCCGCGCCCGGCATGTAATGCTTCAAGCAAGCGGATGAAAACGTCGCTGGCGAAGTCTTCGGCCAGGGTCTCGTCCCCTAGGCGATATGAGACATAACGATAAATATCCGGATAGTAGCGGTCATATACCGCGCTAACAGCCTGAGAATCCAGGCTGTTCAGTTCAGCAATCTCGGAGCGGAGCTGGTCGAGAGGCATAGATCGAAAGTGGAGAGAAACAGTTTGTGTGAACACTGCAAGTATATCACTTGGGGAATGTCCTCCCCCAAATTCCCAGGGAAGGGTCTTTGGGGGAGGCGGGCTAAGATGTGTATCTACTAATCGTCGGCGTCATCCGGGGAGTCACCATCTGAGGAGTCATCGTCTCCAGAGTGGTCATCCGACGAATCGGAGCCGCTGTTGCCGCCAGAACCAGATGAGTCGTCATCGTCAGAGCTGGTATCCATGACAACATTCTTGATCTCGGTGGCAGTCAGCGAGCCGTCCGGATTGATGATCGCCTCGGCTTTCACCAAGTCGCCGACAACCGGGGCGCTCTTGATTTCGGTCTGAGGTGTGACAAGGAAGACTTTTCCGCCAATGGTCCACAGGTCGCCATTGATGGCTTCCAAGGAGCCGGTGATTTCCAGCATTCCATACGCAGTCGGGGAATCGTCTTCGTCAGCCAATTCAATCTCGCGGGCTGTCAGAGAATTATCCGTGCCGACCAGAAGGTGAACTTTCACACGGTCGCCAATGGCGATGATATCTTTAATCTCGGTCTGGGCGTTGACAAAAAACTCCTGGCCGGAAACTGTCCACAGGTCCGGCGCAATGGCCTCGACAACACCGGTCAATTCCAATTCGGCTGCGCTCATACTTATCTGGTCCATAGAACCGGAAACAAGTGCCAGTTCAATCTCACGAGCCGTCAGGGCATTGTTTTCATCCAAATAAGTATGCACTTTGACCGTATCCCCGGCCACGATAGTGTCCTTGATCTCGGTCTGGGATGTGATGAGGACCACCTGCCCGGAAACAATCCACTGATCCGCAGCGATGCTTTCCACAACGCCGACGAATTCAGCGTCATCTGATGCAGATATGCCAGAGATGCCATCCCCCGATTCGGGTGAAGGGATGGAGGCGGGTGAGTAACCTTCGATGCGGGAGGCAGTGACAACACCATTGATGTCCACAATGGCATAGACATGCACGACATCCCCGGCAACAAAACTGCCATCTATAACAGTCTGGGCATCAACGAGCACGTTGTAGCCCTGAATGACCCACTGGTCAACTGCAATCGAGTCAACCGTGCCAGTGAATTCGACCTGGGCACTCTGACCGTCGTCAGCGACCTGGATCTCGGCGCCGGCTGGCACTGCGATGTCGCAGGCTGCCAGCAAGAGGCCGGCGAACATAAGGGCGAACAAGATGGGTAGTCGAGTTTTATTCATTTTTCCTCCGGGTTGATTATGAGATAGTTTGTCTTGTTAGTCGCCCATTGTTATGAAAAGTTACTGGTAAAAAAAAGTTCCTGCGCAGCAGGCAGGAACGGTGAGGGGAAATGAAGGTCTCTATGTAATCTATGGCAATGCGTGGTTGTAAACGCGCCAGAAGTCAGCCATAAATGCCTCGGCCACATCCGGATTATGGATGACGACCAGGTTTTCATCATTGCGCTCCTCGGCGCTGGAGGAAAAGTTATAAGAACCAGTGACGACGATGCTCTCGTCAATGATGATCACCTTGTGGTGCATCAAGCCGTGGTTTGCATCGAGTAGCACATCCAATCCTCCTTGCAAGAAAGGATCGTACTCGGTGCCAGTGTTGGAGGCTACCTGCTCTGCTTCCATCACCCCGGCTACAGTCACCCCGGCAGCGGCGCGGCTGCGGATAGTCTCGCCCAGCGGATCAGCAGTAAAGGAGTAGGCCATGAAGTAGATACTCTGCTGGGCGGCTTCCAACAGCTCCACCAGCCGGACCTGCACACCGTCATCCGGCGAAAAATAGACTTCCACTTCCGTACCATCCACCACGACCGCCGGGTTGGGAGTAACAGCGGAGGCGTCTGGGCCAAACAAATCCTCCTCGAACATCTCATTGAATTCCACCAGGTAGTCTTCAGCAATCTGGCTGGAACGGAAAAGAAGCAGGTTGTTGTTGTCTTCGTACGCGCCGTTCAAAGTAAAGTTCATCGAACCAGTCCAGACCTCAGACCGGTCTATGATGACGAACTTGTTGTGCATCAGCCCCTCGCGCCGGTCTCCCAGCACCTCGATACCAGCGTCCACCAAATCCTGGAACTCCTCCCCATCCAAATTGTCGCTCTCAGCCACCACACGCACCACCACGCCGCGGGCGTGTGCGTCGAGCAGGGCGTTGCGGATGGACCAGAGATTCAGGTTATAGACGGCCACATCCACTGTCAGCCGGGCAGCGTCAATGGCGGCAGCCAGGGCCTCATCCGGGCCATCTTCATAGTCCGAGGCGTTGGGAGCGTCAGGGTCGGTGAAATAAATTTCTAGCCAGCCGTCCACAGGTTCAGCCGCAGGCCCGGTAATGGGCATGTCAGTCACAATCGGTTCGGGCGCGGCAGTGATACAGGCTGTTATCGAAACAATTAACAAAAAGACAATTGATTGGCTACGCGCAAATCTCGCGATTCTCATAGCTAAGTCCTTCTTGGCTGCATTGGCGGCATTATACTGCAAAGGGGTATAATCCACGCTCGTGACCGAGAACCCGTCTTCCCCCACCCCCAACTTCGCCCGCGCAGCCGGGACCGTAATGCTGGCCTATCTCTTCGGCCAGCTCATCGGCTTGGCCGCTAAAATCCTGATTGGCGGCGCGTTCAACGCCGGGACCGAGCTTGACGCCTTTTATGCTGCCAACCGACCTTCTGAAACGCTGGTTATGATCATGGCGGGAGGCATTCTCGTCTCGTCGTTTATCCCTGTATTCGTCAAGTTCCTGATAAAAGAAGACCAACGTTCCGCCTGGAAACTGGCCTCAGCCACCGCCAACCTGATTCTCATCCTCATGACCATTCTCGCCGGATTGGCAGCCGCGTTTGCCTGGCCAATAGTCCAATATATCCTGGGCGAGGGGTTCTCACCCGAAAAGCAAGCCATCACCGTAGATCTTCTCCGCATTCAAACCATTTCCATTGTATTTTTTGGTATAAGCGGACTCCTGGCTGGTATCCTGAACTCGAACCAGAAATTCCTGATGCCCGCACTGGCCCCGGCCATGTACCAATTTGGACAGATTTTTGGGGTGCTCGCACTGGCACCGAGCATGGGGGTCTATGGCTTGGCCTGGGGTGTCGTTATTGGTTCTGTACTGAACCTGCTCATCCAAGTCCCCAGCCTGCTGCGACTCAAAGGACAATATCATCCAACATTGGGCCTGCAAAACCCGGCTGTTGGGGAGGTCTTCCGCCTGATGGCGCCGCGTATGTTCGGAGCGGCAGTAGTACAGTTGATGCTGTGGGTCAATACCCTGCTGGCTTCACGTTTCGAGGGCGCAGTCTACGCACTCACGCTTGGCTTCATGATGATGTACATGGCGCAGGCCGCCATTGCCCAATCTGTAGCCACTGCCGTCATGCCCACCTTCTCAGCGCAATATGCCCAGGGGAAACTGGACGATATCCGCCGGACACTTTCCTCTGCCCTGCGCGGCGTCATCCTGCTCTCTGTTCCAGCCACAGCAGGATTGATCCTGCTTGGTACGCCCATTATTGCCTTCCTCTACCAGCGCGGTGAGTTCACATCAGAAACCACACAGATGGTCGTCTGGGCGCTAACCTGGTACACGGCCGGTCTGGTCTTTCACTCGACCCTTGAAGTGTTGGTGCGCGCCTACTACGCCATGCACGACACGAAAACCCCCGTACTGGTGGGCGCAGCGGCAATGACGTTGAGTATCGGTTTCAGCCTGCTCTTCTCCAGCCTGTTCACCCACCTCGGTTGGATGCCGCACGGCGGCCTGGCGCTGGCGGTGTCCCTCTCCACCGCGCTGGAGGTGACCACGCTCCTCCTGCTGATGCGCAAACGGCTGAACGGCATCCACGGCGGGGAGATCGCCAAAGGCTTCGGCGCCGCCGCGCTCGGGACCCTGGGCCTGTCCGCCGCGCTCGTTTTTTGGGTGCAGGCTGCCGGGTCCGCGCCCGCCGCGTTGACCGCCCTGGGCGGGGTCGCGATTGGTGGCGCAGTCTACGGCCTGGCGCTGGTGCTGCTGCGCGTCCAGGAAGTTCGCAGTTTGATGGCAGCGGTTAAACGCCGCCTGTCCCGGTAAAAATTGCGCCCCGCACAGGCGGGGCGTTTTCTTTGTAACACGTATGGAGCGCACCTGAGACTATTCCGGCCCCCGGGAATGAGCATCCACGTTTTTGTTGCGTGTGGCAACCTTGTTCGATTCCATGCGGCGGTCGGCTTCGCGGACAATGTCGCGCAGCATCTCGCCGCGCTCCGCTGTCGCAAACCCGAAGGAAATATGCACGGGCGATTTGGGATGGGCGTTATTGTAAGTTTCGATCCGACGGAGGACCCGGGTCTGGACAGCGTCAATGGAGATCGAGCCAATGTCGGGCAGCAGTACGGAAAACTCGTCCCCACCGGTGCGCGCCACCACATCCTCGGCGCGGAAACAAGACTTGATGACCTCGGCCGCATTGCGGATGAGGGCATCGCCAGCAGGGTGTCCAAGCCGGTCGTTGACCTCCCTCAGCCCGTCCACATCGGCCGCCATGACCGTTACCGGGAAACGTCGGCCGCGTTCGAGGCGCGAGAGTTCTTCTTCGAAATAAGGCCGGTTATACAGTCCGGTCAGGCTGTCATGGGTACTCGTATACCAAAGTTTCTCCTGTGCCAGCATCCGATCGGTAACGTCTTCTGCAGTACCCAGCACTTGAAAAACCTGCCCATCGGATGCACGGTCGTAGGGGGTCTCGCGGATGGAGACCCAATGCCAGTCACCGTAACTGTGCTTCAAGCGGAATTCGAGTTCCAGAACATCACCGTCTGCAACACGGTGGTATGCCTCGTAATGAGCATGGACGTGTTCCATATCATCCGGGTGCAGCAGACCTTCCAGGTCCGCGCCATCCATCTCCAGGAGTTTTTCCGCCGTATACCCCAGGAAAGGGATGCTGATCCGGTTGACAAACACGATCCGCTTCTCCTGGAAGTCAAAAATATAAGTGAGGTTGGGCAAAGTCGCCAGGATATGCTCTGCAAAGCGGCTCTTGCGCGCCAACTCGGCCTGGACTTTTTTTAGTTCTTCCTGCAGGGCGGCCAGATCCCCCTTTTCGTGCGCAGGACCTTCAGGCAAGGATTTGCCCGGTGAGTGGGAAGTTTTTCTTGCAGGCATTATTCCTCCTTAATGCAATGACCGGTCTGTGTGCCTCAGCGCCAGATGAACCACAATCCCTGCGCCACCACCAGGCCGAGGAGCATACCGCCAATGGCTTCCAACGGCGTATGGCCGATTACTTCGCGCAATTGCTGCTGCGAAATGGGATGGCCTTTCAACAATTCTTCCACCATGACATTGATCTTCTTCGCCTGCATCCCTGCCTGGCGGCGGACACCGGTGGCGTCATAGACGACCACCATCGCCACTGCCACCGCCAGCGCGAAAATCGGGCTGTCGAAGCCATGATACAGGCCGGCGGCCAGCGCGGTGGAGGTCACCAACGCAGAGTGGGAACTCGGCATGCCTCCGGCGGCAAAGAACAAAGCCCAATCCCAGCGCCGGTTCTGGAAATAATCAAACGGGATCTTGAGCGCCTGCGCCAGGAACCAGGCAGCCAGCGCCGTCCAGAGCATGTAGTTCTCAAGAATTACCTTGAAATTCATGCAGGCGCCTCATCGAAATCCTGCAATGCCTCCCCGGTCAACTGGCGTATTTTCAGTTCGGCTTTCTCCAGCAGTTCAGCGCAGCGCTTCACCAGCGCCTGGCCGCGGGCAAAAACAGTCGTGGCTTCATCCAAAGGCTGGTCGCCAGCCTCCAGGGAGGCCACAATTGCTTCCAGTTCGGAAAAGGCATATTCGTAATTCAGTTTTTCCACAGGTTTCAGGTCTTTCATACTGCTCCTATTCGCCCGACACGCGGGCTTCGAACTCGCCGTCACGCAGGCGGACACGCACGTCATCGCCGGGGTGGACGTGAGTTGTTTCCATAACAGTACGCCCATCTGCTTTGCGGGTGACGACAGCGTAACCGCGCTTCAGCACTGCCAGCGGACTGAGCGCCAGCAGACGGCTTTCCAGGCCGGACAGCCGCGCCGCGGTCAGGGCGAGACCGTGAGCCTGCGCCGCGTTCAAGCGGCGGCCAATATCATCCAGGTGCTGGCGTTCCCCCTGCAAGCGACGCGCCGGTGAGACGAGTCGCAGCCGCCCCTCCAGCCAGCCCAGCCCCTCCCGGCGGCGCTGGAAGGAGGCTTGCGCCTCGCTGATGAGGAACTGACCCATCTGCACCAGGCCGGACTGCAAGTCTGCCAGCGTGATCGGGGTGGCGAGTTCGGCGGCGGCAGTGGGCGTGGGGGCGCGCAGGTCAGCGGCAAAATCCGCCAGGGTGAAGTCCGTCTCATGACCCACGCCGGAAATGACCGGCGCAATGGAGGCGACTACAGCCCGCACCACGCGCTCATCGTTGAACGCCCAAAGGTCCTCCATCGAGCCGCCGCCGCGGGCCAGGAGGATCACATCGGGCGCGGCGGACAGGTTCAGGGTCCGCAGCGCGGCGACGATGGCCGGCGGGGCTTCCGCGCCTTGGACGGGCGTCGGCGCCAGGACCACCTCCGCCAGCGGATAGCGTCGGCGCAGGGTGTTGAGCATATCGCGCAGGGCCGCGCCGGTGGGTGAGGTGACAATGCCAATGCGGCGCGGGAGTTCCGGGATGGGGCGTTTGCGCCTCGGGTCGAACAGGCCTTCGGCTTCGAGCAGGGCTTTCAGACGCAGGAACTCGGCATACAGCGCCCCCTCCCCCAGCGGGCGCAGGAGGTCGGCGTAGAGCTGGTACTGGCCGCCGGCCTCGTAGAGGCTGATACTGCCATGCGCCTCCACCGACATGCCGTCGGTGGGGATGAACTTCAGGCGGGCGGCATCGTTGCGCCAGATGACACATTTTAACTGCGCTCCGGAGTCTTTCAGCGTGAAATAAACGTGGCCCGAGGCGGGGCGCGAGAAATTGGAGAGCTCGCCTTCCACCCAGACCCCCTGGAGGTCGGCGGTGGATTCGAGCAGGGCGCGCAGGCGGCGCGTCAGGTCGGTGACGGTGTAGCGGACGGAAGCGTCGAACAATGCCGGCTGCATAGACACAGAATACTCGCGTTGCGGAGAGATGTCAACGGTTGAAAATTATAGTGGTTTACTAGGTACGTACAGGCAGAATCCCTATTCCTTATGTTCCCCTTTTTTGCTACAATACAACCAGGATGAAACGACTCTGGGCGCCCTGGCGCATGAAATTCGTCACGACAACACAGTTGGGATGTGTCTTCTGCGAAGTACAGGGAGAAGCAGACGATGCGCACAACCTGGTGGTCTGGCGCGGGGATGCCGCCTTTGTCATCCTGAACCGTTTCCCGTATACCAGCGGCCACCTGCTGGTGGTTGCGAAATCTCACCAAGCCTCCTTTGAGGACCTCACGCCTGCCTGCCGATCCGAGATGATGGAACTCGCAGCCCGGAGCATGTCCGTCTTGCGGGCGGTCTACAATCCAGACGGCTTCAACCTGGGCGCGAACGTGGGCGAGGCGGCCGGCGCCGGGATCCCGGGTCACGCGCACCTGCACGTTGTCCCACGCTGGACCGGGGACGCCAGTTTCATGCTCACCCTGGCCGAGACAAAGGTGATGCCCGAGGCGCTGGAAGAGACCTACCGGCGCGTGCGTGAAGCGTGGGTCGAAACATAAACATTGGATTTCCTGCTGTTCAAGTTATGATCCAGAATAATTGGGAAGGGAACAAATAAATAAGTGGAACACCACGCCGAAGGAGCAATCAACATGGAGCAAAAAATCTACGACTATGTGATCATTGGAAGTGGCTTTGGGGGTTCCGTCTCCGCCATGCGGCTGACCGAAAAAGGCTACTCGGTCCTCGTCCTTGAAAAGGGGAAGCGTTACCGCGACCAGGACTTCGCCAAAACCAACCTGCAGTTCTGGAAATACCTGTGGGCGCCTGCCCTGCGCTCATTTGGCATTCTGCAGATCAGCACCCTGAAAGGCGTGATGGTGCTGCACGGGGCGGGCGTAGGCGGCGGCAGTTTGGGGTATGCCAACGTGCTCGAAATCCCCAATGACGCGACCTTCGCCACACCTGCATGGAACGATCCACTGCCGTGGAGCAAGACCCTCAGGCCGTATTACGAAACAGCCAGCAATATGCTCGGCGCGACCCGCAACCCGCGCTTGATGCCGGCCGACGAAGTATTGCACGCGATCGCCGCCGAATGCGGCCAGGAACCCACCTTCCGCGCCACCGACGTCGGGGTGTTCTTCGGGGAGGAAGACAAGACCGTTCCCGACCCGTACTTCGACGGGGCTGGCCCCGAGCGCACCGGCTGCAACTTCTGCGGCGGCTGCATGGTCGGCTGCCGTTACAACGCCAAGAACACTCTGCCAAAGAATTATCTCTATTTTGCCGAGAAACGCGGCGCGGAAACACGCCCGGAATGCGAAGTTAAGGATGTCCGACCATTGACGGGACAGGCCGACGGCGCGCGCTACGAGGTGACTTACCGGCATTCGACCGCGGTCCTGGGCGGAATCATGAAGAGGGTCCAGGCCCGCAATGTTATCTTCACCGCGGGCGTCCTGGGAACATTGAAGTTGCTTCTGCACTGCCGCGACGTTCGCCATTCCCTGCCGGAACTCTCCCCGCGCCTGGGAGATCGCGTCCGCACCAACAGCGAGGCGCTGCTCGGGGGGCTGGGACGGGACAAGAAAGTGGATTATTCCAAGGGTATTGCCATCACCTCGATCTTCAACGCGGACGAGGTGACGCGCATCGAGCCGGTGCGTTATCCGAAAGGGTCCGACCTGATGCGCATCATCAGCGCCCCCCTGATCTCGCAGGGCGATTCTGTCCCGCTGCGCATGGTCAAATCGTTGTGGTGGAGCATCCGCCACCCGATTGACTTTCTCAGGGCATTCCTGCTGCCCGGCTGGGCATACCGTGTCACCATCCTGCTTGTCATGCAGAATGTGGACAACCGCATGAAATTGCGCACCGGCCGCAGCCTGGCCACCCTCTTCCGCCGCGGGTTGGTGGCCGAACCCGACAAAACGCACGAAATCCGCGCCCGCGTGAACGTGGGACACGATGTCACCCGCACCTTCGCAAAAAAGATAGGCGGCTTTCCGATGGGCTCGTTGGGCGAGAACCTGCTCAATCTGCCGACCACAGCCCATATTCTGAGCGGTGCACCGATGGGCAGTTCTGCCGCGGAGGGCGTGGTGGACGAGAATTTCCGGGTTCATAATTATCCGGGCTTGTATATAGTGGACGGCTCGATCATGCCCGCCAACCCGGGCGTCAACCCAAGCCTGACGATCACGGCGCTGGCCGAGTATGCGATGAGTAAGATCCCTGCAAAACCAAGGTGACAGTCCCTTACAATACACCTGTCACCTATGAACCAATCCATAAACATTGTGGCGGCCGACTGGCCGCCACAATGTTTTACTTCAATTTCGCTACATACACCTTCACCGCTTCCAGCATAAACTCCGCCAGTCGCGGGTGTATCTTGTCGAAATTGGCCTTGAAGCGCGGGTCGGTGTTGTAGAGTTCCGCCAGCCCGAGGAGTTGCTCCGAGGTGGGAGTCCAGAAGTGGTCCATGTGCTTGCGCCACAGGTCCACACCTGCCTGGGCCTGAGGGCTGTCCGGACCGAAGGGGATGGCGTCCACGATGGCTTGATAGGCGGCGTTGCTTTCTTCTCCGATACGCTGTTTCTCGGCGGCAGTGTAGGATTTCCACTTCTTTTGGGAGGCGCGCACAATAACGGCATCATACATCTGCTCGGCTTCGCGGGCATATTCTTCCTGCTGTTCTTCCGAGAATGCTTCGAAGAGTTGTTTTTTGCTCATGGTTTTTTGTCCTTTCAAATGCAATATGGTATCGTCCACTGTCTGGATGAGCCGGTTGATCCGTTCGGCCTGCTTCCCCAGAGCCCGGCGATGGCTTTCCAGCGCTTCCAGGACATCGAAATCACGGCGTCCCATGATTTGCTTGATGTCTTCGAGCGGGAGGCCCAGTTCGCGGTAGAACAGGATCTGCTGGAGATGGAGGATCGAATCATCGCCGTAGTATCGGTAGCCGTTGGCGCCAACGGTTTCCGGCTTGAGCAGGCCGATCTGGTCATAATGGTGCAGGGTGCGCGGGGTCACACCGGACAGGGATGAAAGTTGCTTGACAGTGTACGACATACTCTGGATGATAAACCATGACGTAACGTTAATGTCAAGGGTAGATTTGGTTAGGATACGAAAACCTCCCGCA
>JACQYE010000124.1 GCA_016208355.1 Chloroflexota bacterium | reverse complement strand
TTGGTCACGCCGAGGGTTGCGGCGCGCTTGAACTCCTCTTCGTTGACGCCTTTCGCTCCCTTGAGATTACCGCCGGCGGCGTTGATGCGCGCCACCTCCTCCTGCGGCACGGACGAGGAACCGTGCATGACCAGCGGGAAGCCAGGCAGGCGTTTCTGAATCTCTTCGAGCACCTCGAAGTGCAGCCCCTGCGAGCCGTAGAACTTGAACGCCCCGTGGCTGGTGCCGATGGCGCAAGCCAACGAGTCGACGCCGGTCAGGCTGACGAATTCCTTCGCCTGGTCCGGGTCGGTCAGTTTGGCGTTGGCCTCGTCCACTTTGACGTGCTCCTCGCCGCCGCCCAGTTGGCCGATTTCGGCCTCGACGACGATGCCGCGGGCATGGGCGGCGTCAACCACGCGTTTGGTGATCTCCACATTTTTCTCGAAGGATTCGTGGCTGGCGTCAATCATGACCGAGGAATAGAAGCCGCTCTCGATGCAATCGAAGCAGGTGGTTTCGTCGCCGTGGTCGAGATGGACAGCGAAAATGGCTTCCGGAAAAACCTGGTCGGCGGCGCGGATAAGGCCTTCGAGCATGGTCTTGTGGGTAAACGAGCGCGCCCCTTTGCTGATCTGGATGATGAACGCGGCCTGGCTGTCCATGCAACCGCGGAACAGTCCCATGGTCTGCTCGAGGTTGTTGATGTTGTACGCGCCGATGGCGTATTTACCGTAGGCGGCCTCGAATAACTGTTTGGTGGTGACGATCATTTTCTTGCTCCTTCACAGATTTTATCAATTCACCACTGAGTTCACAGAGACCATAGAGAAAATTCTCTGTGAACTCCGCGATCTCCGTGGTGAATTATCCCTGCATGTTCTGGCGAAATGTTTTGCCCATTATACAACCTTATCCCCCAAATGTCGTAAACCTATTTGAACGCCTTGCAGTATAATCAAAGCGTTCAAGATCAGCCCTTACCATTTTCTGGAGGAACCATGAGCGACCTTTTTGAAACCGTCAAAGGCGGACAGGACATCTTCAAGAAACTCCTGTCCTATGTAGACCTCGTGGATGCCGGGCAGTTCGACCTGCTCGAAGAAGCGGATTCCATCCACTTGAAGCTGACCACCTTCGCCGACCGCATCAAGAATGCCTCCTATGGCTACTCCGGTTTCTTCGACACCGTCAAGATCAACGAGAAGGAACTCGAAAAAATCTACACCTTCGACGCGGCTTTCTTCGAGATCGGCGCCCAGATTTCCAGCGGCCTGGACAACGTGGCCTCCGGCATCGGCGGAGATGGCCTCAAGGCTGCCCTGCGCTCCGTCAACGACCTGGCGCTCCTGGCGGTGGAGACCTACGACAAGCGTTACCAGGTTCTCACCGGTAGCGGCGAAGCCCAGCAATAACCCTTAATGATTTCATAAACAAACCAATCAGCCCGGCAGATTGAACTGCCGGGCTATTTTTTCAACTCTACCAAGCGAAGGCTCCAAGACATGCTATTCCTGGCACGGCAATGTTAAATTTTGTGGCCTTATGACTTTATGGTCAAAAAAGCGGTTTTTTCGCCCGATAAACCGGGAGAGCCGCTCATTCTAGTGTAGCGGCTTGCGTCACTTTGTGGTTTAATACTGGCATGTGGACTGATTACGTCACCCCTGCCACTTTCCAAGAAACCTTGCGGCTCCTGAGCGAGAAACGCGAAAAAGCGCGCCTCGTGGCGGGGGCCACCGATTTAATGCTCGAACTCGAACGCGGCGTGCGCAAAGGCGTCGAGACAGTGATAGACATCACCCGCCTGCCGGACCTCGACCGCATCACCCTCGATGAAGACGAAACCATCCACCTCGGCCCGCTGGTGACGCATAATGCCGCAGCGGCCTCCAAACTCCTGCGCGCGCGCCTTCCCCCTCGTCAGCGCGGCCTGGCAGGTGGGCGCACCGCAGATCCGCAACCGCGCCACCATCGCCGGTAACCTCGTCACGGCCAGCCCGGCCAACGACACGATCACGCCCCTGATGGCGCTCAACGCGTGGGTGACGCTGGCTTCGGTACGCGGCGCACGCCGCGTGCCTCTCTCTGAATTCTATACTGGTGTACGAAAGACCGTGCTCCAGCCGGACGAAATGATGGTGGACATCGCCTTCCCGGCCCTGACGAAGACGCAGCGCGGCACGTTCCTGAAACTGGGGCTGCGCCGCGTCCAGGCCATCTCGGTGGTCAACGCAGCGGTTGTGCTGGACCTGGGTCCTGATGCCGCCAAATCAGCAGTTATCACGCTGGGGGCCGTGGCGCCCGTCATCGTGCGCGCTCCCGAGGCGGAAGCGTATCTGGCAGGCAAGGAACTGACCGACGAGGTCATTGCCCGCGCCGGGGAACTGGCCGCCGAGTCCGCCCGCCCCATTGACGACATCCGCGGGTCGGCTGCCTACCGCAAGGCGATGGTGCGGACGTTGGTGACGCGCGGGCTGCGGCAACTTCGTGATGGGCAGTGGCAGTCCCAGGTCCCGGAAGAACCGGTTTTACTTTCGTCAAACGTCAAGCGTCACGCGTCACACGTTCCCGCGTCTGACATGCCCATCCACACAAAGATAAACGGCAAAGAGTATACTTTCACCAGCGGGCACGACAAGTCGCTCTTGCGCCTCTTACGTGAAGAAGCCGGGCTGACCGGCACGAAGGAGGGCTGCGCCGAGGGCGAGTGCGGGGCGTGTACCGTGTTCCTGGACGGCATGGCCGTGATGGCCTGTCTTGTGCCCGCGCCGCGCGCCGATGGGGCGGAAATCGTTACCATCGAGGGTCTCTCCCCTCTCCCTGAGGGAGCCCCCTTCAGGGATGATAAGGGGTCGGGGGTGGGGTTGCACCCGGTGCAGGAGGCTTTCATTGCCGATGGCGCGGTGCAGTGCGGCTATTGCACGCCGGGGTTCATCATGTCGGCAGCGAAACTGCTGGAGGAGCGCCCGCGCCCGACGCGGGACGAGATCACCCAGGCCCTCACCGGCAACCTGTGCCGCTGTACCGGTTATTACAAGATCATCCAGGCCGTCGAGGATGCCGCCAATTCGTAGGGGCGGACGGCGTCCGCCCGGAAGGGATAGTGAAAATGACGAAATACTCGAAATACCAACGCAAGTCCCCGCCCCGCAAGGTGATGAACCCGCTCTGGCGCGGCGTCGGCTGCTTGCTGATGCTCATCGTCCCGGCAATGGCCTACGGCATCGGCTATGCCTTCCTCCAGGAGGCCAAGCGCCGCGCCCTGGTGCCGCCGGGCCTGCTGGGGTACATCCATTTCCCGGACTGGGTGTGGGGAAAACCGGTGCTCGACCCGTTGGCGCGCTTCTTTGGCGGCTTGCAGGACGTATGGGCCATGCTGATCTTCTTCCTTGCCACACTATTCATCCTCACCGGCCTGGTCTCGCTGATTTATTCGATGGTTTACCAGTTCGTCGGACCGCCGCGTTACACCGAACTTGACGCCCCGCCATCGGGGAGGAAGACGAAAGAATACAAGCGGTAACAGGGGGAAGAAAATGGACAATCGGGAATGGAAAATTGAGATTCGGAAACTGTCCGCCGCGCTGACCCTACTCCTGGCGCTGACCGTGGCCCTGTCCGCCTGCGGGGAGGCGGTAAAATGTGAAAATAAAGTTGTGATGTTATGAAACGAACAAGGTAGGTGAAAATATGAAAATAAAACCTATTCAAGTTATCATAACTGCTAGTGCGCTAATACTCATTGGGGCACATATCATCTGGCCCAAACTGTCGATAGACTCAATAACAGCTATTCTTATTGCTATCGCGGTTGTTCCTTGGCTAGGTACACTCTTCAAATCAGTTGAATTACCTGGCGGAGTAAAAGTAGAATATCAGGAATTAATAAAGGCTAAAGATAATGCCGAACGCGCTGGATTATTAGCACCACTGAACAAAAAGGATAACCAGAAGTTATACATATTTGAACAAATAGCAGAAGAAGATCCCAATTTAGCTCTTGCGGGATTGAGAATTGAAATAGAGAAACGCCTTCGCACCATTGCAGAATCAAATAAACTCGAAGTGAAAAAAGAGGGTATTGCAACACTTTCACGCAGACTAGTCGAAAACGATTTACTTACTCAACAGGAACGTTCTGCTATTTTGGATATATCTTTCTTAATGAATTCTGCGGCACATGGCTACACTGTAGATAGAAACACTACGAATTGGGCTATGGAAGTCGGACCAAGAATTTTAAAAACCCTTGATAATAAAATTGCTAAAAAGAAATGAATCATCAATCCATTGGCCAATCCCTCCCCCGCATTGACGCCCGTGACAAGGTCACGGGCAAAGCCCTGTATTCCGGCGACCTCGTCCGCCCGGGCATGCTGCACATGAAGATCCTGTTCGCCGGCCGTGCACACGCCCGCGTGGTCGGCATTGACACCTCCGCTGCTGAGGCGCTGCCAGGTGTGGCGGCGGTCTACACGGCCAAAGATGTGCCGGTTAACGAGTATGGCTTGCAGAAGAAAGACCAGCCGGTGCTGTGTGGACCTCTCTGCCCCCTCCCCGGCCTGAAGGCCACCCCTCCCCCTTCTCCCCTTCTAGGGGAGAAGGGGGAGGGGACGGGGGCGGGGGTAGTGAGGTCTGACATCGTCCGCTTCGAAGGCGACCAGGTGGCCGCCGTCGTCGCCGAGACGGAGGCCATCGCCGCCAAAGCGCGTGACTTGATCAAGGTCGAATACGAAGACCTGCCGGCTGTCTTCGACGCAGTCGAGGCCATGCAGCCCGGTGCGCCCCTCCTCCACCCCGAACTGGGCGACTCGAATGTCTGCGTCCACTACAAGATCCGCAAGGGCGACGTGGAGGCTGCCTTCGCCAAGGCGGATGTCATCATCGAAGGCGAGTACAAGACGCCCTGGCAGGAACACGCCTATCTCCAGCCCGAAGCGGGCCTCGCCTACCTCGACGAGGCGGGCCGGGTCACGGTCGAGTGCGCCGGCCAATGGACGCACGCCGACCGGGCGGGCATCGCCCACGCATTGGGCTTGGCAGATGAACAGGTGCGCGTCATCTACCCGGCCATCGGGGGCGCGTTCGGCGGGCGCGAAGACCTGTCTGTGCAGATCGTGCTCGGGTTGGCAACGATGAGACTCAAGCGCCCGGTCAAGATCGTCTGGTCGCGCCAGGAGTCCATCATCGGGCACGGCAAGCGCCACCCGGCGACGCTCAAAGCCAGATGGGGCGCATCCAAAGACGGCAAACTGGTCGCCGCGGAAATGTAGATCATCGCCGACGGCGGCGCGTACATGTACACCTCCAACAAGGTGCTGGGCAACGCCACCATCACATGCACCGGCCCCTACTTCATCCCCAATGTCAAAGTGGACACCTACGGCGTCTACACCAACAACGTCCCCAGCGCGGCCTTCCGCGGCTTCGGCGCGCCGCAAGCCCTGTGGATGGCCGAACTCCAGATGGATAAACTGGCAGAAAAACTGGGCCTCGACACGGTCGAATTCCGTCACCGCAACGCGCTGCGGGAGGGCGACACGCTTGGGGTGGGCACCCCGGCTCCCGGTCGGGTAAGCATCGTGGAGTGTATCGAGGCAGCGCGGGACCGGTTCGGCTGGAAACAAGGAAAAAAACAAAAAGCAAAATACAAAACGACCTTCGTCCGTGGTCGCGGCTTCGCCACCGGTTTCAAAAATGTCGGCTTCTCGTTTGGCTACCAGGAAAACTCCTGGGCGCGCATCGAACTGCATGGCAGGACCGAGATCGAGCAGGCTGTCCTGTGGCACGCCGGCGCCGAGGTCGGGCAGGGCACACATACCGTCATGGTACAGATGGCTGCCGAGGCGCTCGGGATTCCAGCCGCAAAGGTAACGCTGGTGGCCTCCGACTCGGCTACGATGGGCAACCCCGGCTCATCCTCGGCTTCGCGCATGACTTTTATGTCAGGGAATTCCATCCGGGGCGCGGCGGC
>JACQYE010000123.1 GCA_016208355.1 Chloroflexota bacterium | reverse complement strand
GACCCCGACATCATGGAGCACAAGCCGCGCGCCAAGAAGGAACCCATCATCAACGGAAGTATGAGCCTGGGCATGATTATCCAGACCATCACACAGACCGGCGCAGTGTTGACCGCCTTCGCCCTCGGGCTTATCTGGCATCTCGAAGCCGGGGCGCAATTGCCGCAGGGCATCAACCCCATCACCTATCTCATCCAGCACGACTGGCGCGGCATAGACGTGCAGACCGCCGAAACGATGGCCTTTGTGACCCTTTCGTTGTGCGAACTCTTCCGCGCCTACACCGTTCGCTCCGAGAAAGCCTCGCTCATCCGCATCGGCATCTTCTCGAACAAATGGATGCAGTACGCCGTGGGCCTGTCCATTTTCCTGCTCATCCTGGTGACAGCCGTGCCCTTCCTCCAGCCCATCTTCAACACCCATTTCCTGAGCGGGCGCGAATGGAGTATCGTCATCGGCCTGGCGCTCATCCCGGCCATTTCCGAGGAGATTACCAAGTTATTCCTGCGGCTGCGCAACCGGCGCAAGGTTGCAGCAGCCTAGGTTTCACGCTGGCGGCTTCGCATGCGCCTCCACAAATTAGTAAGTAGCAAAATCCCCGGCTCACCACCGGGGATTTGATTCAACTCGCCTTCACTCCCGCAACCTGGTCAATGATACTCAACAGCACCCGGAGGTTGGGGATGGTGGAGGCTGCCGCGCTGGCTCCGCTGAACCAGCCGCCGCCTTTCTTCGAAACCCTGACAAAACCCTGGTGGATCGAAACCTGCTGGACCTCAGTCCAGGGATACGTTTTCTTGCCGATCACGATCCCGGACTTGCTGATCGCCACCGGCCCAAAGACGACGGCCTGCCCGTTGTTATACTGGGCCGCGGCCCGGTCGTACAGGATGGGAAAAGTGGATTGCTCGATCAGCGCTGCCAATTGTTCCACATTCTTGAAAGAATCCCCCAATACCAGCCGCTCGCTCTGCTTGTTCAAAACTGTATACGTGTGCGTCGTGCCGGTGTATATCCCGTTTGTATAGTGGCGGGTAACCGAGGCAGTGAACGAGGCCACAGCCTCCCACGCCCAGGGATGCAGCCCCTTGCGGTCGCGCAGGACAAAGCCCTTGTCATACACGGCGGCTCCTTTAGTCCAGTTGGCGTACGCGCCCCATCCGGCCAGCGCTCCCAGGGCAAACAAGGCGAAAGCAATCAGGGTCGGGGTAATGATTTTGTCATCTATCATCGCCGGGCCATGTCTCTCGTATGCCAGATAGGTATCATACAGGCCATAGAAAAAGAGCAGGCAGGAGGCGCTCAAGAGGAGGAAAAACATCACCAGGTTGCCAACGCGATTCCAGGCTTTGGTCTGAAACCACGCCCTGGGCGCGCCCAATCCCATGACAGAGGCAAAGACTTCGGGAAGTTGGAAGGAATTATTCACGGGTACCCTCTTCGAAAGTAGAAAAAAGACCGGGCAAGCCCGGCCTTGTCAACAATTAGACTGGCGGCAAATTCCGCTTGAGCACTGAGTACATGCCCAACGCTTTCACTGCGCCCTGCACCACGCAAGTGGTCGGATTGTCCACCACATAGGCCGGGATGCCGAGCGCCTTGGTGAGCAGTTTATCTATGCCGCGCAACTGCGCCCCGCCGCCGGTCAACGCCACGCCGCGGTCAATGATGTCGGAGACCAGTTCGGGCGGGGTCTTTTCGAGCACCCGGCGGCAGTTCTCGATGACCTGCTTGAGCGGTTCCTGGAGCGCCTCCACCACCTCGCCGGTGGTCAGCGTGACCGGGCGCGGCAGGCCGCTGACCTGGTCCTGCCCCTGAACTTCCAGGCTTTCTTCCTTGTCCTGCGATACCGCCGCGCCGATGCGGACCTTCAACTGCTCCGCCGTAGTCGAGCCAATCACTACGCCGTATTTCCTGCGCACGTACAAGGCAATCGCTTCGTCCAGTTGCATGCCGCCAGCGCGCAGAGTCTCCGCGGCGACGATGCCATACATCGAGATGACTGCCGCCTGCGTAGTCCCTCCGCCCAGGCAGACGACCATGTTCCCGGAGGGCGCGCCAACCGGCAGGTCCACGCCGAGGGCCGCCGCCAGTGGCTGCTGGATGAGGTATGCATCGCGCGATCCCGCCTGGAGGACCGCTTCGTGGACGGCACGTGCTTCCACGCTGGTGACCCCGTACGGGACGGTGATCATCACGCGCGGGCGGAAAATGCGCATCGGGCCGCTGACCTGTTTCAGCAGGTAAGCCAGCAGGGCCTCGGTGATCTCGTAATCGGCCACCACCCCCTTCTGGAGCGGGTGGGTCACTTCGATGGTTTCTTCGGAAACGCGTCCCTGCATCCCCCGGGCTTCCTTGCCCAGCGCGACAATTTTTTGTTCTTCGATAACAATAGCGACGATGGTCGGTTCGTCCATCAAGACGCCGCCGCTATCGGCAATGCGCGTCTGGGTGGTGCCGAGGTCTATCCCCAGTTCCTTGGATAAGGATGTCAGGGTGGGCATAACTACCTCGATTCGTCAGTCAACCGGGAGGGTCTCGATCCCTTGCGGAAGCGTCTGGCAGCATCCAGACGCAGGTTCGAGCGCTTCAGGGCTGCTTCCATTGCCAGGTAAGCGTCCGTGTCCGCCGGGACGCCTTTGGCCAGGATCTCCTCGGCGCGTCTCCGGGCGGCTTCGGCGCGTGAAACATCAATCTCATCCACGTTCTCAGCCGCGTCGGCCAGGATGGTGATGATCTCCGGCTGGATCTCGGCTACCCCGCCAGCCACGGTAAAATGCTCTTCCTGTCCGTGCGAGCGGACGGTGATGATCCCAAACTTGAGCGTGGTCAGCACGGGCGCGTGGTGAGGCAGGACGCCCATCTCCCCTTCCGAACCGGGGAGCACCACAATATCGGCATCGCCTTCGTAGACCATGCGGTCCTGGGAAACAATTTCACAGCGGATAGGCATGTTTTTCTTCCGTTTTCACGTTTCAAACTTACATGTTACCATGTTCGGCTTTCAAACGTGAAAACCTTCATGGGAGTAACGCTAAGCGCCCTTTGCCAACTTCTCGGCTTTTTCGCGCGCCTGCTCGATCGTACCGACCAGCAGGAAGGCCTGCTCGGGCAGGTCGTCGCATTTGCCGTCCAGGATCTCACGGAAACCACTGACGGTCTCCTTGATGTGGACGTACGCGCCCGGGACGCCGGTGAACTGTTCGGCCACGAACATCGGCTGGGAGAAGAAGCGCTCGATCTTGCGGGCGCGGGAAACCACCAGTTTATCGTCTTCGCTCAACTCGTCAATGCCGAGGATGGCAATGATGTCCTGCAAGTCCTTGTAGCGCTGCAACACGCGCTGACACTCGCGGGCAGTGGCATAGTGGTCGGCGCCGACAATGTTCGGGTCGAGGATGCGGCTGGTGGAAGCCAGCGGGTCCACAGCCGGGTAGATGCCTTTTTCGGCGATGGAACGTTCCAATGCGATGGTGGCGTCCAGGTGGGTGAAGGTGGCGACAGGCGCCGGGTCCGAATAATCGTCCGCCGGGACGTAGACAGCCTGCATCGAGGTGATGGAGCCGTGCCGGGTCGATGTGATGCGCTCCTGGAGTTCGCCCATTTCGGTTGCCAGCGTAGGCTGGTAGCCCACGGCGGAGGGCATACGTCCGAGCAGGGCGGATACTTCCGAGCCAGACATGGTAAAGCGGAAGATGTTGTCAATGAACAGGAGGACGTCCTTGCCTTCGTCGCGGAAGTATTCCGCCATGGCCAGGGCAGTCAGCGCCACACGCAAGCGTACGCCAGAAGGCTCGTTCATCTGGCCGAAGACCATCACGGTATCCTTCATAACGCCGGATTCGAGCATTTCGCGATACAACTGCGTCCCTTCGCGGGTGCGTTCACCCACGCCGGCAAAAACCGAGTTGCCCTGGTGGACGGTTGCCACCGAGCGGATGAGTTCCTGGATGATGATGGTCTTGCCGACGCCCGCGCCGCCGAAGATGCCGGTCTTGCCGCCCTTGGTGAAAGGGGCGATCAGGTCAATGACCTTGATGCCGGTCTCGAAGATTTCGGTGCGGGTGGACTGCTCGGAGAAAGGCGGGGCCGGACGGTGAATGGGGTAATGCAGTTCCGCCGGGGCGGGGCCTTTCTGGTCCACCGGGCGGCCCAGGACGTTGAAGATGCGGCCCAGCGTTTCCGGCCCGACCGGCACCATGATCGGCGCGCCGGTGGCAACCGCGTCCACGCCGCGCGGCAGGCCGTCGGTCGAATCCATCGAGACGCAGCGCACCCAGTTACTCCCCAAGTGTTTTTCCACTTCCAGCACGAGCGGGAGGTCGCCTTCCCGTTCGATTTCCAACGCTTCAAAGACATCAGGGAGTCCGCCTTCGGGGAACTCCACGTCCACCACGCTGCCTTGAATTTGAATGACACGGCCTGTCTCTTTCGCCATTGGCTTCCTCCGGTAAGTTATTACTTCGCCATCGCCTGGGCCAGCGCTTCCGCGCCTCCGGCGATGTCCAAAAGATCGTTGGTAATGGTTTGCTGGCGGGCTTTGTTGTAAACCAGTTGCAAGTGCTCCACCAGTTCGAGAGCATTGTCTGTCGCGTTGCGCATCGCCACCATGCGGGCGGCATGTTCCGAGGCCTGCGCCTCCAGGATGGCCTGGTAGATCTGCAGGGCGGTAAAGCGCGGGATGATCTGGTCCAAAATCTCGCGTTCATCCGGCTCATAGATGTATGCGGCGCTCAAACGTTGGTGCTCGTAAGCCTGCACCCGGTCCTGCCCGCCTTCGAACTCGAGCGGCAGGAGTTTCCTGACCACCGGTTCCTGCTTCACCATGTTGATGAAGTCGGTGTATACCAGCCAGACTTCATCCGCATCGCCTTTCAGGAAGTCGTCCACCACCATGCGGCCTATCGCCGAAACGTCGGCAAAGGTCGGCGCAGCCGGCAGGGCGCTGAACTCAGCCACCACCTGCTTGCGGCGGCGGATGAGCAGGTCGCGGCCTTTGCGCCCGACGGCAATGTAATTGACCGGCGAGGGGTGTCTGTCAAACTTCTGGGCGATATAGCGGATGACGTTGGTATTATACGCGCCGGCCAGGCCGCGGTCGCCGCTGATGACCACCACGAGCGTCTTGCGGACCTCGGACCGGCTGGTGAGCAGCGGGTGCAGGGTCCCCCGCCCCGGCTGCCGGGCGACATGCGTCAGCACCTGCCAGGCCTTGGTGGCATAGGCACGCGTAGCCTGGACTGCCGCCACCGCCTTGCGGACTTTGCTGGCGGAGACAGCCTCCAGGGCGCGCGTTACCTGCGAGATGTTTTTTACGCTGCGGATTCGCATCCGCATTTCACGGGCTGATGCCATGCCTTGGTCCCTGGTCCCTGTTTACTGCCAACTTGCCTGGAACGCGCCGAGCGCCTCGCGCAATTTCTTCTCGTTATCGGGAGTGATCTGTTTCTTTTCGAGAATGTCCTTCCCGATTTCAGGGTACGAGGCGGAGAAATAACGGACAACGTTCGTCTCCCATTTCTTCATCCGCTCCACCGGGACGGTATCGGCGAAACCGTTCGTCCCGGCATAGAGCACGATGACCTGGTGTTCGAGCGACATCGGTTCGTACTGCGGCTGTTTCAGGATTTCCTGCATACGCTGGCCGCGGGTCAACTGCGCCTGGGTGGATTTATCCAGGTCGGAGGCCATCAAGGCGAAAGCGGCCAGTTCGCGGTAAGCTGCCATGTCGAGGCGCAGCTGACCGGCCACCTGGCGCATGGCGCGCACCTGTGCCGCGCCGCCCACGCGTGAAACGGAGATGCCCACGTCCACTGCCGGGCGGATGCCGGCGTTGAAGAGGTTATTGACCAGGTAAATCTGGCCATCGGTAATCGAAATCACGTTGGTGGGAATGTATGCCGAAACGTCGCCGAGCAGGGTCTCGATGATGGGGAGAGCTGTCAGCGAACCGCCTGTCCCTTTGACTTTGAGGATTTTGTGCTCGCCGGGATTCTTCAGGACTTTGAGCGCCTCGTTGGCATCGTGGCCGGAACGGGGTCCGGCGTAGACCCGGCCGTTGACCGCGTCCTTCTCTTCGGCCAGGGCCGGTTGGAAATCCTTCCCGACAATGACATACTTGTTCGCCAAACGGACGGCGCGTTCGAGCAGGCGGGAGTGCAGGTAGAAGATGTCGCCGGGGTAGGCTTCACGTCCCGGCGGACGGCGGAGCAGGAGCGAGACCTGGCGGTAGGCCCAGGCATGCTTGGAAAGGTCGTCGTAGATGACCAGGGCGTCGCGCCCGGTTTCCATGAACTCCTCGCCGATAGCGCATCCGGCGTAGGGAGCAATGTACTGGAGGGCGGCGGATTCGTCGGCGGCGGCAACGACAAAGATTGTGTGGTCCATCGCGCCGAAACGTTCGAGCAGGGCCACCGTGCGGGCAATGGCGGCCTTTTTCTGCCCGATGGCGACATAAATGCAGATAAGGTCTTTACCCTTCTGGTTGATAATCGTGTCAATGGCGATGGCCGTCTTGCCGGTCTGGCGGTCGCCGATGATGAGTTCACGCTGTCCGCGCCCGATGGTCGAAGCGATGGGACCCTTGCCATCCACTGGTTCGCCCAGGGCATTGACGACGCGCCCAATCATGGCATCGCCCACCGGGACGGAGGCGATTCGTCCGGTGGCGCGCACGGTCATGCCTTCGATGATCCCGGCATAGTCGCCCATGATAATGACGCCGACGGCCTCCTTTTCGAGGTTGAAGGCAATGCCCATCACACCGTTCTGGAACTGGACCAATTCCTGCGACTTGACATTCGCCAGCCCGGTGACGCGGGCAATTCCGTCCCCGGCCTCCAGCACGGTGCCGACGTCGCTGAACCCGATTTCATGCTGGTAGCCTTCGATCTGTTTCTGAAGATCACTGGTAATCTGTTTGATGAGGTCTGCCATTTGGCCTCCACGTGGGGTTTCCAACCGGTTTCCGGTCTCTTTCGCATTGTGTGGATACTGACGCACAATCGCCCGGATAGCTTTCGTCCGGGCTTGCTACCGCTTCGCCAGGGTCTTCCCTCTGACCGGAAGCGAGGCGAATGATACCTGAAAGTGGGGGGATTGTCCAGTTTGAGTGTATTTTTGTACAAAAGGAATTTGTTCCTCGCACTATCAATCATCCCTGCCCTCAGAGCAGAAACATTTACGCCGGGTGGGGTTTAATCAAAACGTAAAAACAATGAATTCTACTCTTGTCATCTGCGTAGATTGTTTTATACTTCGCCCGCACGTAATATTCCAAACCGAGGATTGAAATGAACGCAACCATGCAGGACAAGGAAAACGAAAAACCTCCCAGTTCCGCCCCGCGCCCGGCGCGTCCGTGGCGGGTGGCCGTGCTTGCCAACATCAAGGAGCACGATAAACCCCTCCCGCCGGATGTCCCTCCTGATGCCGGCGCGGACTTCGACTATATCGAAACCATCAACCATATTCGGGCTGCCCTGGAGACCGACGGGCACAAGACCCTCTTCATCCAAGCGGACAGGAATCTTCCCTATGCCTTGAAAGAGGCCAAACCCGACATCTGCTTCAACATCGCCGAAGGACTGGGGGGCGACGCCCGTGAGGCGCAGGTGCCGGCATTGCTCGAAATGCTCAAAATCCCATACACCGGGTCGCGCGTCCTCACCAACGCCATCTCGCTGGATAAGACGCTCACCAAGCGCATCTGGCGCGACCGCCGCCTGCCCGTGGCTCCTTTCCAGGAATTCAACTTCGGCGACGAACCCCTGCGCCCCGAACTGCACTTCCCGTTGTTCGTCAAGCCCGCCCGCGAAGGGACCGGCATGGGCGTGGATGCGCGCGCCATCGTCAACAATGAGGCCGAACTGCGCGAGCGCGTCGAGTATGTCATCAAAATGTACCATCAGCCGGCTCTGGTGGAAGTATTCCTGCCAGGGCGCGAGTTCACCCTCGGCATCCTGGGGCGCTACGACACCCTGCTCTACTCCCGCCACCCCGAGTGGTACGAGAAGGACGGTTTCCTGCGCCTCCCAATCCTGGAGCTGGACAGTTCGCGCTCGGTCACTCCCGGCGTCTATAGCAACGAAGCCAAGGCCCAGTCGGTCGGCACCGAGGGCGCGCCCGAGTACATCTGCCCGGCCCAGATCGACCCGGAATTGACCAGGAAGCTCCATCATTTATCCTATCGCGCCCACGTCCTGCTCGGCGCGCAGGATGTTTCCCGTACCGATATCCGCCTGGACGCCGAGGGCAACCCGCGCCTGCTGGAGATCAACACCCTGCCCGGCCTGACCCCCGGCTACAGCGACCTGTGCATCCAGGCCAATGCCCACGGTATCTCCTACGAGGACCTGCTCCTGGAAATTCTCTACCTGGGCGCTTCCCGCTTCGGCCTCCTGCCGCCGCGCGATATTCCTCTCCCCCTGCAAAAGAAGAAGACCGAGCCGACGAACGGCAAACCCGGCAACGGCCATTCCCATCCATAAGAAATACATGGTTTATCCCGAATTTAATAATTCGGGGCAAGTCAACTGTCAATATCTCCCGCCCCTGCCCCTCCCCAAAAATCGGGGGATGGGTAGGGTATGTTTTTCGTATAAGTCATCCATAAGATTTATTGGAGTGGTTAACATCAGAAACATGATGTCATTCTGAACGACCGAAGGGAGTGAAGAATCCCGCCGCTTTGCGGCGGAGACCCTTCGCTGCGCTCAGGGTGACATATAACTTATCCTCGAATTTAGACATTCCCAGATTTATTCGGAGTGACATGTTTATCATTCGGACTTTTCAGGGGTAAAATCCATCTCATGAAACCCATCCTCGTCACCGGCGCGACCGGTTACATCGGCGGGCGGCTTGTGCCGCGTTTGCTCGCCGCCGGTTACCGTGTCCGTGTGCTGGTGCGTGACCGGAAGCGGCTGGAGGGCCGTCCGTGGGCCAGCCAGGTCGAAGTCACGGAAGGCGACGCGCTCGATCCTGTCTTCCTCGCCGCCGTACTGGATGGAGTCTCCGCTGTCTATTACCTCATCCACGGGATGCAGGGCGGGAAGGCGTCCGCCGAACGCGACATCCAGGCTGCCCGCACCTTCGCTGCCGAAGCGGGCAAAGCCCGCCTGGAGCGGATTATTTACCTGGGGGAACTGGCCGATCCCGCCGCCGGACTCTCTCCCTACCTGCGCGCCCGCCGCGAGACCGGCCATATCCTGAAGAACGGGCGCGTCCCGGTCACTGAGTTCCGCGCCGGCATGGTCATCGGTTCCGGCTCGGTGCTCTTCGAGATGGTGCGCTACCTGGCCGAGCGCCAGCCCGCCTTCATTTGCCCGAAGTGGTGGTTCACGCCCGCCCAGCCCATCGCCATCCGGGACGTGCTTTCCTATCTCATCGCCGCCCTGGAAACCCCCGCCAGTCTCAACCAGACCATCGAAATCGGCGGCGCCAGCCGCCTCACCTACGCCGAAATGCTGCTCGGTTACGCCCGCCAGCGCGGCCTGAAACGCCTGTTGATTCCCACCCCTTTTTACACCCCGCGGCTCTCCGCCTACTGGGTGCACATGGTCACGCCCGTCCATTGGCGGGTGGTGCTGCCGCTCATCGAAGGCCTGCACGCCGAAAGCCTGGTGAACAGCGATACAGCCCGCCTTCTGTTCCCGCAGATCGAACCGCTGGATTTCGAGACTGCTGTCCGCCTGGCGCTGGGACGCGTAGCCAGCGACGATGTGGAAACCTCCTGGATGGACGCGCTGGTCGTCAGCCAGGGCGACCAGCGACCGGTCACGCTGACCGTTACCGAAGGGATGATGCTCGAAACCCGCCGCCTAGCCCTCGACCTGCCGCCTGCCGCCGTTTTCCGGGCGTATACCGGCCTGGGCGGGGAACGCGGCTGGCTCTACCTGAACTGGACGTGGGTGGTCCGCGGCTGGATGGACAAACTCTTCGGCGGGGTGGGCCTGCGCCGCGGCCGCCGTCACCCGGACGAGGCCCGCGTCGGCGAGGCGCTCGACTTCTGGCGCGTGGAGGCCGTGGAACCGGAGCGGCTTCTCCGCCTGCGCGCCGAGATGAAAGTGCCCGGCAAGGCCTGGCTGGAGTTCCAATCCATCCCCCAGCCGGATGGCAAGACCCTGCTGATTCAAACTGCTTACTTCGCCCCACGCGGCATTTCCGGCTTCCTGTACTGGTATAGCCTCTACCCCATCCACGGTTTCATCTTCAGCGGCTTGATCCG
>JACQYE010000068.1 GCA_016208355.1 Chloroflexota bacterium | reverse complement strand
GAACCCGGGCATCGCACGGATACGCGCCGTCAGCGTATATCCATCAATGTCAGGCATATTTATATCCATCAGGATTATGTCCGGGCGGCCCGACTCGAGCCATTCAAGCGCTTTCCCCGCATTTGCGGCATCCACGACCTCGTAGCCTTCAGCCATCAGCACGCGCCGCACCAGCAGCCGGTTGTCGAAATTATCTTCAATGTACAATACAATTGGTTTTGCCATAAAGCGATTTCTTCCTCCGGGTAAAATCATTTTAGCATGGGCTGGAATCAGGCGCATAACAGCATCCTTGCAATCTCTTCTGGTACAATATTTCCCAAAGGAAGAAACATGACCACATTTCCCCGTCTCCAATCCGACGCGATCAATACTCTCCGCTTTCTTTCGGCGGATATGGTCCAACAAGCAAACTCGGGACACCCCGGCCTGCCGATGGGCTGTGCAGCTCTTGCTTATACCATCTGGACCCAACACCTGCGCCACAACCCCCGGAATCCATCCTGGCCCGGACGGGATCGGTTCATCCTCTCCGGTGGGCATGGCTGCGCCTTGCTATATTCCCTCCTGCACCTGACCGGATACGGCCTCCCGCTGGAGGAACTCAAGCGCTTCCGACAGTGGGGCAGTATGACACCCGGCCACCCCGAATATGGACACACTCCAGGCGTGGAAGCGACCACCGGTCCGCTCGGGCAGGGATTTTCTAATGGCGTCGGCATGGCAATTGCCGAAGCGCATCTTGCCGCAGAATTTAACACCTCTGAACATAAAATCTTTGACCATTTCATATATGCAATCGTCACCGACGGCGACCTGATGGAAGGCATCACTGCCGAGGCCGCCTCGCTTGCCGGACACCTGAAACTGGGCCGGCTTGTCTACCTTTACGACGACAATCGTATTTCCATTGATGGTTCCACCGACATTGCTTTCACCGAGGACCGCGCTGCCCGTTTCGCTGCCTACGGTTGGCACATCCAACATGTGGATGACGGTAATGATGTTGAGGTCATAGATAAGGCCATCGCTACTGCAAAATCCGACCCTCGCCCCTCGTTAGTCGTTTGTCGAACAACTATAGGGTATGGCTTGCCGACCCGTCAGGGGACGAGTAAGGCGCATGGTGAACCGCCGGGCGACGTAGAACTGAATGCAGCCAAGGAAAAATTGGACTGGCCGGTTGAACCGCGCTTCCATATTCCCGAGGAAGTTTTGCAACACTTCCGTCAGGCCGAAGAAAAAGGCCGTGAGGCCGAAGCAGGCTGGAAGTCTCTGCTGGAAACCTATCGGGCCGAATATCCGGACAAGGCCGCCGAGTTGGCGCGTCGCCTCAGGGGAGAGTTGCCCGCTGGCTGGGAGCTGTCCCTGCCGGAATTTCCCGCCGACGAAAAAGGCACGGCGACGCGCATTGCTTCCGGGAAAGTGCTCAACGCCCTGGCGGCGAAAATCCCTGAACTGCTCGGTGGTTCCGCCGACTTGGCCCCGTCAAATAAAACCTGGCTCGACAGACTGTTACCTTTCCAGGCCGCTACACCCGAAGGCCGCAATTTTCACTTCGGTGTGCGCGAACACGCCATGGGCGCAGTGGTTAATGGGATGGCTGTATATGGGGGATTGATCCCCTATGGCGCGACCTTTCTAACCTTTGCCGATTACATGCGCACTCCCTTGCGGCTCTCGGCGCTTTCGGGCTATCCGAGCATCTGGGTTTTCACCCACGACAGCATCGGGTTGGGGGAGGACGGCCCGACTCACCAACCAGTGGAGCACCTGGCTACCCTGCGCGCAATCCCAGAACTGGTGGTGTTGCGCCCGGCGGATGCCAACGAGACGGCAGTTGCCTGGAAAGTAGCCATAGAGCGCCGTGCGGGACCGACAGTGCTGGCGCTTACACGACAGGATGTGCCCACGCTTGATCGTTCTCTCTACGCCCCTGCCGAAGGGCTGGAACGCGGCGCGTATGTGCTGGCTGACCTGGGCGAGGGCGACCCGGCTCTCATTTTGATGGCCTCCGGTTCCGAGGTGCAGTTGGCGCTCGAGGCAGGCCTACGACTGGCTGCGGAAGCGGTCAGCGTGCGGGTGGTTTCGTTCCCATCCTGGGAGTTGTTTGCCGCCCAGACGCAGGACTATCGCGATAGCATACTGCCATCCTTCGTAAAGGCGAGACTGGCGGTGGAGGCGGGGGTTACGCAGGGTTGGGAACGCTGGGTAGGCGGGTACGGATCCGCGCTTGGCATTGACCGCTACGGAGCCTCCGCGCCATACCAGACGATTTACAAGGAGTATGGCCTGACCACAGAAGCAGTAATTAGAAAGGCGCTGGATGTTTTGAGAAATTGCGCGTAGCCAGCAATACATCCGAACACTACCAGCAACTTTTCACAAAAGCTTCGTGCTGGTCAATAAATAAAAATCTCCCGGAGGCTGATAACCTTCGAGAGATTTTCTCTAGAGCGGGCGATGGGATTCGAACCCACGATATCATGCTTGGGAAGCATGCGTTCTACCACTGAACTACGCCCGCAAGCAGGGGGCATTATACCAAATTTTCTTCCTTCATGCCTGCCGGCTCAATAAGTTCTGAGCCAATTCAAACAACGCTTCCCCGGCCTCGCCCTGCGGATCGGCCATGCGCAGCGACTGGAGTGCCAGGTCGGTCATCCGGTCGGCGGTCTCCTGGGTAAAGAGTCGCGCTCCTTCTTTGGCCAGTTGGTCCGCGAGTGGACCCACTTCCTCGGGGCGCACCGGACCCTCCACCCAGCGCCGGGCGAACACCCCATCCTTCCCGAGACCGAATAAAACCGGCAATGACTTTTTGCCTGCCACCAGATCTGATTCGGTAGACTTGCCTGTTAGCACCGAGTCACCCCAGATGCCGAGCAGGTCGTCCTGCACCTGGAAGGCCAGGCCGAGGTAGTGGCCGAAGTCGCGGTAAGCCTCCTGCGTTGCCAGTTCCGCGCCGCCGAGCAATGCCCCGACCTCGCAGCAGGCGGCCAGAAGGGCGGCGGTCTTGCCGCCGATCATCGGCCAGTAGTCTTCGAGCGCCAGGTCGGTGCGCGTTTCGTAAGACATGTCGAGATACTGACCGCGCGTCAGGTCGAGGCAGGTGGCGTGGAGAATGGCCGCAGCCTTGACCACTGTCTCGGCAGGGTAGGCCGGCGACAGGTCCAGTACTGCCAGGTTGGAGAGCACGAACAGCGCATCTCCCACGTTAATCCCCAGCGGCATCCCCCACTCTTTCCAAACAGTCTTCCTCCCTCGGCGTTTGTCCGAATTATCCTGGATGTCGTCATGGACGAGGGAGAAGTTGTGGATTAGCTCAACGGCCGCCGCGGCGGGAAGCGCCGACTTCAAGTCTGCATTACAGGCGGCGCAGGTGAGCAGCACCAGCAACGGGCGGACGCGCTTCCCTTGCGCCTCGGGTCCGGACCTTTCACCGGTCCAGCCCATGTGGTAGGTCAGCATCGCGTGGAAGGGACGCGTGTGCGGCTCGTCGAGGCGGGCGACCTGGCGCTGGAGTTCGGCTTCGATGGCGGAGAGGAGCGGTTTTACATCCATAGGATTACCTATCGGGCGGGAAGACTTCCAAAACGGTGAAATCCACCCAGAAGAGAGCAGCGGTATTCGGGACAGCGGCAAGGATGGCGTTGCCAATGTCAGCGGGCGGGTCTTGCAGGTTACGCCACCAGAGGCTGTCGGCAGGGTAGCCGAACTGAAAGGCGACCTGCGCAGGAGCAAAGGTTTCGCCCCAGGCAGCGAACTCGTTTACCATCTGGTCAAGGGAGACGAACTGCTGGCTGTCGTCTACGAAGACGATGCCATCCCGGATGGTTGGCGGCAAGAAGGCCGTATCCCAGTGCTTGAGGAACAGGCGATACTCGGGGTCGTGGTCTCGGACGGCATCCACCCAGGTGGCGGCTTCTTCGTCCGTGACTGGCGTACCTTCGGCCTCGCTGCCTGTGGAGCGATGCCACTCCACATCCACGCCGAAGCCGATAACACTCGAATGGTTGCCATACTGGTTCAGGACGAGGTCAATCAGGGTGAGTATGTCGGCGTCACCGGGTTCCACCTGCAACCAGATTTGAACGTTATGCTGGTCGAAATAGGTAAGAGCGGCTTCGTTGTCGTCGGTCTCGCCGAAGAGGATGTTCGGGTCGCTGCTCGTACCGGGAAAGTTAAGATATGCCTGGTTCCCTTCAATGTCGCCAATGATCCAGATTCCCATTGGCCTTGCGTTGGAGAAATTGGCGGACATCTGCTCACTGACCGAGGTCCAGTATTCTGGTCCCGGATCGTAGGCGGGTCCGTAGATGGAGTAGCGGAATCCCGCGCCGGGGGTGGGGGAGGTTGGAGTGGGTGTGGGCGTTGGTATAGGATTACAGGACGCAAGAAGGAAGAAGGGGAGAAAGAAAAAAGGAAAGCTGCGGTTCATAGGGTTCGTTTTGAGGAGAGAATATCATTGATTGTGTTTTCGATTTCTGCAATAACACCGTTGATACTATCACGCACATCATCATTTGTGCAGCGAAACATGTGACAGCCGAGCGATTTGAGATATGCAGTACGGCTCACGTCATGCTCCTGTTGACCATCTTCGAAATGACTTGGCCCATCTACTTCGATGCAGAGTTTGACTTCGGCGCAATAGAAGTCGACGATAAATGGACCGATGGAGTGCTGGCGGCGAAACTTGTAGCCAAAATTGCGGTTACGCAAAGCTTGCCAGAGGGTCGCTTCTGCAGGCGTTTGCGGGTGGCGCAATTCCTTGGCATGAGCCAGTATGGATGGACGGATGCGATGACGAGGTTCTTTCATGGGTTTATAGTGTTTCATACGACCCTCACCCCGGCCCTCTCCCTTGCAGGGAGAGGGGGCAAGCCGATCAAGATTCCTCTCCCCGAAGGGGAGAGGGTAGGGTGAGGGGTCAATTTTCCAATTGCTCAAATCGTAGATAATCCAAATTCTCGGCTCCGGTTGCGAACATCGCGACTTGGATCTGCTGCTTGGTCAACTGCATCATCTCGACGACCTTTTTTGCTGAGATGGCTGCGGCTTTGAGGAATTGACCAGCCATGCCGCCGAGCGTGGCGCCCAAGGCAAGACACTTGGCGATATCGAGCCCGTCTTTCAGCCCGCCGCTGGCGAAAATAAGCGTATCTGGGACGGCTTGTTTCACATTGAAGATGGATTCCGCGGTGGGGATGCCCCAGCCAACAAATGTCGCCGCGAGTTGACGGGTGAACTCGTCCGGCGCGCGGTGCATTTCTACCTGCGACCAACTTGTCCCGCCCGCGCCGGCCACATCAATCGCCGCGACGCCGCACTCGGCCAGCAGTTTTGCGGCCCGTTCGGAGATGCCCCAGCCTACTTCTTTGGCAATCACGGGCACTTCCAACTTTTTACATATTCCT
>JACQYE010000067.1 GCA_016208355.1 Chloroflexota bacterium | reverse complement strand
GGACAGCCAGGCCGCGTTCATCATCCAGATCAGCAAAGGGGCGCGCTCGTTTACCCACAAGACCATGCTCGAAGGCCTTATCCGCGCCGCCGACCAGGTCTTCCCGGAGGCCATTTTCGCTGTCCATCTCGACCACGGAGATGAAGCCACCTGCTTCGACTGCATCGAAAGCGGTTTCTATTCCTCTGTCATGATTGACGCCAGCCATGAATCCTTCGAGAAGAATGTGGAAATTACCAAGCGCGTCGTGGACGCAGCCCATGCCAAAGGCATCGTCGTCGAGGCAGAACTCGGTCAACTGGGCGGCGTCGAGGAGCATGTCAAGGTGGACGAGGCCAACGCCAAACTGACCGACCCGGACCAGGCGAAGGAATTCGTCAGCCTGACCGGCGTCGAGTCGCTCGCTTGCGCCATCGGTACCAGCCACGGGGCGTTCAAATTTTCCGGCTCGCAAGGCCTGCACTTCGAGGTTCTGGAGGAAATCCAGAAACGCCTGCCCGGGTTCCCACTGGTGATGCACGGTTCCTCGTCCGTGCCGCAGGACGAAGTCGCGCGTATCAACGCTGCCGGTGGCAATCTCAAGGGAGCCAAAGGCGTCAACGAAGAGGAGTTCAAGCGCGCCGCGACGCTTGGCGTGACCAAGGTCAACATTGACACCGACGGTCGCCTGGTCTGGACGCGCGTCCACCGCGAATTCTTCCGTGACTTCCCCGAAAAATTTGACCTGCGTGACCCCGGCAAGATCTTCATGGCCGAGTATGCCAAGTTCATTGCCCATAAGAACGGGAAACTCGGCTCCGCCGGGCATCTTGAAGAAGTTCGTAAACTGGTGAAGTAAGGGCGACGCATGCGTCGCCCTTACAAAAAGATATGCCTGTCTCCGACCAGGGGATTTCCCTCGACCGTTACATGCTCATCCCGCGCGTGTTGATCTTCGTCACGCGCGGGACCCGCGTTCTGCTCCTGCGCGGCAGCCCGTCCAAACGCCTGTGGCCCAACCGTTATAACGGTCTGGGCGGACACGTCGAGGCGGGTGAGGACCCCTTGTCCGCGGCGCGGCGCGAACTGTTGGAGGAGGCAGGGCTGACAGCTGACTTGTGGTTGTGCGGGACGATCATGGTGGATACGGGACAGAATCCTGGCATCGGGATTTTCGTCTTTACCGGCAAGTGTCCGCAAGGGGAGCCTGCGCCCTCGCCGGAGGGGACGCTGCACTGGGTGGATTATGACGAGATTGTCAACCTGCCAAACGTGGAGGATTTACCGGTTCTGGTGGATCATATCCGGGGGATGAAACGCGGCGATCCGCCTTTTGCGGCCCGGTCATTCTATAATGCGGACGGGAAACAGATCGTGCAATTTACAGCGTAAATAAATCTCCCGGAGGTTTGCAACTCCGGGAGATTTCATTTTCAAATTGTTGTGCCGCTCTCTCTCGGCTTTCCGTCCTCCTTGCCGACGTTCAGCCACATCGTGAAAGTGCTGCCTTTTCCCGGCGCGGACTCTACTTCCAGGCGGCCAAAATGCTGGGAGAGCACTTGTTTCGTGATCGCCAGGCCGATCCCCAGTCCCTCGAACAACTGGTCGCCGGATTTGTCGAGATGGTAGAAGCGGTCGAAGATGCGCGGCAGGGTCTCCGGGGGAATGCCGATGCCCTGGTCTTTCACCGAGACGGCCACCTGCTCGCCTTTGCGCCGCAGGCGGATCTCCACCTCGCCGCCGTCCGGGCTGAATTTTACAGCGTTGTCCACGAGGGAGACGAGAGCCCGCTCCAGGCTTTGGGCATCACCCATAACGGCGGGCAGGAACAGGTCTGGCTTGACCCGCAATTTAAGTTTCCTCGCCTGGGCTTTCTCATCGTATCGGGCCACGACATGCCGCGCCAGATCCACAAGGCTCACTGGTTCGAACTTCTCGAGGATGAGTTCCATTTCTTGCACGAAAAGGATGTCGTTGACCAGGCTGGTGATCTGCTGTACATTGCGGGTGACGGTTTCGATGGCCTCTGGAATCTTCTCGGCGGGGAGGGCGCCCTTTTGGAGCATTTGCAGGTAACCGCCGGCGGCCATCAGCGGGGTGCGCAACTGGTGGGAAACGTTGGTCAGGAAATCGCGCCGGGCGGCTTCCATCTCGGCCATTTTCTGGTAGGCCTCGGCCAGTTCGCTGGCGCGCAGACGCAGGTCATCAATTGCCATTTCGTCGTTTTCGCGCAGGCGCCGGCTGATCTCGTGCACCATGGCCAGCGAGATGCTGGGACTATTGTGCAGGACGCGGTCGAAGGATTCTTTGTTGATTTCAAGGGCAATCAACGGAGTTACGGTGCGGACCGTGGCGGCGCGCGGCGCGTTATGGATCAGCGCCATCTCCCCGAAAAAATCCCCGGCCCCCAGCGATTTCAACAAGCGTTTTTCGGAGTTGTTGATAACCTTGGTGACTTCCACCTCGCCCTCGAGGATGAGGTAGAAAGTATCCTCCACCTCGTTTTCGCGGCACAGGACGGTATCGGGTGGGAAATTCTTTAGCTGGCTGTTGTTGATCAACTCGGCTACTTCTCCCGGCGAAATGCCGGGAAAAGCGCGCGGGATGATCTTGCTGGGGGCGCGGGTGGTGGTCATGAAACGGTTCTTTGGTTATGCTTTGGGCGGTGTATCTTCGATGCCGGGCGGGGGCGGCAGGGTTTCCTTTTTCCCGACGCTCATGAACACCGAAACGACCAGCGCGATGATGCCGATGAGAATCATCGGCGTGCTGAGGCAGTAACTGACCCAGTTCAGAGTCCCGTAATCATGGAAGACGTTGACAAGGAAGTTCCATATGATGAAGCGGATGAGAAGATCGAGGCCCAGCAGGAAGAAGGCCGCGGCAGCCAGGATGCCAGGCAGGGTGCGCTTGCGTGTGATGACGATAACTCCCGCGACGATCCCGGCCAGGTAGGCCAGGCATTGAAGGGCATAGCCAATGTAGAACAGGGCTTGCGGGGGACCGTAGGAATCCATTTTTATTCTCCTCTTCTGTAGTACGGCTATGCTTTGTAGCCGATTTTACGCAGGAAACTCTTGCGCCAGGCAATATCTTCCTCGCCCTCCACGCCTAGCGGGGACGAGCCGTCCACGACGCCGATGATGCCGCGTCCCTGTTCCGTGACAGCAACCAGAATCTCGGTCGGGTTGGCAGTGGCGCAAAAAATGCGGCAAACTTCGGAAACGTTCTGGACGGTTTTCAGCACATTGACGGGGAAAAATCCTTCCCCCAGGAAAATGATGAAAGAGTGCCCCGCGCCGATGGCGAGGGCATTTTTCTTCGCCAATTCGGCGCTGGCTTCGTCTGTGCCGCTGAAACGGACGAGGCACTTGCCGGAGGCCTCGCAGAAGGCCACGCCGAATTTGATGCCCGGGACCGCATTCACCAACGCCTCGTGCAGGTCCTCGACGGTTTTGATGAAATGCGACTGGCCGAGGATGAAGTTTATTGAATCGGGTTTCTCGATTTTAACGATTTGGATTTCCATGAATGCTCCTTATGGAGATTGCACTTATGATACAGACAAGTACAAAAAAAGGCAATCCCCACTTTCGGGTGGCGGAGGAATGGCTTGTAGTAAAACGGGCTATCCGGCTGGTTTTATGCTACACTTGTAGGCGGCTGAATGTTTGAAATCTGGCATTTCAACTCTTTTATAAAGAACGCGGAGGAGACAATATGTCAAAAAAACACACCACCAAGCGGGAAGCCCGGCGCGCTGCCCGCGCCCGGCAGAAACTATTAAAACGTGTCCTGACCATCGGCCTGCTGCTCCTGGCTGCCGCGGGGATTACCTGGATAATCGTATCCTCCATCGTGCCGCCGGCCGACCTGCCGCCTGTTCCCACCGCTGGCGGCCCGACCCCGGAACTGATCGGCACAAAGCAATATTCCCACGCGCCTCCTTTCCTGATTGATGTGACAAAGCAGTACTTTGCCACGGTTAAAATGGCGAAGGGTGGGGAATTCGTCATCGAGCTCTATCCAGAGAAAGCGCCTGTCACGGTCAACAATTTCGTGTTTTTGGCGCGGCAGGGATACTATGACGGCGTCACGTTCCACCGCGTGCTGGAGGGGTTCATGGCCCAGACCGGCGACCCGACCGGCACTGGCGGCGGCGACCCCGGCTATGAGTTCGTCAATGAGGTGAGCGATCTAACCTTTGATAAGGCCGGGGTGGTGGCGATGGCGAATTCCGGACCGGATACAAACGGCAGTCAGTTTTTCATCATGTTCGGACCTTATGGCCTCTCGGAGAACGAATACACCATCTTCGGCCTGGTGGTTGAAGGAATGGACGTGGTTAACGGCATCACCTTGCGCGACCCCAACACGTATCCCGATTTTCTTGGGGATGCTATCGAGAGCATCACCATCACCGAGGAATAAGAACGCAAAGTCCCGGCTTCTTGATGAAGCCGGGACTCTTTTTCAATACAACGTTACATGATAGTTACTTTCCAAACTCTGCCAGCACTCTTGCCATATGCTTGGCGTGCTTGAGATACAGGTCGAGACGGATGTTTTCGTTGGGAGCGTGGCCGCGCGAGTCGGGGTATCCCAGCCCGGCGGTGGCAACCGGCAGCCCCAGGTCGTGGACGAAGGGGCTGTTGGGTCCCGATCCACCTGAGAGCGGAATGAGTTTCATCGGCTTGCCGTAGATTTCGGGGGCGGTGTCGCAGACGAGTTTGATGAACGGGTCGTCGGGGTCGGTGCGCGCTGGCGCTTCGCCGCCCAGGAATTCGATCTTCACATCCGGGAATCCTTCCGCGTCGAGGTGGGTACGCAACGCCTGGAGGACGTCAGCAGGCTCCTGGTTCGGGACGAGGCGGAAATCCACCTTGGCTGAAGCCTTTGCCGGCTGGACCGTCTTCGAGCCGGGTCCCTGGTAGCCGGAGGTCAGCCCGCAGATGGTGCAGGTGGGGGTGAAGACCTCTTCCACGCGCAGGTCCAGGCCGGCGGTCAGCCCTTTGATGAACGACTTAACGCCATACTGCTTTTTGTAGACCTCGGACGTTTCGGGTAAGAGCGCCATCAGTTCGATATCCCGTTTCGAGGGAGGCCGGACCTTGTCGTAGTAGCCGGGCAGGCGGATGCGTTCGTCTGGACCTTTGAGGCTGCCCAGCGCCCAGACGAGCCGCCATGCGGCGTTGGGGAAGATTGAGCCGCCCAGACCGGAATGTACATCTATGGCAGCGG
>JACQYE010000082.1 GCA_016208355.1 Chloroflexota bacterium | reverse complement strand
CGAAGCGCCGATGGCGTAACGGATGTCTATTTTTAAGAGCAGTGTCAGCGCAGGAATCACGATAATGCCGCCGCCCAGGCCAAGCAGTGAGCCAAGAACACCGGCAACGACCGAGATGATGAAAACCAGCAGATCGAATCCTAGAAGGGTCATGTTCGCAGCGACTGGCTAAATCCTTGTCTCCAACTCCTGTACCACGTTTTCCATCAAATCCACGGCTGTTTTTAGCGTGGCCGCGTCGAAGGCAAATTTGGCATCCGCCGCCTGGAACAGTTCGGGCAGGGTCACCATCCCGCCCAGCGAGAGCGCCTTACGATAAGCGGCCACGGCAGCGGCCTGGTTCTTGCGGGCATTGCCGAAGATCTGCACCGCGCCCAGTTGCGCCAGGCCATATTCCACGTAGTAGAAGGGGATCTGGTGGATATGCAGTTTACGGTGCCAGCCGGTATTCTTGCCCTGCTCCATCCCGGAGTAGTCCACGCCGGGGATGAAGCGGTCCCAGAGTTCGCCCCATTTGGCGTCGCAGAGGCGCGGGTCCGCGCCCGCCTTCGGGTTCTCGTAGACCCATTGCTGGAACGAATCCACCACGGCCATGAACGGCCAGAAAAGCAGCATCCCTTCCAGGTGTTCGATGCGGGCGCGCGCCATGTCCGATTCGGAATAGAACTCTGTCAAATAGGGTGAGGCGAGCAGTTCCATGCCCATCGAGGCCACTTCAGCGAATTCCATCGGAACGGCTAACTGTTGGATATACGGGACTTTTGCCGTCTCGAAGACATGGAAAGCGTGTCCGGACTCATGCAGGGTGGTCATCACATCGTCGTGGATGCCGACCGCGTTGACAAAGATGAACGGCTTGCGCAGCGACGTGTAGGAGGTGCAGTACGCGCCGGGGGCCTTGTTCTTGCGGTTGTCGAGGTCGGTCAGGCCGTCGGCCACCATGCTGTCGAAATGGCCGCCCAGGACAGTGTCCACTTTATGGAAGATGGCCGAAGCGCCGCGCTTGAGTTCTTCCATTGTGGCGAAAGGCTTGAGGGTCGGGGCCGAAGCTGCTGGAGTGGGACGCGCGTACCAGCCGTCCACCAGATCCCATGGGCGGAGCGTATCCAGACCGAGGGCCTGCTTCCGTTTCCGGTAGACGCGCGTCGCCGCGGGGACGACTACCTGCTCGATGGCATCCGCGAAGGATTTGCAATCTGCAGGGGTGTAGTCGAAGCGCAGTTTCTGCGTCCAAGTGAATTCGCGGAATGACGGCTTGCCTGCGTTCTTGGCGATTTTGGCGCGCACGTCCATGAATTTGACCCACAAGTCGTTGATGGCTTCCACGTCGTCGAGTTGGCGCTTGGCCTTCGCATGCCAGGCCTTTTCACGCTTGTCGCGGTCGGGCTGCTGGAAGTTCATGGCGAGACGCGTCAGGGTGATTTCCTCGCCCTCCCAATTGACTGTCTGCGCGCCATAGATCTTGTCGTACTCGATGGCGAGTTTGCGTTCTTCCGACAGCAGCGGCAGATTGGACTCGCGGAACAACTCTGCTTCGGCGCGCATGTTGCGGAGAGGAATCTCGAAACCTTCCGGTTCCAGTTTACTGGCGAGTAATTCCTCTTTCAGTTTCTGCTCGGAAGCCATGGCGTTTGGGAAGATGCCATCGAGGAACTTGTTCATGCGCTCATCGGCTTCTTTGTCGGCGGTGTTGATGGAAGTGGCAACGGAGAGCCGCGAGTACATTTCCTCGATTTTTTCGCCGAGGCGGGTCCAATCGGTGAGCCATTCTACAACTTCCTCCGCAGTCAGCGGTCGGGAGTCCAGGTCTTTGTAGTGAGGTTCGATACCGGCCCAGGTCCAGGCGATGAGGGCTTCGGGGGTGGAGGGAAGATTCTTCAGCATGGGAATCCTTTCTATAACAGGCAGGATACTATGAAACGGTGGATAGTTACAAGGATCCAGACACAACCTGTCGGATCGCGTTTACAACCAGTTCTGGTTCGTCAGTCTGTATAAAATGTCCGCTTTTTTTCGCGATGAGAAGGGAGCTTTTCGGCGAAAGTTTCAGGAAGTCACGCTGGAGCTCCGTCTCGACCTGTTGCAACGCCTCGGATGGCCAGACGGGATTCGCTTCATCTGGCAGGCCGCGCGTCAGGACAACGATCGGGAAAGCAAAAGTCCGGCGCGCAGCCCGCAGTTGGGTTGCGCTTTCCAACTTGTCAACGCATTCTGAGTTTCGGTCGGGATGTTGGAGATAAACCCTGTTCCGCCGGATGAGTTCGTCCGAAAGGACGGCCTCGAAGCCAATGTCCCTGTCTTCGTGCACAGCGTCCACCAGGACCATCCCGGCGATTTCTTGTGGATAACGGCTGGCATACAGGCGGACATTCATCCCGCCAAAGGAGTGCCCGACCAGCACGTACGGCGAGGGAATCTCTGCCTTGACCAGCAGGGCATGTAAATCAGCCACCATATCCTGGCAGGTGCGCGGGGTAGGCGCAGGGTCGCTGTGCCCCTGCCCGGCGCGGTCGTAACTGCAAACGCAGGTAAATTCTGCCACAGCAGGCTGAACTTTTTTCCAGATCTCCGAAACATCTCCCAATCCGGCTTCCAAGATCACGGTTGGAGACCCCTTTCCACTTATAGATATGAAAAGTTTCCGGTCACCGATGGAGATCATTCTATTGTTGCCCATTGCGGGTTTCCCGTCCGACAATTTCTATTTTTGCGAGACTTGCCACCATGCGCTTGATGCCAACCGACTCGAAGACCGCGTCCACGGTTTCGTCGCCGTCCTGCAGGCGGGAATTCAGGACAATACCCTCGCCCCAGATGGAATGCTTGATTCTCATTCCAGCACGGAATTGTGTATCTTTAACGACGGCAGGCCCTTCGGCGCGGCTCAGGGCAAGTTTCGGGTCCGGGCGAAGCCATGCTGGCGTCCGGGCGCTTTGGGCTTCACGAAATGAGCGTCCTGTCCGTGTTTTACCGGAGAGCAGTTCGGGCGGGATGTCGTCCAGGTAACGCGACGGGAGGGTGTCTTCGGCGTAGCCGCGTCCGCCGCGGCGCAGGGCGCGCAGCAGGTACAGCCGGTCTTTGGCGCGGGTGATGCCCACGTAGAACAGGCGGCGTTCTTCTTCCATTGCTTCGGGTTCGTCAAAGGAACGGCTGTGCGGCAGGATGCCGTCGTCCAGGCCGACGATGAAGACCGTGCCAAATTCGAGGCCTTTGGCGGCGTGCAGGGTGAGCAGGGTGGGGGCGTTCTTGCCTTCGGTGAGGGTGTCCTGGTCGGAGATGAGCGCCACATCTTGCAGGAACTCGTCCATCGTGCGGGTGGAATATTCGAGTGTGAGACGGCGCAACTCCTGGACGTTCTCCCAGCGTTCCTCGCCTTCTTCCGTGCCATCGTCAATGTATTCCTTGTAATTGATATCCGAGACGATGCGATCGAACAACTCGCTGACGGTGGCGCGACTTGCCTCAGCACGCCAGTTGGAGAGCAGCGCACCGAAGTCGGCCAGGGGCAGCGCGGCTCGACCGGTGAACTGCGCCCACAGCGGGGAGGCGTCGCCGCGCGCCAGGTCCATGAGCGCCGCGCCAGGGGTCAGGTTTGCGCCGCGGGCGGCGGTGTGCAGAGCCAGGATGGTCTTGTCGCCGATGCCGCGCGCCGGGAGGTTGATGACCCGGTCGAGGGAGATCTCGTCGGCGGGCTTGTGTACCAGCCGGAGATAAGCGATCATATCCTTGACTTCCCGCCGCCCGTAGAAGCGCTGCGCCCCAACGAGCCGGTAGGGCAGGCGGGCTTGCAGAAAGGCCTCTTCCAGCAGGCGGGACTGGGCGTTGGTGCGATACATCACGGCGCAGTCACCCGGCTCGCAGGTTCGGGAGGAGACGAGGCTGGCGATGGTGTCCACGACAAAGGAGGCTTCGCCATAGTCGTCGAGGGCTTCGTAGTAAAAGAGTCTCTCTCCTGCGCCGCGCTCGGTGAAGAGTTGCTTGCGGCGGCGGTGCGGGTTGCGGTCAATCACGGCCATGGCCGCGTCGAGGATGTTCTGCCGGGAGCGGTAGTTCTGCTCGAGCAGGATAACCTGCGCCTCGGGATAGTCCTGCTCGAAGCGCTGGACATTGCGATAATCCGCGCCGCGCCAGCGGTAAACCGATTGATCCGGGTCCCCAACCACGAAGATGTTGCCGTGCGCCGAGGCAAGGTGCTTCAATAAGGTGTATTGGGCGAAGTTGGTGTCCTGGAACTCGTCCACCAACACGTGGGTG
>JACQYE010000081.1 GCA_016208355.1 Chloroflexota bacterium | reverse complement strand
CGCGCGCGTCATCCGAAAGGGTTGGAAGGATATCCATGCCGATGTCGAGGCGCGTTACGCAGCCCTGTCGCCGAAAGAGAAGAAAGGCTCGAAGGGCGCTCAGTTGCGAGCGATGCGCACCGCTGCGACCATGGCCCGGGAAGTGGCCGCCCGCTATCAGCAGGAGTGCCAGAAATTAGCCGAAGGGGAAACGGACGCAACGCGCCGGGGCGAGCTGCACCAGATGGCAGGCAACCTGTCGCGCGTCCCCTGGGAACCGGCGCAGAATTTCTGGGAAGCCGTCCAGTCCTTGTGGCTGACCCACATGCTCATCATGGCCGAGGAGAACTATCCCGGCCCGGGCGTCTCTTTCGGGCGCATTGACCAGTACCTCTATCCCTTCTGGGAAAAGTCGCTGGCGCAGGGCATGGAGCGCGAGTTTGGCAAGGAGATCATGAAGTGCTTCTGGATCCACGCCAACACTGCCTACGACGCCATGATCCGCACCGGCGGTAACCAGGGCATCACTGCCGGTTACGGACAGCTCATTACCGTCTCCGGCGTGGGGCCGGATGGCCGCGATATGACCAACGACCTGACTTACGCCATGCTAGAAGTCATTGACGAGATGTCGCCCATCCTGGAGCCGAAGCCGAACGTCCGCCTGCACCGCGGCACTCCAGAGCCATTCCTGGATAAAGTAGTCGGGATGATTGCATCCAGCCAGGGCGCGCCGTTCCTGCTCAATTTCGACGAGCGCTCGATGGCCGGGATGATGCGCCAGGCGAAACTTTCTGGCGTGGAACATCTCATCAACGAGAAAAATGTATTCGACTATGCCCCGGTCGGCTGCCTGGAGAATACCATGGTCGGCAACGACCGTTCCGGGACCGTTGACTTGAATCTCAACTTACTCAAGGCAGTGGAACTGACCCTGACTGGCGGTTATCACCTGGCGCCCTTTACCGACGAGATGACTGGCGCGACCGCTCCTCCCCAGCGCTACGGGCCTGACACCGGCGACCCAATCCGTTTTGCCACCTGGGAGGAGTTCTGGAATGCTTATGTAAGCCAGACCCGTTACATCATCGAGAAGATCATTGCCCTGTTCGAGCGGACCGAGGAGGTCGTTGCCCGTTTCTCGCCCACGCCGTATCTTTCGTGCCTGGTCAGGGGCTGCGCTGAAAAAGGCCTCGATATTACCCGGGGCGGCCCGGAACTGTGGTATGCCACGATTGAGGCCGTTACCTATGCCACCACGGTGGACTCGCTCCTGGCGATCAAATACCTGGTCTACGATAAAAAGGTTTGCACCCTGGCGGATTTGGTCCAGGCGCTCAAGGACAACTGGGAAGGTCATGCTATTCTGCAGGCCCAGGCGCTGAACAAAGCCCCGAAATATGGCCGGGACGATGATGCGGCTGACGCGCTTGCCCGCCGGGTCATGGACCTGTGGACCGGTGAGACCTGGAAGCATAAGACGCAGACCACCGGCCGCCAGATCCGCCCCGGGATGCTCTCCTGGAACTACTGGGTGGCCGACTCTTTCGTCCTGCCTGCCAGCCCGGACGGCCGTCCGCGCGGCAAGTTCCTCTCGAACGCGCTGTGTCCCTCCAACGGGGCCGATATCAACGGCCCGACGGCTAACGTCAACTCGGTTGGCAAGGTATTGGGAGGCAAGGCCGCCGATGGCGCCGGTGACTGGGGCGGCTACCTGAACTCGCTGCCCAATGGCGGCAGTCACACCATGACTTTCAATCCCTCGCTCCTGCGCGACCCTGAACACCGCGAGAAATTCAAGGCTTTCCTGCGCGGCTATGTGGAGAACGGCGGCACGGCTCTTCAGGTCAACATGATTGACGCCGACATGCTGCGTGACGCCCAGGCGCATCCTGAAAACTACAAGCACCTGCTGGTGCGCGTCACCGGTTACAACGCCTATTTCACCGCCATCGGCAAGGAACTGCAGGATGAGATCATCGCCCGCGAAGCCCACGGGATCTAAACAAACGTGAGCGTTATAACCGGTCGTATCCTGCACTTGCAGCGGCTCTCCACCGAGGACGGGCCCGGCATCCGCACAACGGTCTTCTTCAAGGGCTGTCCGCTGCGCTGCGGTTGGTGTCATAACCCGGAGAGCATTTCCTCCGTCCCGCAAATCCAATGGCTGGAAATGCACTGTATTGCCTGCGACACTTGCATGCAAACCTGCCCAAAAGGCTGCCTGAGCCGCGCCGCGGACGGGACGCTGGTCATTGACCGGGAGATTTGCGACGGATGTGGAGAATGCGCCGAGGCCTGCCCGGCCAATGCCATCGAACTGCTTGGGAAAACTGTCACAGTGGAGGAACTGGTCGCTGAGGTGGTGAAGGATCGGTCTTTCTACGCAGCCTCCGGAGGAGGAGTGACCGTCTCGGGCGGCGAGCCGGGGCTGCAGCCGGATTTCGTGGCGGAGCTCCTGCGGCAGGTCCGGGCGGCGGGCATCCCGACCGCCCTCGATACCTGCGGGCTCGTCTCACGCCCCGGCCTGGAAAGAATCCTGCCGCACGTTGACCTGGTCCTGTTTGACCTGAAAGAGATTAATCCACAGAAGCATCGTGACTTTACCACCCAGGGCAACGAACGCATCCTGGCGACACTGCTTTTCCTGCACGGGTATATGCAAACTGCGCCCCACCTGCATCTGTGGGTGCGCACCCCGCTCATCCCCGGCGCGACGGCCACATCCGGGAACCTTGCTGGCATTGGCGACTTCCTGTCCCGGAATTTGGATGGCCAATTGGAGCGCTGGGAACTGTGCGCTTTCAACAACTTGTGCCGCGACAAGTACCGCCGCCTGGGCCTGACCTGGGAATACCAGGATACCCCCCTGCTGACTGCGGATGAATTGCACGAACTGGCCGAAAGCGCCAGAGACTCCGGCATCCGCCCGGAACTGGTCTTTGCCACTGGCGTAACCAGGGCTGCCATGTAAACAGGAGATACCCTATGACCCAAACCTTTGCTTCGTTTTCACCCGAAGATATGCACCTGCTGGCGCCGTTCATGAAAATTGGCCTGCTGGCAACTGTCACTCCTGAGGGGCTGCCGCACCTGACCTTTATCTCCAGTATGCGCCCCAATACCCCCACCCAATTGACCTGGGGACAGTTCGTGGAGGGCACCAGCAAGCAGTTCATCCGCCAGAACCCGAAAGTTGGTTTCCTGATGATGACCCTCCAGAAGGAACTCTGGCGCGGCAAGGCAACTTTTACCCACACTGCCTCGCAAGGGCCGGAATACGATTTTTATAACAACGTGCCGATGTTCCGCTACAACGCTTATTTTGGCATCCACACTGTTTATTACATGAATCTGGTGCATCACCTAGGCCGCCAACCCCTGCCAATGAACAAGATCATCCCGGCGGCCATCCTGACGATGCTGGCAAAGTCCCTCGCCCCGGGAAGAGCGGAACACGACCCGCTCAATCTCTGGACCCGCAGCCTGCTCAACAAACTGGACGCGCTCAAGTTCCTGGCTTATGTAGACCGCGACGGCTACCCGGTCATCGTGCCGGTCATCCAGGCTCAGGCCGCGGGGCGTGAGCACGTACTCTTCTCCACCGGAGCCTACGGCGCGGACCTGGGGGCTGTTCCAGCCGGGACAAAGGTTGCTGTCTTCGGCCTGGCGCTGACGATGGAGGATGTGCTGATGCGCGGCGAGTTCGAGGGCATCAAGCGTTATGGCGGTATCCGCTGCGGACGGGTGAAAGTGGACTGGGTCTATAATTCCATGCCTCCGGCGCCGAGACAAATCTACCCGGAGGTTCCCCTGGAACCTGTGACAACATTTTAGAAAAGATGACCTCCCGGCCGCTGACAAGAGGCCGGGAGGTCCGTTTATGGCTGGTATGGCCTTGCCAGCGCCGCCCTCCAGATTTCAAGCCCCGGACGCGGGTTCCCGTTTTCGTCATACAAACCAGTGTCGCGCCAGACAGCGGCCAGGTCCGTGCGGCCAATTTTTTCCCACAGGGCGTCATAATCCCGCAGAACGAAATTAACGATAAAAACAAAGCGCTGTTCATCCGCCTGCGCCAGCAGGTCAGTGATGAAACGCGCCTGCCCGGAGTCGTCCCCGTCAATGCGCAGGCCATAGGTGGGCAGGTCGAGCGTCTCGGCGATCATGCCGCTTTCGGCGATGGCAATGGGCTTACCCTGGCTAAGCGCCCACAGGTCGGGCCACATCGAATCAGGAAAATCCGAGCCGTAGGCGGTCATGAACGGGTAGAGCGACAGGGCGAAATAATCAGTATAGGGCAGGATGTCTTGCAGGACTTGCATCTGGACGGCATGGTCGGCGTCGGTGTAGCCGTCCAGCAGGTCGGGGCCGGTCAGCGAGACGAAGATCTGCAGGTCCGGGTGGCGTGACTTCAGCTCGGTGTAAACGTATTGATGCAATTCCAGGAAATCCGGCCACTGTTCCGGGGCGTTCATCATCAGCAGGTTGACTTCGATGCCGATGTTCAGGTAGTCGGGCTGGAAGTATGCGATGACGCGCTCGGCGTAGTTGAGCCATGCGGTTTTCACATCCGGGTCGTTGAAGCGGGCAGCGTCCCACGGAGAGGGGAGGGGCAGGTCGTCGGCTTCGGCGCGGTAGGGAGCCAGAGCGTCGCGCCCGATGCTGATCGGCGTGATTGCGACATAAACAGCATGACCTTCCGGAATATGACTGCGGTCTTGTTCCCACTGCTCCAGGACATGGGCGTCGAATTCATCCCCGGACAGTGCCTCAGGCCAGGGAATGCCGTTGTCTGTGTGGATGGCGATCAGGTCGGCGTCTGCGGCGATGCGGGCGTAACTAAAATCCACGGCTTCCTGGGAGATGTCGTAGGGGAAGGGGGTAAAGCCGAGGTGGAAGGAGCGCGCCGGACCCGGGACCGGCAGCACGGTCCCGAGCGGAACGGGCGTGGCCTGGGAACCGCAGGCCAGAGTCAGGAACAGGATCAGGCTAAAGGGCACGAGGAGTCGCAGGGATTTATCCATAACTTTTCTACCGTACATTACTCTTGACGTTCACAAATCGCACGCGGATGACGCTGATTCAAATGATTTCCGCAGATAAAACCCCAAAAAAATCTGCGCTCATCCGCCCGATCCACGTTGATCCGCGTGCGATTTTCTCGAATGTACGGTAGAGAATCCATAACTAGAATACAGCAAAAACCTCCCGCAAGTTGCAATGTGTGGGAGGTTGGGATTTCAGTCTGCGGCGCTGCGGGCGGCGATCTTCTCGCGCGTTTCCCGGTGCGCCTGCCGTGACAGGGGATAAAAGATGGCGAAGATGATCCCGCCCAGCAGGAATAGGCTGGGCACCGGCCCGACCATGATGCGGATGGCGGTGATGGCGGTGTCGCTCTGCTGTGGGGCGTCGGCTACGTAACCGCTCCATTTCCAGACCAGCGGGATGAGCGAGACAGCCACCGAAGCGGAGACTTTCCGCAGGAGCGTGACCAGGGCGTAGAAGATACCCTCGTGGCGGTGACCGGAGGCCAGTTCGTCCACTTCCACGGCGTCGGGGATCATGGCCCAGGTGAGTACGTGCACTGCCGAGACGCCGATGCCGGCCAGCGCGGCCAGGAAGATGATCACAGGGAAGCCGAGTGAGGGCGTGATGAAAATGAGCGTACACATGACCGCTGACAGGAAAATCATCCCGGCGATGTATGATTTGCGTTTATCGGTCTTTTTGGAAATCCACAGCCAGAACGGCAGGACGACCAGCGCCGAGATGAAAACTGTCCCGGCGACGATGTCAGCGGTGTCGTCGGGCAGGTTCATGCGATATTTCAGGAAGTAGAGCAGGGTGGGTTCGATGACCGAGATGGCCGTCCAGGTGAAGAGGAAAATGCCAGCCGCGAAGAGGAAGGGTCGGTTGGTGCGGGCGGCTTTCAGGGATTCGCGCAGGCTGGGACGGGTCTGGCCGACGTAGGCCGGTTTTTCTTTCGTGGCGATGAAGGTGAACAGCATCGGCAGGGACGAGAGGGCGCCGAAGATGGCCGCCATGGTGAAGATGTGGCTGGCGTTTGCTGGAGTGCGTTCGCCAATGACCATCAGCCAGGCAGTGTAGGCCACCAGGCTGCCGATGATGGAGAAAGCCATGCGATAACTGGTGAGTGAGGTGCGTTCGTCGTAGTCCTGAGTCAGTTCGGGGGTCAGGGCGAAGTAGGGCATTGAGACGAGGGTCAGGATGGTGTCGTAGATGAGCCAGGCGACGGTGTAATAGACCACCAGCCAGACCTCGCTCGCAAACGGCGGCTGCCACCAGAGCATGGCAAAAGCAATGCCGTAGGGGACGACCCCGAAGAGCAGGTACGGACGGCGGCGTCCCCAGCGGGAGCGCGTCCGGTCGGTCAGGAAGCCGATGATGGGGTCGTTGATGTAGTCCCAGGTCATGCGGATGAGCGTGATGAGGAACACAGCCTCCAGCGCCAGGCCGATGACGTTGGTCAGGAAGATCATGTAGACGACGGCGATGGCTGAGTCAGTGAAGGCGAAGCCGAAGTCGGTGGAGCCGTAGGCGAGTTTGGTGTACCAGGGCAGGCGGTCTTTGGCGGGGACGGACATGGCAGCGCTCCTTTGGGCGGGATTATTGAAGTTACAAATGGATAAAACTATCATGTGTTGTTGCGAGCCACCGAAGGTCGAGTAGCAAAGCGTATCGAGACCAAGGAGGCGAAGCGTACTCCTATAAAAAACGGAGATTGCTTCGTCGGGTCTCGATACGGCGAAAGAGCACGCCTACTCGACCTCCTCGCAAAAAGACACTTGTAACAACCCCGGCGAGGGCTAAAGTTGCCGGGTGTAACTGCGGTGTCGCTTGACCCACTTCACGTCCAGGCTTTCCATATCGGAACGGCTCTTGAAGTTGGTCTCGTTGACCTGCACCACGTCTACATGCTCGAAGCGATCCATTTCCTGGACGGCCTGCCAAAGTTTGGTGTAAAGCAGGGCGTTGCCGCCCAGATTCTGGTAGGCTGGGAGCATGCCCACACCGTTGGCAATCAGCCATTTCGAGCGTTTGAACTCGCGTTGGAGGTGCCTCCAGCCGAAGGGGAACAGGCGGCCCTTCGATCTGCGCAGGCCGTCCGACAGGTCAGGGTAACAAAGACCAAAGCCGATCACGTCCTCGCCTTTTGTGACCAGTTTGATCAGGCGCGGGTCGGCAACGGAAAGGATGCTCTCCACTATCAATTGCCTCTCTTCGGGGGTGTCGGGATGGAATTCGTGTGTCCCGGCAAAAGCCTGTTCGTGGACGGCCAGGGCGCGCGGCGCCCAGGCTCGTAACTCATCCTTCGACGCGAAATCCTTGACCCGATAGCCGCGCCGCGTTTCGATCTTCTTGGCAATCTCGAACAGGCGCGGCGGGAGTTCCGTCCGGGCCGAGGCGTAACCGGAGAGGTGGTCGGTCAGTTTCTCGAAGCCTAGTCTGCGGATGAAATCGTCGTAGTAAGGGTGGTTGTACGAGACGCCCATCACGGCGCGCTGGTCGAAGCCTTCGACCAGCACCCCGGCCGCGTCGGACCCGGTCAGGCCGCGCGGACCGAGGACAGTTTCCCGGTCCCGAGCCCGCGCCCATCCAAAGACCGCCTCTAAGAGGCCTTCCGCAGCCTGAAAGTCATCCACCACGTCGAAGGCCCAGAAGAAGGCTGTCTTCACCTTGCGGTACTCGTTGTGCCGCGTGTTGTGGACCGCGGCGATGCGCCCAAGCACCTGCCCTTCCGACTCGGCCAGGAAGAAATCCGCGGCGGAATGTTTGTAGAACGGATGCTGTTGCCGGTCGAGCGGGAAGCGGGCTTCAGATTCGAGGACGGGACAGAAACAGGGATTGCCTTTGTAGAGTTGCAGGGGGAAGCGGACGAACTTGCGAACGTCTTGCCGGTTTTCGGTGTCTATTTTACGGATGCGCATCAGGGTGTCCGCAGACGTGGATAGCGTGTGGGTCAATGATCTGAGAATTACCAACTACAATTTTCTGGTGTTCTCTTTTTTTCTATACTTTTGGGGTAATTGGTATTGTCTTTTGTAAAAACAACCTTTTTACCTCCTTGCCCAAAAATTCGCGTATAACTTAGCAAGCGATACTAAAACAATGCCAGTAAAGATAGCAGTAAAAGTAAGAGCTTTACTTGAGATATCGGGGTTAAAAAGGTGAAGCAAAATACTTGTGACACCGAATAGAAGTACCCCTATACTGCTCCAAAAAGCCATATTGTAAATTCTTGAATAAATATAATTCTCGACAACTTGCTTTTTTATTTTATTTATTCCAATGATTCTACCTATAATTCTATAATCATCACACGCAGATTGTGTCAACAATCTGAAGTTAATAGAGTCTTTTGGATTCAAGAGTAACGGCCTCATCAATGCCCTGTCACCTTCAATATCAATAATTGCATTGATTGTATCTGGCTCTACTTTTGTTATTTCGGCGGAAAGTATTTTGTTCTTTTCGTTAAAATCTATCCCCAACCTTTCAACATAATCTGTGGGCAAAATTGGAGCATTACCGGTGTTGACGATCTTGATTTCGATTATGTATATCGAATCCACATTTATTTTTTTGTAAAAGACCTTAATTGATTTGGATTCTACACTCAACAATGGGGACTGAGATAGAACTATCCATGTCAATTCCTTCTTTTTTCTTTGGAAAAAGAATATTGCTATTGTGATTATTACTGCAAGAATAGCGACCAAAACACCAACAAATTGCCAAATTGTGTCCCGTAGTAGTTCCATAATAAATTATTTCCTTTCTAGGTTATAGGAAAAGTCTCCAATACTACGCAATAGACTGGCCTATGATTTTACTCAGAGGCAGCGGTTGAAACGGTGAGACTCCTCAACAAAGTGTTGCCAAAACTAAATAGTTACAGTTTTTCGAAAGCAAGAGGCAAAAACACAAGCCTTCAATCACCGGCTCTTGCCTCGTTCGACGAGGAGGTTGTATTTCAACAGCCGCTTTTCGATCTCCCGTTGGAATTTTCTCTTCCCAGCCTCCTCCGCGCACACTTCCAACTCCTTTTTCAGCGCGGCGATCTCTTTGAGCAATTCGGCTTCCTGGGGGAGGACGTCGGCGTTCTTCAGGATGGAATACGCCAGCCGCACTTCCTCCGGCGTGTTGAAATACGCCGAGAGGTCGATCGGCTTGCCTGCGCCGGGCAGGTTGTCGAACTCGCCGCGGCGCATGGCTTCTTCGATGATGGCGTCTACTGCTTTGGTGGGTGACATTTTCCTCTACGGGCAAACGATCTCCGCCGGGTCGGGGTCGGACCCCTGGGCGTAGACGTGCTCGAATTCCTGGACGTACAGGGCAGCAATCTCGGCATTGTCAATGATGATGACGTTCTCGTCGTTGTCTTCATCGGCGCTGGAGGAGAAATTCAACGAGCCAGTAATAACAATGTGGTTATCCACAATGATGAGTTTGTCGTGCATGAAACTGCCGTTGCCGTCCTGCCGCACCGGGATCTGGGCGCAGAATAACGTGCGCAGTTCGGCGGATTCTGTTTCGCTGCCCACTTTCTCGAACACGCCCGCCACATCCACACCCGCGGCGGCGCGCTGGCGCATGGCGTCGGCCAGCGGGTAATCGGTGAACGAAAAGGCCAGGAAGCGGACGCTGGTCTGCGCCCCCTGGACGAAGGCGATGATGCGGTCCACCACGCCATCCTCGGCCGAGAAAAGCACGTGGATGGGCGTGCCGTCAACGATTGCCGACTGCTGGTCCACGGTGGAGGGGGAGGTCGGCCCGAACTGCGTCGAGTGGACGACGATGACGTTATTGTTCTGCTTGAAAATACCGTTGACGGTGATGTTGGTGGAGCCGGTCCAGACGGTCTCCCCGTCGAAGATCCAGAACTTGTCGTGCATCAGCGCCGAACGGTCGTCGCTGCGGACCTCGATCCCGGCTCCCGTTAAAAGGGCGAACTGCCCGCCGTCCGGTTCGCTATCGGCCTCCAGGCCATGCTCGTCGTCGGTGACCCAGCGCACGTCCACGCCGCGCTGGTGGGCGGCGATAAGCGCCTCGGCCACGGGTGTGAGGTCGAACTCAAATGAAACGATGTGGATGCTGGTCCGGGCGGCGTTGACCTTGTCGATCAGTACCTGCTCGATGGAGTTGGCGTAATTCTCCGGGTCATTGACCGTGAGCGGGTCGGTGAAATACACTTCCCACCAGTCTGCGGTGCCGCGAGTGATCATGCCGGGGGCGGTGGGCGAGTATGTAGATGTGGGAGGCAAGGGAGCATCTGTGACAGTGAAAATCCCCAGGAAATCATTGCCCGTGGTCACGTAGGCAATGCCAGCGATGACAATGATTACAAGTAAGATTAAGGTGACAGTTGTTCGGGTACTTTTCCGGGTTCGGGGAGACATGAGGCAACCTTTCGATTATTGAGGGGATAACTGTAAATATGATTCCAGCCACTGGCGCGCGACGAGAATGAATTCCTGCTGTGTGGTGAGCGCCCGGTCGAGGAAAACAGCCCTCTCTTCGGCGGCGGGAGGGCGGAAGGCCGCGCCGTAGACGATGGCTGCCTGGGCGAGCGCCTGGTCGAGGAATGACGCAGCCGGTACCAGGTCCGGGGAGAAACGGGCAGTCGTCATCAGGTTGACCTGGCGCAGCATCTGGCGCAGGGCGCGCATACGCGGGTGAGCGTACGCGTCGGCGGCCGCGTCGTCCATATTCAGTGTTTCGGACAGGATGTTTTTGGCGCAGGCGATGCCCCAGTCCAGCAGGGCTTGCGCCGGTTCGGTCTCCAGCCCTTCGAGCAGGGCTTCGTTGCCGGACAGGCTGACGATAGCCCGGTTGATCCGGCGGTTGAGGTTATTGTCCATCCTTTGCCTCCAGCCAGTGATCGAGCAGGGGTGTCCAGGCCCGGCGCATCCCGACCAGGCTGCCCAGCATCATCGCCGCCCCGGCGGCAATCCCCGTGATGGGCGCAATGCCAACGTCGAAAATGAATCGCAGATGGGTCAGGGTATCCAGGCTATCGAACGCGGTGCGGAGGTCGGTTTCCAGGAGGGAAATAAGAACGTACGAATCGTAGACGACCAGCGCCAGGCCCCCAAAAAAGATTCCCAGCGCGATAACGAACAGGAGAGGAAATCGCCGCCCGGCAATGGCCTGCTCCTGTTCCGCCTCCACCCGGTGAACAAGGGCTTCCGCCTCGGACCAGGAAAGGCCGCGTGTTTCGCAGATTTCCATGATGAGATCGTTCACGCTGGCTGCATTTCCCAGCCGGCTGACAATGCGCTGCACCAGTTCGGGATCATCCATGCGTCAATTATAGCAGATGGGTTGCAGCCTACGCATTCACGGGTGAACGCAGTAAAATGATGAGGACTGGAGGCGATCATGGAATATTCGGAATTTACCCGCCTTTTGCGGGAAGCGGACGGCCTGCTTTCATCGGGACGCCTGAAAGAAGCGGAAACAGCGCTCTACCAACTGATCATGAAGGATATATCCGACCTCGATAAAGCAGCCCTGTGTGTCAAAATGGCTTTCATTTTCGACCGCCAGGGGAATTCCGAAGAGGCGCTGGCCTGGTACGAGAAGGGAACCGCCTATGAACAGTTGTACGGACGGTATGAGATCGCCGAGAAAAAAGCCGATTACCTGTCCCAGCTTGGGCGCAGCAAGGAAGCCGTCCCAATCTATGAGACACTGGTCAAGCAACCGTTCATTACCGAGGCCGACAAAGACCGGATGCGCAAGATCATCCAGACCCTGGTGGGTAAGACGATGCGCGAGTGCTGTTTCATAAGTCAAAAGCAACCACAGATGAACACGGATGAACACTGATTTTTTGGATAAACCCCCGGTTAAAAATGCCCAAATCCTTTTTATCTGTGTTTATCTGTGGTTAAAAACCGACTTTCAAAACACTCTCTAAGAAACCATCTTCCCTTATTCGTAAACATTACAGGAGGTAACTCATGGAATACCGCATGCTTGGCCTGACAGACTTGAAGGTTTCCGTCCTTTGCCTCGGCACGATGCAATTCGGCTGGACGGCGGATGAAGCCCTGTCGCTGCGCGTCCTTGATGTGGCGTATGAGGCGGGCATCAATTTTATTGATACAGCTGACATCTACTCCCGCTGGGCGGACGGAAATCCCGGCGGCGTTTCGGAACGCATCGTCGGGAAGTGGCTCAAAGAAAGCGGTATCCCGCGCGAAAAAATCATTCTCGCCACCAAAGTGCGCGGCAACATGGGCGGGGGTTCCGAAGACGAGGGCCTCTCGCGGACGCACATCATGAAATCGGTGGAAAATTCCCTGCGCCGCTTGCAGACGGATTTTATAGACCTTTATCAAGCTCACTGGCCCGACGACAAAACCCCCATCGAGGAGACCTTGCGCGCGTTTGATGAACTGGTCAAGCAGGGTAAAGTCCGTTACGTAGGCGCGTCCAACTACGCCGCCTGGCAGTTGATGCAGGCGCTCTGGACCTCGGACCGGGAGCGCCTGGCCCGTTTCGACAGCCTCCAGCCGCACTACAACCTTGTTCACCGCGCTGAGTTCGAGCGCGAACTGGCGGCAGTCTGCAAGGCCTACAAGATCGGTGTCATCCCCTACAGCCCATTGGCGGGCGGTTTCCTGACCGGTAAATACCGCCGCAACCTGGTACCCCACTCGGCGCGCGTCGGTGGGGTGAGGCGCTATTTCAAGGAGAAAAATTGGGACTTGCTCAACCAGATGGACGGCCTGGCCAAGGAAAAAGATGCCAATCTGACGCAGGTGGCTCTGGCCTGGCTCCTGGCAGATCCACTGATTACCAGTCCCATCATTGGGGCGAACTCCCCCGAACAACTGAAAGACAGCCTGGGGGCGGTGGATTTCCGCCTGACTCTTGCGGAAAAGGAATTGCTGGATAAAAAGACTGTCTGGGAAGATATCGAAGAGGAGTAACCCCAAGGCGGCTTTGGAGCCGCCCTGCTCATTCCATGCGCCTCAAAGCCGACCTTCTCTTGCTGTTCACCGCCCTCCTGTGGGGGAGCGCGTTTGCCGTCATGCGCGTTGCCGCCCAATACGACATCGTATTCCTGCTCAATGGGAGTCGTTTCCTGCTGGGCGGTTTGCTGCTCCTGCCCTTTGCGGGGATGCGGGGCGCCATCACCCGCCAGAACCTGCACTACGTGCTCCTGGCCGGTTTCGCGCTTTTTATTGCGGTCTTCTTCCAGCAGGTTGGGCTGGCAACCACAACTGCCGGGAATGGCGGTTTTATCACCATCCTGTACGTTGTGGTCGTCCCGGTCATTTTGTGGATCGGCTGGCGTGAGCGTCCGGCGCTGAAGACCTGGCTGGCCGTGGCGGCGGCTGTGTTGGGCGGCTTTTTGCTCAGCACAGGCGGATCCTATAGAATTGCCTCAGGCGACTGGATGATCTTCATCGGCTCATTCTTCTGGGCCATGCATGTTGTGGTGGTTGGGAAAGCGCAGGGGCGCATCGCCCTCCTGCCCTTTGCCGCCGGGCAGTACCTTGTCTGCGGACTGCTGAACCTGGCAGTCGGCGCGTTTGTGGAGCGGCCTTCCGCGGCGGACATGCTCTCGCTCCTGCCGGCCATTCTCTACACGGCGGTCTTTTCGATTGCCATCGGTTTTACGTTCCAGGTTATAGCCCAGAAGCATACGCCCACAAACGACGCCGCCCTCATCTTGAGCCTGGAGGCGGTTTTTGCCGCCCTGTTCGGTTGGATCTTCCTCGGGGAAATGCTTTCCTTTGTCCAGTTGGCTGGCTGTGTACTCATCATGGTTGCCGTCATTCTTGTTCAACTCGGAAGTGGTAAAATGCTTTCAAGAGAGAAATTGGAAAGAAGCGAATGACGATGGGACTTGAGAGTTTTGGAATACCCGAAATTCTGATAATTCTGGGGATTTGTCTCTGCGTTCTCGTAATCATTGTCGTAGCCGTAATCGTCATCGTTCTTGTCGTAAAGAAAAATCGGAAGCAACCAACATCCATTTCGCCCAGACCGGAGGACCTATGACCGCCAAAGTCATTCTCAACCCTTACTCCAATCGTTGGAACGCCAAAGCCCGCTGGCCGCAAGCCGAGGCTGCCCTCCAAGCCGCCGGAGTGGATTTCGAAATGGTGGTTTCAGATGGTCCGGGACATATCATCGAACTGGCCGAGCAGGCTGCCCGTCAGGGATTTTCACCGATCATCGCTGCAGGCGGCGATGGAACGGTCGGTGAAGCGGTGAATGGGCTGGCACACGCTGCAAAGTCCGAAAAGGATGTTTTGGGACCGCTTGGAATCTTGCCATTGGGGACTGCCAATGATCTGGCCTTCAATGTGGGCATCCCGACCGACCTGCAGGCTGCTGCCCGGATTATCAAGGCGGGAAAGACTCAACTGATGGATATTGGCAAGGTCAACGACCGATACTTTGCCAATAATTCTGCCGCCGGACTGGAACCATATGTCACCACAAAACAGATTCGCATCACCTGGATCAGCGGCATCCTGCGCTATTTGGTGGCGGCTATTTGGGCCATCATGGAACGCCCAAAATGGATGGCAAACATCCAATGGGATTCGGGCGAGTATAACGGTCCGATTTCATTAGTGACCATCGGGAACGGTTCTAGGTCGGGGGGAGTATTCTACATGATCCCACACGCCAAGCCTTTCGATGGGAAATTAACCTTTGTGTACGGGTATCGTTCCACACGTCTTGCCATGTTATCAACATTACCGAAGGCGATGAAACCTGATGTTGGAAGTTATGTAGAGGTGGAAGGAATTCACGAGCAGGATGCAACCTGGATCAAGATTCACCTCGAAAATCCGTCTCCCGCCCACACGGATGGGGAGATTTTCTCGGAGGCTATTCAAGATTTGGAATATAGCATCCAGCCAGGCAGGTTGAAGATTCTAGCATCATAGTTGGATAACACCGCGACCATCCGAGACTCGCAAAAAACAAGGCCGAGCTGGCCTTGTTTTTTTGTGGTGAAGATCTTTTTTGGATATCCCGGAACCTCACCGCAATAAGAGGATTTTCGTTTATTGGATTTGTTACGCTTTTGTTATTGACCGGTTTATGGATGATGATTAAAATCAAATGAAATTTGTAACGATTGGTACGGATGCGTTGACCGGGCGTCTGGATTTGGCCGCTTCCCTTCTGGGCAGGACGCTTGCGAGCAAATAGCGAAACCGACCGTAACGGTTTTGCTATTTTATTTTTTCAGGAAAAGAAAGAAGCATTCTTGTCGCCATACTACACCGCCCCACTGGACAGTGTCATAATCAACTACAATCTTCACATGTTTTTAGTTTTGTTAAATTTTAGAATTTACCCATCAAAGACAAAAGGCAGCAAACAATGAAAAAGATTTATTCCATAACATTGAAAATTATTATGCTGATCATTCTAGTCAGCGCAGTCCTTCAGCC
>JACQYE010000075.1:4223-7510 GCA_016208355.1 Chloroflexota bacterium | reverse complement strand
GTCCTGCCAGAATTTCTTCTGGCGGATGTCGATCCCGAAGCGGGCGGCCAGGTCGGCGGCGGGGGCTTCGCCGGTGGAAGCCAGCAGGGCTTTGTAATCCGGCACGAAGTCCGCGCCGCGCTGCAGGTAGATGGCGTACAGTCCCAATCCGAATAACAGTCCGAAGGCGTAAGGGAAATTGTAGAATGAGAGTCCGGCGTAATAATAGTGCGGTTTCCACGTCCACATGTACTTGTGCAGGTACTTCTCGTCCAGCCCCTCGCCATAGGTGGCTTTCTGGGCGCGTTCCATGATGTCGCACAGATTGTCGGCGGAGAGTTCGGCTTTGGCGCGGCGTTCGAAGACTTCCTTCTCGAACAGGTAGCGCGAATAGATGTCCACGATGACCTGGTTGTCGCCGATGAGCTGCGTCTCCAGGATGGCGAGTTCGGTCTGCGGGTCCTTCGTCTCGGCCAGGATGGCCTGCATGACGATGGTCTCGCACATGATGGAGGCCGTCTCAGCCAGGGTCATTGGCGTGTCCTGCTGGAGTTCGGTCTTCCCGGCCTGGTAGGCGCAGTGGTTGTGGAAGGCGTGACCGAGTTCGTGGGCGATGGTGCCGACTTGGTCGAGCGTGCCGTCGAAGTTGCACAGCACGCGGCTCTCCTTGACCTTTGGCACACCCATGCAGAACGCGCCGCCGCGCTTGCCCTCGCGCTGCTCGGCGTCTATCCAGCGGTGGTCGAAGGCGCCTCCGGCAAAATCGGCCAGTTCGGGTGAGAACTTGCCGAAGTTGGCGACGATGAAGTCGCGCGCTTCGTCGAACGAATAGGTCTTTTCCGATTTGCCCGCCGGGGCGAAGATCTCCCACCAGGCAAGTTTATTCTTGCCCATGCGCCGGGCTTTGGCGGCATAGTACTTGCGAAAGACCGGGAAGGAGGCTTCCATTGCAGCGAGCATGGCTTCGAGAGTGGGGCGGTCAATGCGCGCCATGTCAATGGCCTGGTGCAGGGCGTCGGTCCGATCACGCTTCTTGTTAAGGGTGTTGGCCCAGCCCTTGACGCCGTTCATGGCCGCCGCCAGCGGTTCGCGGACCGATTTCCAGGCTTCCAGTTCCGCCTCGTAGGCTCGCTTGCGGACGGCTTCCTCCGGGTGGGAGTGCAGATTTATCAAGGCTGGCATAGGCAATTTCTGGGTCTTGCCGTCCAGTTCGAAGTCCACGGTCAGTTGGGAGGTGACCGTGCCCTGCAACTTGCTCCAGGCGTTCGTGCCGCTCAGGCCGAGTTCGGCGGCGATGGTCTCCTCCGGCTCGGTCATCATGTATTTGGACTGTTCGGCGGTATCGCGGAGCGCGAAGGCGTGGGCGGAGGCGGTCGGGTCCGCGGCGATGACCTGATCCAGCACCTGGGCGATCTTGCCCACCCAGGCCTGGAACTGGTTGCCGAGCACCTGCATGCGCACGCCGGTCATCTGGAACTCGGACATCTTCTTCATCGCCAGGGTGTTGTGCGAATCCGTGGTGACGAACGACTGGATGTAGGCGCGCAGCGTACCGGCCAGTTCCTGGAGGGCGTTGAAGCGGTCAATGGCTTCCCCGGCCAGCGCGGCCAGTCCTTTGACCGGTGTGCTTGCGTCGGTCTCGGCGACTTTGTCTTTGAAGAACGACTCCAGCCCGGCAATCTGGTTTTTCATACTGCTAAAGGCGGCTTCGTATTCTTTGGATTCGAGCGAGGGGTAAACTTTGGTCTTGCGAGCGAAGCTCGCAAATCCCTATTTTTTCATTTTCTCCCCGCCCCAAGAGTGGGTCGGGGTCGGGGCTTGCCCTGAGTTTATCGAAGGGGTGGGGTTGATAAACAAAATATCGCTTGCCTCCCCCCTCAAAAAAAGATACAATCAATCCAGAATGACCGCCGAGACGCTGCGCCTGCTGTTGTTGCTCTTCCTCTTCGCCATGTACATGTTGGCGCTGCTCTATCTGCGCCGCCGCCCTCTCACCTGGAGCCAGTTCGCCATCTGGGGGCTGTTCGCCCTGCTCGTGCCGCTGCTGGGCCCGTTCCTGGTCATCCTGTTGAGGCCGGGAGCGACACAGCCGCGCTCTGAGATTATCCGTGCCCGCCGAAGGAGGTAATGTCCATGAAACAAGACCGTTTCCTGATCGGGATTCTCGCTTTTATTGGTTTGCTGGTAGTCGCCGCGCTGGTTCTGTTCTTCGTCCGCCCCGAGACCGCCACCTACCAACCCGACGACACGCCCGAGGGCGTGGTCTACAACTTTGCCCTGGCCATCCAGAACAATGACGTGGAGCGCGCCTACGGCTACCTGGCCGACCTGGAGAACAAGCCCACTGAGGCAGCCTTCCGCCAGGCGATCCTGAACGGCTACCTGTACACCGACGGGTACGCCATCCAGGTGGATGAGACCCAGTTTCTGGACAGCGACGAAGCCTGGGTCATCGTGACCATCCACTACCTGTCCAGCGGACCGTTCGACAGCGGCTGGACCAGCCAGGACCACGCCGCCCTCGTCCGGCAAAACGGGGAATGGAAAATCTCGTACATGCCGTACCCTTACTGGAGTTACGACTGGTACCAGGTGCCATACGACCCGTCGAAGCCGTAACCGACAGGAGGGTCCTGTGTATTCTCTGCCATCCGGGAGGTTTTCCCCGGCAACCAAGCCTGCGCCGTCCCTGGCGCAGGGAAGATTTGAATAATTCGGAGGTCCCATGCGTACCGTCCGTCGTCTTTATTTTTATGCCGTTGCCCTGATCAGCCTGGAGATCGTCCTGTGGGGGTTGGTCGGGCTGGCGCGTTCCATCCTTTCGTCTTTGCAGGTTTTCCAGGCCGGCGCGTTCCAACTCGCCCAGGCCCTGGCGTTGGTGCTGGTGGGCGTGCCGGTCTTCGGCTTCCACTGGCTGATGGCCCAGCGTTTCGCCCGCCGCGAGACGGACGAGCGCGCCTCGGGAATCCGCGCCGCCTTTCTTTATGGCGTTCTGCTCAGCACGCTCATCCCGGTGGTGCAAAATACCCTGGCGCTGGTCAACCGGCCTATCCTGATCGGGATGCGACTCTCGAGTTCGCGCGCCTTCGTGGGCGGGCAGCAAATCTGGAGCGACAACGTCATCGCCATCGTGATGAACCTGCTGGTGGCGGCCTACTTCTTCACCGTCCTTCGCGCCGACTGGAAGGTCGTCGAGCCGCGGGAGAGTTTTGCCAACCTGCGCCGCATCTATCGCTGGATCTGGGCGCTCTACGGCCTGGGGCTGACCGTTTCCGGGCTCGACCAGATCCTGAGCTTCCTGCTGAGTC
>JACQYE010000075.1:0-4205 GCA_016208355.1 Chloroflexota bacterium | reverse complement strand
TGAGCTTCCTGCTGAGTCTCATCACCGGCCCAATGAGCGCAGACATCCAACGTTACTGGGCCGTCAACGGCATGGTCGTGACGCTGGTCGGCGCGCCGGTTTGGGCGTATGCCTGGCTGACCCTGCAAAAATCGCTTTCCGAGCCGGGTGAGCGCGAGTCGCTCCTGCGGCTGGGGTTGCTCTACCTCCTGTCGCTGACTGGCGTCATTGTCACCTTGTCCACAGGCGGGGTGATCGTGGATAGCCTCCTGCGTCTCGTTTTTGGTAATATTACTTCCTTCCAGAGTTTTGTCGGGGCGATAGATGGCCCGCTGGCGGCCTGCATCCCCTTCCTGGGCATCTGGCTGTATTACGGGCACTGGCTGGACCGCGCCATGTCCGAAGTGACGGACACCCCGCGCCGCTCCGGGATGCGCCGCGTCTATTTCTACATCCTCTCCGCCCTTGGGTTGACCGTCACCTTTATCGGCCTGGCCATGCTGCTGTATTTCGTGGTGGATATGGCCCTCATACGGGCATTCTGGGGCGATCAGAGCCTCGGGCAGTTGACGGCCGCCCTGGCCCTCCTGCTCATTGGCCTGCCGCTCTGGCTGCTGACGTGGCGTCCCATGCAGGCCGAAGCGCTCGTCCACGGCGACGCTGGCGACCACGCCCGGCGCTCCATCACTCGCAAGATCTACCTCTACCTGGCGCTGTTTGCAGGCGTCATCGGCGGGATGGTCACCGCCGTGGCCCTGCTCAATACCCTCCTGCGCGCCCTCTTTGGCGGCGACACCTATGGCCTGGTACGGGATGTCCTGACCACCCTCAAATTGTTATTCCTGTTCGTCGGGCTGGGCGTCTATCATGGCCTGACTCTTGGCCGGGATAACAGACTTGCCGCCAGCGCCTTGAGCGAGAAACACGCCGCCTTCCCGGTGCTCATCTTCGACCCCGGCGACGGCTTTGGCCCCGCGCTGCTGGCGGCGGTCCAAAAAGCGACCCCGCGCCTGCCCGCCGCGCTCCAACCCGTCAGCCAGCCGGTGGAGGCGTCGGTAAAACCCCGCGCCGTGGTCCTGCCCTCGGACATGGCGCTCGCCCCGCCCGATTCACTGCGGAAGTGGCTCGGCAAATATGACGGGAGCAGGCTCGTGGTCCCGCGCCCCGTGCCGGAACCGGGACTACTTCGCGCGGTGGAAGGCTGGATCGTCGTGGGGCAAGCCGCGCGGCTGCCGGTCAACCAGGCGGCGCAGGCGCTCCGTCAACTGGCAGAGGGGCAGGACGTCCGCCAGGGCGGCACACCCGGCTGGCAGATTGCGCTCTATATCGTCGCCGCCCTCTTCGGGCTGCCCATCCTGGTTTCCATCATTGGCAGCCTGGTTTCGGCGTTCATGTATTAACCGTCTTTTCACTTTGTACCGTTCAGGATATACTTCATTCGATACAAGTAAAGACGAAGGAGAGGACCGAGCGATGAAAGTAACCGTCTTACAGGAAAGCCTCGCACACGGATTGGCCGTCGTTTCCCGGGCGGTTTCGCCGCGCAGCACCCTGCCGGTGCTGTCGAACGTATTGGTCGCCACCGACGAGGGCCGCCTGCGCCTCTCGGCCACCAACCTCGAACTCGGCATCACCTGCTGGATCGGCGCCAAGATCGAGGTGGAAGGCTCCACCACCGTCCCGGCGCGCACCTTTGTGGACCTGGTGAGCACCCTGCCCGCCGAACAGGTAAACCTGAACCTGAACCTCCAGACCCAGACGCTGAACGTGCGCGCCGGGTCGTCGAACACCGACATCAAGTGCATCGACGCGGCGGAGTTCCCTCCCCTGCCCGTCCCGGAAATGGACGGGGCCATCCTGCTCAACGTGGCTGATTTCAAGGATATGATCGCCCAGGTGGCGATGGCCGCCTCGGTGGACGAAGCCCGCCCGGTGTTGATGGGCGTACTGGTGACGGTGGATAAGGATGCCATCACCATGGCCGCCGCCGACGGGTTCCGCCTGTCGGTGCGCAAAGGGACCCTCAGCCAGCCCGCCGCCCAGCCGGTCTCGGTCATCATCCCGGCGCGCGCCCTGAGCGAACTGGCGCGCGTCGCCACCGACGGCAACGAGATGATCTCGATGGTCATGCCCAAGGGCCGCGGACAGGTCATCTTCCGTATGAAGGAAGTGGAGGTCGTCTCACAGTTGATTGACGGCACCTTCCCCGACTACCAACAGATCATCCCGCGTTCGTACAAGTCCCGCACCATCCTCTCCACCCCGGCCCTGCTCAAGGCCTGCAAACAGGCAGAAATCTTCGCCCGCGAAGGCTCGAACGTGGCCCGCCTCGACATCAAGTCCTCCGGCGACCTGGAACCCGGCGCGGTGGAAATCTCGGCCCAGTCCGAGGAGACCGGCTCGAACGAGACCATCGTCGCCGCGACCATCGAGGGCATCGGCCTGCTGATCGCCTTCAACGTCAAGTACCTGCGCGAGGTGCTGGAAGTGGTCAAGACCCCGAACGTGGCGCTGGAGACCTCCGCCCAGAACGCGCCGGGCGTCATCCGCCCGGTGGGAGACGACGACTTCCTGCACGTTATCATGCCGATGCATTTGGGATAGCAAAACTGCATTAATCCAAACTGCTGAATCAAAAAGGCCTGAGGAGCTTTCTGCCTCAGGCCTTTGGCTTTGCTCCGTTCCCCTTAGCTAGGCTTTATCCATTTGCACATTAATAAAATGCAAGGTAAGCTATAGCCTTATTCGGCCAAGAGAAAGGACCAAGCCTACCTTGCCAAGCGAATATACCACGACCCTCACGGCCTTTGCCGGACTTTTTTCCAAGCATATCTGGCAGCGTGTGCAAATTCTTTTGATAGGTGCGATCCTTGCTCCCGGGCAACGGACGGTGACTGCCATTCTGCGCATTATGGGTTTGAGCACCGAGAAGAACTTTCAGAATTTCCATCGGGTTCTCAATCGTGCGGTCTGGTCCAGTCGTGAAGCAGTCGAGAGTTTCTGAATATGTTGGTGGCTGCGTTTGCCGTTTTTGGGCCGGTGGTGCTGGGTTTGGACGATGCCATTCAGATTGTAGAGAAGGGAGGTGAATACATCTGGCTTGCAAAGGGCAATCAGCCCCAGATGGAAGAGAATATCCGTTTGTGGTTCGAGCCGGATGTGCAACCTATTCCCGGGATGAACTTCCCACCTAAAGATTTCGAGACGGCTCAACAAACCAACAAGGGTCATGGGCGGCTGGAAACACGTACTATCACCGTGAGCAGCCAGCTCAAAGATTTTTTGGATTGGCCTTATCTGGAACAAGTTTTCAAATTGGAACGCCGCTTCATTTCGCTCAAAACGGGTGAAGTTCAGGGAAATATCGAATATGGCTTTACAAGCCTGAGGCGGGATGAAATCACTCCCTCCCAACTACTCAACAAAACCCGTTCCTATTGGGGTATCGAAAACGGCTTGCATTATCGCCGTGATGTTACCCTGAGAGAAGACTACACCCGTATGACGAAAGGACATACCGGGCATGCCATGGCTTGCATCAACAACCTGATTCTCGGTATCCTGCTCGCAAAGAAAAAGTACCGTACCATCCCTGCGGCCCGACGTTATTTCAATGCCCAACCAGACCAAGCCCTAGATCTCCTTCTGCGACTTTAACAACACCCTATCGTATCCCCATTTGACATCCCCCCTCCTTTACGCTAAACTATACGCAGGAAATACCATTCGTCTGCATTCTTGCGCGTAAATCCGCGTCCCATTTAGGAGGTTCCCATGACTGAAGCCCATCTGACCGCCCAAACCGGCCTGGCCCCGGCGCTCAAAGCCTGGGAAATGTTCCTCTACGACCAGGGCCGTTCCCCCAATACTGTCAAAGCCTTCCTCTCCGACGCCCGCCTGCTGGCCCAGTTCCTGCCCCCCGACCGGACGCTGGGAGCCGTCACCACCGCAGACCTGAATAACTTCCTGCGCTGGCTGGAACACGAACGCGGCGTCCCCTGTTCGCCCAAAAGCCTGGCGCGGCGCGCCACCTCGGTCAAATCCTTCTTCCGCTGGTTGCAGAAGGGCGGGGTGCTGGTCGCCGACCCGGGTGAGAAAGTCGTCCAGCGCTCGGTGCTCAGCCCCATCCCCGAGGTCCTGACCGACGCGGAGATCGAGGCCGCCCTGCTGGCCGCTGACCGCCACCGCCGCCAGTCCAAGCCCGACGCTCGCCCGTATACCTTGCT
>JACQYE010000074.1 GCA_016208355.1 Chloroflexota bacterium | reverse complement strand
GGACCGCCGCGTGTTGAAGACCGTCATCAACAAATACAACGGCGGTCCGGTAGGATTGAACACGATTGCCGCCGCCATCAGCGAAGAGCCGGAGACCATCATGGATGTGGTCGAGCCGTACCTCCTGCAACTGGGTTTCCTCGACCGCACCCCGCAGGGACGCGTGGCGACGAAGGCGGCCTATGAGCACCTGGGGGTGGAGTATAACGAGGAGCTGCAGCCGAAATTATTGTAGGGGCGGACGGTGTCAGCCTTTTACTTATATGCAAAATCCCATAGAAATTTTCACCGAAGACTCTGATTTCCAAACCATCGAAACCCTCCGTCGCAACCGGACAAAAAGGAACCGCGCCAATGAGTTTTTCGTCGAAGGCGTGCGAGCCGTCACGCAGGCGGTGGAGAACGAGTGGGAGATCAACGCCCTGGTATTTTCGCGGGAAAAACGTCTGTCGGATTGGGCCGAGGGAATCATCCAGAAATCCGGGGCGAAAAAGCATTTCGAACTGCCGCTCCGCCTGATGGAGAAGTTGAGCGACAAGGAAGATGCTTCGGAATTGATCGCCCTGGTGGGGATGCCCGCTGACGACTTGTCCCGCATCCCGCTGCGGGAGGACATGCTCGTGGTCGTCCTGGATCGTCCTGCCAGCCCCGGCAATCTCGGTGCCATCCTCCGCTCCTGCGATGCCCTGGGTGTAGACGGACTGGTCGTCACCGGTCACGCCGCCGACCTGCACGACCCGGAGACCATCCGGGCGACCACAGGTTCCTTCTTTTGCGTCCCCTCTGTCCGCTTGCCATCGCACAAGGAACTCAGCCCCTGGCTGGATGGACTGAAGCAGCGTTTCGGCGGGTTGCGTGTGGTCGGCACGAGTGCGAAGGCAAAAATCCCCATCCACGAGCACGACTTTACTTTGCCAACTGTGCTGCTGGTGGGCAACGAGACCAACGGATTGAGCGATGCCTACCAGTCGCTCGCTGATGTAATGGTTAACATCCCGATGGGCGGTTATGCCAGTTCGTTGAATATTGCCTGCGCCGCGTCCATCCTGCTCTACGAAGCGGCTCGTCAACGCAGGACATGAAAACTTCGGATTTTGATTATTCCCTGCCCCCCGCCTGCATCGCCCAGACTCCCATCGAGCCGCGCGACTCCTCACGTCTGTTGGTCTTGAAACGTGACACCGGAACACTGGAACACTCTGTATTCCGTGATATTGGCAGGTATCTCAAACCCGGTGACTTGCTCGTTTTGAATCAGACGAGGGTTATTCCTGCCCGCATCTTTGCCCACAAACCGACTGGCGGCCGTGTCGAACTCCTGCTCCTGCGGCGGGAGGACCTGTTGACCTGGGAGTGCCTGGTCGGTGGGAAAGGGCTGGGGGCTGGCAGACACCTGCAGGTGGAGGGTGGCCCCGAGGTCCTGGTCGTGGATGCGCTGGACGGCTCCCGCCGCCGCGTCCGCTTTGCCGAACCCATCGAGCCGTATTTCCCGAAAGTCGGCCATGTCCCGCTCCCGCCATATATCCACGAAAACCTGTCCGACCCGGAGCGATATCAGACTGTCTACGCGCGTGACCCCGGCTCTGCCGCCGCGCCGACCGCCGGTCTGCACTTTACGCCGCGCCTGCTGGATGAGTTACAGGAACAAGGCATTGGTTTGGCCTACGTCACCCTGCATGTCGGCTTGGACACCTTTGCCCCGGTGACGGAGGATGACCCGGCTGAGCATAAAATCCATACCGAGTGGTGTGACTTGCCGCAAGAGACGGCCGATGCTATCAACAAGGCTCGTCAATCCGGCGGCAGGATTATTGCGGTCGGCACAACTTCTGTTCGAACTCTCGAGAGTGTTGCACGACAATCGCAAATACCCTTCGGGTACGATGTCGTCCATCGTCCATCGTCAATTTTTCCCTACACCGGAGACACCAACTTATTCATCGTGCCGGGTTACCAGTTCCAACTCGTGGACTGCATGGTGACGAATTTCCACCTGCCGAAATCCACGCTCCTGATGCTGGTCAGCGCCTTTGCCGGGCGGGAGGCGATTTTGGATGCCTATGAAAACGCCAAACGGGAAGGTTACCGCTTCTACTCGTTCGGCGATGCAATGCTGATCCTATGACCCTCGACGAAATCAACACCGAACTCCTGGCCTGCCGCCTTTGCCCGCGGCTGGTCGCGTGGCGGGAGAAAGTGGCGCGTGAGAAACGCCGCGCCTACCAGGGCCAGGAATACTGGGGTAAACCCGTCCCGGGTTTTGGCGACCCGCAGGCGCGCGTCTTTGTCGTTGGCCTGGCTCCCGGCGCGCACGGTTCGAATCGCACTGGACGTCAGTTCACCGGCGACGCCTCGGGTGACTTTCTCTATCCAGCCTTGTTCCGCGCCGGTTTTGCCTCCCAGCCAAATTCGAACTCCCGCGAGGACGGGCTGACCCTGACCAATCTCTACACCGCCCCCGTTTGCCGCTGCGCCCCGCCGGATAACAAACCCGCGCCGGAGGAGATGAAAAACTGCCAGCCTTATCTCGAACGCGAGATTGAGATCATCCAGCCAAAAATCTTCGTGGCGCTTGGGCGGATTGCGTTTGAGAGTATAATGCGGACGATTTCAATCCAAAATAAAGCGCTATCGTTTGCGCACAATGCCGTCCACGAAATCCCCGGCGGACGTTGGCTGGTCTGCTCGTACCATCCCAGCCGCCAGAATACCCAGACGGGGCGATTGACCACTGAGATGTTCGATGAAGTGTGGAAGACGGTCCGAAAATTACTGGAGGATTAACCCTGCGCACCACTTTTGGCCCCATTACCTTGCTTGGTTCCGGAGAGACTTCCCTGTCAGGAGGCCGGATCTTTGAATCCATTGCCCAGCGCCTGCCGCGCCCCCTGCAGATTGCCATTTTGGAAACGCCTGCCGGGTTCGAGTTGAATTCCCCCCAGGTTGCGGGGCGCGTTGCTGACTTCCTCAAAGTGCGCTTGCAAAACTACCAGCCCGTTATCGAAATCGTCCCGGCGCGCAAGCGCAACACGCCATTCAGCCCGGAAGATCCGGAGGTCCTGAAACCGCTTCTCGCCGCAAACTTGATTTTCATGGGGGCCGGGTCGCCAACGTATGCCGCCCGCCAGTTGCGCGGCTCGCTGGCCTGGGATATCGTCCGCGCCCGCCACCGGCTGGGGGCAGCGTTGGTCTTCGCCAGCGCGGCGACGATCGCTGTCGGAGCGCATGTGTTACCCGTCTACGAGATTTACAAAGTCGGGGAGGAGATCTCTGCCCCACCCGGCCTGGACCTGTTTACGGATTTCCGCCTGCCCTTGTCCTTTGTGCCGCACTGGAACAACACGGATGGCGGCGCAGATGTGGATACCAGCCGTTGTTTCATCGGCATGGAGCGCTTTGCTCACTGGTGCGCCCAACTCCCTCCCGGCCGGACGACCATTGGCCTGGACGAACATACCGGTCTGGTCGTTGACATTTCCGCGGGGATATGTATTGTCTCCGGCGTCAGTTCGGTCACGCTCTTGCGGGAATGCGACCCGGAGATATTTTCAGCCGGTACAACCTTTCCGATGGGCGAATTGGGGGAATGGTACTGCCCGGAAGAAGCCGGGGAAGGCATCCCCGCTTCGGTCTGGGAAATGGCCATTTGCGCGGAGCAGACGCAGGGTCAGGACCCCGTGCCTGAGGATATTCTGGAACTTGTCCGTACACGGCAGGAGGCGCGTCAGCGCAAAGACTGGGCGGCATCCGATTCCATCCGCCAGCAGATTCTCGTACTGGGCTGGTTGGTGCAGGATACGCCCGAGGGGCAAAAAGTTGTCAGACAATCGTGAAATGGTATACAATATGGGGGAAGGAGCCAGTATGCGCGCAGTCGACATCATCATCAAGAAACGTGAAAAGCAGGAACTTGCCCGCGAGGAAATCCAGTTCTTTGTTGACGGATTCACGCGCGGCGAGATTCTTGATTATCAGGCGGCAGCCTGGGCAATGGCGGTGCTTCTGAACGGGATGACTCCCCGCGAGACCACCGACCTGACCCTGGCAATGGCTCATTCCGGCGCCATCCTCGACCTTTCGGGTGTGGTGGATATTGCCGTGGATAAACACTCCTCGGGTGGGGTGGGGGATAAAACCACTTTTGTCGTGCTGCCTGTTGCTGCGGCCTGCGGACTGCCGGTTGGCAAGATGTCGGGGCGCGGACTGGGATTCAGCGGAGGCACGCTGGATAAGATCGAATCCATTCCTGGCTATCGCTGCGATTTATCAACTGAAGAATTCAAACAACAATTGAAAGAGGCCGGTATCGTGCTCACCGGCCAAAGCCTGGACCTGGCGCCTGCTGACGGAAAACTATATGCCCTGCGCGACGTGACCGGCACGGTGCAGTCCATGCCGCTGATTGCTTCGTCCATTATGAGCAAGAAGATTGCGGCCGGGGCGCAGGCCATCGTGCTGGACGTTAAAGTTGGCCTGGGCGCGTTCATGCAGACTCTCGATGAGGCTCGTACGCTTGCCCGCTTGATGATGGATATCGGTAAACTCGCCGGCCGGGAAGTGATTGCCCTGCTCTCGGATATGAACCAACCCCTCGGCCATGCTGTTGGCAATGCGCTGGAAGTGCGCGAAGCCATTGACACTCTGCATGGAGGCGGCCCGCTGGATTTCCGCGAACATTGCCTCCATGTGGCTGCTCACATGCTTGTGGTTGGGCGCCGCGCCGCCGACCTCGCCTCTGCCCGCCGCATGGCGGAGGAGGCCATCGCTTCGGGCGCGGCGTTCGAGAAGTTCCGCCTCCTCGTCCGCGCCCAGGGCGGGGATGTGGCTTACGTGGACGACCCGGAGAAACTCCCCCGGGCGAAGTTCGTGGAAGTGGTGACTGCCAATCGGAGTGGGAACATTTCCCAGGTCCATGCCCGCCTTGTGGGCGAGGCAGCTGTGGCTCTTGGCGCCGGGCGTTCCAGGAAAGACGACCAAATTGATTATGCTGTGGGTCTTGTCATCCATCACAAGGTTGGGGATTTTGTCGAACGCGGGCAACCTTTGTTCACCGTTCACGCCAATGACACCCGTGAGCAGGCCGAAGCCCGGGAGGCTGCCCTGGCGGCTTTCGGGTGGAGCGAAAAGCCTGTGGCTCCGCTGCCGTTATTTTACGAGTAACAGACTACCAATGCCCAGAATGTTATCGTCAACCAGGGGTATTTTGGGGGAAAGGTTTCTTCTCATAAAATAGATTGCGCAATCCATTGGTTTAGTGCATAATTGAAGCAGGAGTATGCCATGGCCAAAATATCCCTGCGTGTATACAACCGCGAAATTGAAGGATTGATTGAGGGCGGACAACTGAATGAGGCCGTCGCTCATTGTCAGCACATTCTCAAAACTTTCTCGATGCACATCGAGACTTATCGGTTGATTGGGAAGGTTTTTCTGGAAGGCCGTCAATTCACAGACGCCACCGATATTTTCCAAAGGGTTTTAAACGCAGTTCCGGATGATTTTGTTGCCCATGTGGGCATGAGTATCATTCGCGACGATGAGGGCAAGCTGGATGAGGCCATCTGGCATATGGAACGCGCATTTGAGGTGCAGCCATCGAATCCTGCCATCCAGGGGGAATTACGCCGCCTGTATGGGCGGCGGGATGGCGTGGAACCGCCCAAGATCCGTTTGAGCCGCGACGCCCTGGCGAATATGTATGCCCAGGGGGAACTTTTTAACCAGGCGATTGCTGAAATCCGGGCAGTTTTAACTGACGACCCGAACCGTCCTGATTTGCAAGTCATGCTGGCGCGCGCCTATCTCAGGGTTGGGCAAAAAGTGGAAGCGGCTGAAATGGCCGCTCAGTTGCTGAAGAAATATCCCTATTGCCTGGATGCCCTGCGCATCCTCGTGGAAGTTCTCCCCGGCACAGCCCGCGCTGAGAATACGCAGGTTTATCGCCAGCGCCTGCGCCTGCTGGACCCCTATTCGTCTTTCGTTACCGGCTCGGTTTTTGCCTCCGACCAGGTGGCCGATGCCGCGGTCAACCTCGAAAAGCTGGAATATCAGCCTGGCAAACAGGTTACGCCCTCTCAACCCACCTGGGCCGCTTCGCTGGGAGTCAAGTTGAGTGAAGACAAACGCTCCGATTCGCAGCCAGCCTGGCTGACCGGCGGACAGGCAGAATCTCCGGCTGTGCCAGCGTCGCCTGTCTCCGGACCCGAAGCCGGGCCTGCCCAGGAAGGCGAAGCCATCCCCGATTTCCTGCGCACCGCCGGCTGGAATGAATCATCGAATGAACAATCTCCTGAAGGAGGGATGGGTCTCAGCGAGGAGTCTCCCGCGGAAGGGATTGCGAAGGGCGAAATGCCCGATTGGTTGAAATCGCAGGTCCCGCCCGAACTTTCCGGCGCTGAAAAACCTGCAGATGAGCCTGCTCCAGTCGAGGGCGGTGACTTCCCCAATTGGCTGACCAGCCTCGGCGCGGCGGCAGGCGAGGCGTCAACCGTGGGCGAGGCGGAGAGTGAGCACCTTGCAGAAGAAAAACCAACTGAACCGGTATCCTTTGCCCCATTGCCAGTAACTGAAGTGGAACCCGCTCCAGAAGTCCCGATAGACCTGCCTCCTGAGCCTGAGTTTGCCTCGTCTGCCCCGGCGGAAATGGGAGACGCCCAACGGGCAGCCATCGAAGATGACACTGTGGCCCCGGCGGAAATGGGAGATGCCCAGCGGGCAGGTATCGAAGATGACACCGTGGCCGTGCTGAAGGGGTCGGCAGCCAAACAGGGCGCGGAGCCGGAAGAATTTTTGACCAACCCTGAAGAACGCTCCGAAGAACTGCCGGATTGGCTGGAGAAGACTGCCGAAAAACATCCCCTCACCGACGCGCAGCCGCCAGCCTCGGAACCGCAACCGGCTGAGGCGGGCGAACCGCCCATTCTGGAAAAGCCGGGCCCTGTGCCGGTCGAAACAAAGCCTTTGCCTGATCTGCGTAGTGCGTTTCATGTCACCGAAGAATCTTTCCCAGAGGAGACACCTCCACCGGCCAGTCCCGAGGCGGGGACTGCAAAGCCCCTCGGCATCGAAGACGACACCATGGCCTGGCTGGAAGGTCTGGCAGCCAAACAGGGTGCCAAGGCAGAAGAACTGCTATCGAAACCCGAGGAACGCTCCGAGGTTATGCCTGATTGGCTGCAAAAGACCGCCCAGGAACCCAAACCGGCTCCAGCAAGCCAGGCGGAGCCGGAAACGGAAATCCTAAATTCTCCCCCGGAAATGGCGGCCGAAGAGCCGGTCATTTTGCCGGAAGCCCTGGCAGCCTCACTCGAGGATGTCCCGCTGGAAGCCGCCCTCGAGGAACAGCCTCCCGCCTCTGCAGAAGAGGACATTACCATAACAACCTGGTTGAAGAATCTGAATGAGACCGGCGGTTCGGAGGAACTCCCTGCTGCGCCGCCCGCGCCAGAGCCATCTCCTTCTGCAGAGGAAGAGATTCCTGATTGGTTGAAGGACCTCGAAAGCAAACCCATCCAACCTGCCCCTTCTGCGGAAGAGCAACCTGCTGGAGCAGGGTCAGACTTGCCGGATTGGCTTCGCCAGCCAGCCGCACCTGTCCCGGAAGGACCTGCCCCCCGGCCAGCGCAGGCGGAAGATGAACTTCCCGATTGGACGATGGATGATGTCAAACCAGAGGAACAGGCTGCTCCCACTACCCCGGAAGAATGGCTGCCGGCTGAAAAAATGGAGATTTCTCCTGAACCCCAGGCAGAATCGCTTCCCATCACTGAAGAGCCAGGTGAAATTACTGCGCCGCCATTCTCCCAGTTGGGTGTCCCGAAAGGGACTGGTATCCTGTCCCCCGTCCCCGAGCAGGATAAGGATGCCGCGCTCCTCATGGCTGCACAGGGATTGCTCGAGTCCAACCGCCTGGACGAGTCCATGAAGGAGTATGCCAAACTTATCAGGAAAGGCCGCCTGTTGGACGAAACCATCCATGATTTGCGTGAAGCCCTGTACCGTTTCCCGGTCGACATTATCGTGTGGCAAACATTGGGGGATGCCTATATGCGCGCCAACCGTCTACAGGATGCGCTGGATGCTTATACCAAGGCGGAAGAATTGCTGCGATAACCCAAACAGAAACCGGCCTCCGAAAGGGGCCGGTTTTACTAAACTTGAATTTCCTCTTGACAGCCGACCTCCTTTTGGTATAATACTTATCAAATTAGTCATAAATATTCTGGAGCAGATAATGTTCAATTGCATGTGTCTGGGGCGGGGCTTCTAGCCGCCGTCCCTTTGTAGAAAATAAGCCGACAGGCAAAGGACGGCAGGCGAGACCCCGCGAGCGTAATTGGTTCGCAGGCGCCACGCGCCGTCTTTTTGTTTACCTGTTGGCATTTGATTTTAAAGGCGAGAATGAACGATTTGAAAAAAATTGACCATAGCGCTCTGGCCGTCAGCCAGGTGACCATTGTGTTGTTGAATATCCTGGCTTATGTACTGAATCTTCCGTGGCTGGCGGCGTTTGTCACGGCAGTGATGCTGATTGGCACGTTGTTGGCAATCCCTGGTTTTGGCTTCGTCTACCGGCTGTTTTTGCGTCCGCTGCGGATCGTGAAGCCCCATATCTTGCTTGACAACCCGGAACCGCACCGCTTCGCCCAGGGTTTTGGAGGGACGGTGATGCTGGCTGGAGCCCTGTGCCTGTTCCTCGGTGCTCCCGCGGCGGGCTGGACTTTGGTGTGGGTTGTGGCAGCCTTGGCCGCGCTCAACGCCTTTGGCGGGTTCTGCGTCGGGTGTTTTGTGTATTACTGGCTGGGACGCGTCGGCCTGCCGGGCTTCGTGAAACAGCCCCCGGCGGGGACGTTCCCGGGGAAACGTCCGAGCGAAGCGTTGACGGATGAACACTGACATGTTGGAACGACTTCTCATCGCAGCGACCATTGCCGGCGTGGCCGTGATGCTGTATTTGCTCATTAACCAGGCCACGCTCCTGCGGGCCTCCAGCAAGGTCGGACGGCTCGAGTCCTATCAACCCGGCCTGCCGGCGATTATCTATTTCACCACACCAACTTGCGCGCCATGTAAAACTGTCCAACGCCCGGCCATCGAGCGGCTCCAAACCTATTTTGGGAAGTGGTTCCAGGTCATCGAAGTGGACGCCAGTGCCCGGCCCGAAGTGGCTCAGGAGTGGGGCGTGGTAAGCGTTCCCACCACTTTTATCATCGCCGCTGACGGCAAACCGCGTTATGTCAATCATGGCGTAACCAAGGCTGAAACTCTCTTCAAACAACTCGAATTGGAGGATTTTTCGATATGAAAATTGCTGCAAACGTCACTGAACTGATTGGCAATACCCCGCTCGTGCGCCTGAACCGCATCGCGGAGGGGACGAAGGCCGAGATCGCGGCCAAGCTGGAATTCTACAACCCGGCCCACAGCGTCAAAGACCGCATCGGTTTTTCCATGATTGACGCCGCCGAACGGTCCGGCGCGCTGACGCCGGGTAAAACCATCGTCGAGCCGACCAGCGGGAATACCGGCATCGCTCTGGCGATGGTCGCGGCGTCCAAGGGATACCAATGCACCCTGACTATGCCTGAGACGATGAGCAAGGAACGCCGCATGTTATTGCGCGCCTATGGAGCGGAACTCATCCTGACCCCCGGCCCGGACGGCATGGGCGGGGCCATCCGCAAGGCCGAGGAACTGGTCGCCTCCAACCCGGACAAGTATTTTATGCCTCAGCAGTTCAAGAACCCGGCCAACCCGGAAATTCACCGCAAGACGACTGCCGAGGAAATCTGGAGCGATACCGACGGGAAAGTGGATATCCTTGTGGCGGGTATTGGCACTGGCGGGACGATCACCGGCGCAGGCGAAATGCTCAAGAGCCGCAAGCCTGCGTTCAAGGTGGTGGCGGTCGAACCAGACGCCTCGCCGGTCCTCTCTGGCGGGGTGAAGGGATCGCAAAAGATCCAAGGTATCGGCGCGGGGTTCGTCCCGGATGTGCTGAATACGAAAATCTTTGACGAGATTGTCCGCGTCAAGGATGACGATGCACTCGAAACCGCCCGGCGTATGGCGAAAGAAGAGGGCCTGCTGGTGGGTATCTCCGCCGGCGCGGCAGCCTGGGCCGCGCTGCAGGTGGCCGGGCGCAAGGAAAATACCGGGAAGCTGGTTGTGGTCATCCTCCCAGATTTCGGTGAGCGCTACCTGTCCACGGCGTTGTTTGCCCATCTCGCGGATTAATATTTTGTAGGGGCACAGCAACGCTGTACCCCTAGGGAGATTCTGAATGGCAACCGAAGCAATCCAACCATATCCGGTAGTCCATCCTTTGCGCGGATTGAAGGGTTATTTCACCATGATGAAACGTGATATCTCCTCTGTTCTCGAACGTGACCCGGCGGCGCGCTCGCGGCTGGAAGTGTTTCTCGTTTATTCCGGCTTGCACGCCATCTGGGTGCACCGCATCTCACATTGGCTGTGGAAGCATGATGTGAGGTTTTTTGCCCGCTGGCTTTCGCAAATCGGGCGCGGACTGACCGGCATCGAGATACACCCTGGAGCGATTATCGGTCCTGGATTTTTTATTGACCACGGCATGGGTGTGGTGATCGGCGAAACGGCTGAAATCGGCGCGGATGTGACCCTCTATCACGGCGTGACTCTGGGGGGCACCAGCCTGGAGAAGGGCAAGCGCCATCCCACTCTCGGCGACCGGGTCGTGGTCGGCGCGGGAGCCAAGATCCTCGGCGCCATCACCATCGGTGAGGACAGCCGTATCGGGGCGAACGCCGTTGTGGTAAAGTCTGTGCCGCCTAATTCGGTGGTTGTCGGTGTGCCGGGGCAAATCGTCAGACGCTCCCAGCCACACCGCCCTACCGATGCTCCCGATTTGGATCACACCTCCCTGCCGGATATCGTCGGTGTAACGCTCAAGCAGTTGCTCGAGCGGGTGGACGCGCTCGAGGATCGGGTGGACGGGCACGAGGTCCAGAAGCCGCACATTCACGCCCCCAAAGGAGAGGCCTGGGAAGGGCAGGATTTTACGATATAGCCAAATATTCACGACGCGTACCCTGGATGCGCCGCATTTCACTGCCAGTGGGGTAAAATAAGCCCATGCCCCTCATCCGCATCCCGAATCCCCTGCGCCCTTATGTAAAGGGTCAGGCGGAAGTGCCAGTACAGGGCGAGACCGTCGGCGCGGCATTGGAAAACATGTTGACGCAGTTCCCGGATTTCCGTCCGCATCTTTGCAAGGACGACGGCTCCTTGCGTGCCTTCGTTAATCTGTTCCTGTCGGCGCAAAACGTCAAAGACTTGCAGGGGCTGGATACTCCCCTTGCTCCCGACGATATCCTCAACCTCGTCCCCTCCATTGCAGGCGGTTGACATGCTACCCGAACTCTCCCGCGAAGAAATCCTGCGCTACTCCCGCCACCTGCTCATCCCTGAAGTGGGGCTGGACGGCCAGCGTAAACTTAAAGCCGCCTCAGCGCTCATCATCGGGACAGGAGGTCTCGGCTCGCCGGTGGCGCTTTACCTGGCTGCGGCCGGGGTGGGGCGCATCGGGTTGGTGGACTACGATGTGGTGGACTCGAGCAACCTCCAGCGCCAAGTGCTGCACGGGACCGGAGCGGTGGGTAAGCGTAAGGTCGACTCCGCCCGCCAGCGGCTGCGGGACCTGAATCCTGCGGTGCGCGTGGACACATTCGACGAACCCTTCACCTCTTCCAACGCCATGCGGATAGCCGAACCGTTTGAGGTCATCATTGACGGCTCGGACAACTTCCCGACCCGTTACCTGACCAACGACCTGTGTGTGCTGACCGGCAAGCCGAACGTCTACGGGGCGGTCTTCCGCTTCGATGGGCAGGCCAGCGTCTTCGACGCCCGCGTGGGACCGTGTTACCGTTGCCTGTTCCCCGAGCCGCCCCCGCCGGGGCTGGTGCCTTCCTGCGCGGACGCCGGGGTGCTGGGAATCCTGCCGGGGACGATCGGCACGATCCAGGCCACCGAAGCGATCAAGTTGCTGTTGGGGATTGGCTCCTCGCTGGCCGGGCGGTTGCTGCTCTACAATGCGCTCGATATGTCATTCGAGTATGTTACCCTGAAGAAGAACCCGGACTGCAAGGTCTGCGGTCCGCACCCGGAAGTGACCGCGCTGATAGACTACGACGATTTTTGCGGCGTGCCAGGCATCGTCCACAACGAAGGCTCTGCGGGGGAGGAGTGGGACATCTCCGCCGTTGAACTGGCGGCGCAACTGGAAAGCGGCAAATCCTTTCGCCTGATTGACGTGCGCGAGCCCCACGAACTGGCGATTTCGAGCATCGAAGGCGCGCAGAACATCCCGCTCGGTGAACTGGCGGGACGTCTCTCCGAACTGGACTCGGCTCAGGAAATCGTGCTGTTTTGCAAGATGGGATCACGTTCAACGCGAGCGCTGGAATTGCTGGTCAGCGCCGGGTTCCGGAAGGTGAAGAATTTGCAGGGGGGCATCAATGCCTGGGCGAATGAAGTGGATAAGAGGTTACCGATTTACTAACGATGAATAAACGAACTCTACTTGCTGTTTTGGCCCATCCCGATGACGAATCCTTCGGCATGGGTGGAACTCTCGCCCTCTACGCCGCGCGCGGCGCGGACGTGTATCTCGTCTGCGCGACGCGCGGCGAGGTCGGCGCGGCGGACGAGGAACACCTGAAAGGGTACGCTTCGGTCGCGGAAATGCGCGAAGCCGAGTTGCGCTGCGCGGCAGGCATCCTTGACCTGAAGGGTGTTTTCTTCCTCGACTACCGCGATTCGGGTATGCCGGGTTCCGTGGAGAATCAGCACCCGGATGCGCAGATCGGGCACCCGGTCGAGGAAGTGGCAGGGCGCGTGGTGAATTACATTCGTGATTTGAAACCGGAGGTTGTCCTGACCTTCGACCCGATTGGCGGCTACTATCACCCCGACCACATCCACATCCAGCAGGCGACCACGCTGGCCTTCGAGAAAGCCAACGACGCGTCGTTCCACCCGGAAGCGGGCGCGCCGTTTGGACCGCGCGCATTGTATTTTCATACCATCCCACACAGCTTCCTGAAAATTGCAGTCTTTTTCCTGCGGCTGTTCGGCAAGGACCCGCGCAAATTCGGTCGCAACGGCGATATTGACCTGGCCTCGATTGCCGAGGTGGATTTCCCCGTCCATGCCCGCATCAACATCCGGCCGGTGCTGGATAAGAAGGACCAGGCCAACGCCTGCCACTCCAGCCAGGGCGGGGGACAGATGCGGCGCGGTGTGATGGGATTCTTCAACCGCCTCCTGGGCGGCTCCGAGACGTTTATGCGCGCCTTTCCACCTGCCGGAAAACATGACAAAATAGTCAGGGATCTTTTCCTGGTGGAATAGGGGAACATCTTGCGCCAAGTTTCCGACGCTGACCCTCAGCCTGATGCTATTCCCGGGTTACCTGCACGCCGCGGCCATGAGCCCGGTGAACGCGTTGAAATATGAGCAGGGTACTTCGAAATCCTTGACAAACAGAAAAAATGTTCTATAATCAAATGTATCCTACTCAAGAGAGGAGCAAACCATGACCAAACATAATATTGTTCATATCGAAATCCCGTCCCGCAACCACGAAGAGGCTGGGAAATTCTACGGCGAACTCTTCGGCTGGAAAATGACGCCCGTGCCGGAAATGGACTACATGCTGTGGGAGCCGGCCGAGGGTCCGGGCGGCGGTTTTAATCCCCTCGGCGAAACAGTAAAGGTGGGCGAGGTTCTCATCTACGTAGACAGCGACGATATCGAAGCCGACCTGAAAAAAGCCGAATCGCTTGGTGCGAAGGTGGTCGCACCGAAAATGGAGATCCAGGGCATCGGCTGGTTCGGCATCTTCGAGGACCTGACCGGGAACAAGGTTGCTCTCTACACCAGCATGGACCCTGGTTTCAATAAATAGACCCGCAGTATCAAGACTTCCCCCGGCGTTCAGAAACGACGGGTATTTTTTATCTTGACAAATAGAACAATTGTTCTATAATATGTCCATCTCCCCGCACGGGGCTCGTCTCTTGGAAGGAGGCACTTGTGAACCGTTCACCCCTTAACTTTTTATCCTTGACGCGAAAAGCCGGACTTCGGCGCGGCGTCGTCTTTGGCAGCATTCTTGTCTTGGCTCTGCTTGCCTTTGAAATTTTCAACTATTCCACCACCGACTTCGCCCTGACCGACCTGCTCGGCCGCGACCTGCGCTTTGCCGGCATCCGCTGGGCGACAATCCTGTCCATCGCTTTCTGCGGCATTGACTTTGCCGGGATAGCCCGTCTCTTCACCCCCGAACAGGGGCGCGACGAACCCGCAGAAGTCTGGTACCTGTTCGGCGCCTGGCTGCTGGCTGCCGCCATGAATGCCCTGCTCACCTGGTGGGGGGTGGCGGTGGCCGTCCGCACGCATACCCCGGTTTCGACCGGCGTCATCAGCCCACAGACGTTGACCAATGTCATCCCGGTATTCGTTGCCATCATGGTCTGGATCATCCGCGTGCTTATCATCGGGACATTCTCGATGGCGGGGGATCGCCTCTTCAGCATGGCTGAACGACGGATATCTGAATCCGCTCGACCAGCGCAGCGCCCGTCCGGGACCCGCAGCCTGCCGCGCCCGACCCGGCCTCTGCCCTCGCTCGGGCGTCCAGCGCCCAAGCCTGAGCCGAGTTACCATCCGGTGGGCATGTCGGCCAGCCCGGGCGATGGCGATCGGAATATCCGGCGATAATAAAGTAGGGGCACAGCATCGCTGTGCCCCTACAGATGTGGTAAGTCAAACGGGGGTTTGAGATTGAGCGCCGCCAGCCGCGCGCCGGATTTGCCAATCCCCAACACCGACACGGAACCGGTATCCACGCTCAAACGCTGGAAATTATCCAGCGGTAGTCCCAGGAAATGAGCCAGCACAAGTTTGATCGGGTCGGCGTGGAAGAAAATGGCCACCAGGTCATTTTTCTTGTGTGCGGCGGCTATGACATCAATTGCGCCCACCAACCGCCTCTGCAGTTCGACGAATGACTCTCCACCCGGAAATATAAACCCTGACGGCTTTTCCTGCACCTGCTTCCAAGCTGGAAGTTTCTTCAATTCCTTGACCTTTCGCCCGGCCCATTCGCCAACATCCGTATCTGCCAGCGCGGGACGGACGGCGATCTCCAGGCTAAGGACACTTGCTAAAGGCGACGCGGTCTCAATGGCGCGCTCCAGCGGGCTGGAGTAGATGGCTTTGATAGGGATGTCTTTCAAGGACGCACATAACGCAGCAGCCTGTTCGTGCCCGTGTTGATTGAGGTGGACGCCTGGAGTATTCCCAATCAGGATACCTTTTTTCAGGTAATCGTTTTTGCCGTGACGAATAAGAAGTAAGGTAGTCATAGGTTGATATTGTTCTCAACAATCCCTGATCTGTCAGTCAGATACTTGACTTTTGGCAAAATGCGTTGTAATATATCATTGCATGATATATCAACAATTGATGTATTGGAGATATTGAATGGAAACGGCAAACCCAAACGATTTTATCCCTTTATCGGAAACAACGTTCTATATTCTGGTCAGCCTTGCGCCAAGCCCTAAACATGGATACGCCATTGCGAAAGAAGTGCAGGCGTTGAGTGAAAACCGTGTCATCTTGTCCGTCAGTACACTTTATACCACTTTGAAGCGGTTGCTGGAGGATGACTGGATCGCGCGGGTGGGTGAGGACCCGGAACCGGATGACTCCGGCCGCCCACGCAAGACTTATGCCCTCACAGAGCGCGGCCAGCGCATCCTGGCTGCCGAAAAAGTGCGCCTGTGTTCCTTGCTGGCGGTCGTTCAGAAGCAGACCGCCGGGGAAGAGATATGACCTTCTTTCCGCGGCTGATGGTGGGCATGTACGGCGGATTGCTGCACCTTTATCCCAGAAAATTCCAGGCGGAGTTTCGGGAGGAGATGCAGGGAGTTTTTGTCTCTGCCGTGAAGGGCGCGGCAGGTATCGGCACGCTTGCCTTCTTGCAGTTGCTTTTCTTCGAAATGTTGGATTTTCCGATCAACCTTGCGATCGAACATTTTTCACAATGGAGAAGGAGGTGGTCTATGAAAGACACACGTTTTGATATTCGTCCGTTCCGCTCTGCGGCAATGGGAGCGTTGGGGCTATTAATTGGGTTTCTAATTGCCTATTTTGGAAGGTGGTATCTGGTCCTCCCGGACTGGTGGGACAAAGTACACATTGGAATACCGCTCGTCAAGTTGTACATGGTTATTCCCTCGGCATTGAATAATGGCTTGGCATTTGCCTTGCTTGGACTGATGCTTTGCCTATCGGTATCTGCCAGTTCGCGAATCACTCTGCGTGCCTGTTTTCTTTTAGCAGGATTAGGAGTGGTTGCAAACCTTATTGGCAATGTCATTGCCCCGCCCATTTTTAATTACATTTATGAATGGAACTGGCAAGATGTCGATGTCGTCTTGGTTCTTGGGACGGCTGCTATTGCAATGAGTGACGGTTTATTCACCGGCGCCGGCCTGGGACTTGCTGCTGGGGGGTGGAAATCCTGCTGGCGCTTTGCGCTTAAGGGTATGCTGGCATACGGTCTTGGATTTGCCATTGGGCCGATTATCTACCAACTTTGGATATCCTCTGGTGGATCGAGATGGACCACCACGGAGACTGCGATGGTAATCACTGCTTGTATTGGTGCAGTTCTTGCTGGTGGAATTCTGGGCTGGCTCTGGGGCAAAGCAAATCCAGTCGGAATACCGAAAGCGCAGACGGAGTAAATTACAGGATAAAAATCGGCGAGTGTACTGCTCGCCGATTTTTGTTTTACTTGGTCTTCCGCTTGATTGCGTCTATTTGTTCCTGCGTTAACTCGGGCACGTCCTCGCAGCGTTCGATGCCGAGGGCTTTGCGCTGCGCTTCGCGCCACATTTCCAGCCGGGCTTTGGCCTGGGCCTCGTATCCTTGCTCGGAGGGTTTATAGAAATACGTGCCGAGCAGTTCCTTGGGGAGATACTGCTGCGGGATGAAATGCCCTTCCTGCATGTGGGGATATTCGTATCCCTTGCCGTGACCGAGCGCGACCGCGTCGCGGCTGTTGTCTTTCAGGTGCGTCGGCACGTCGCCCACGCCCTCCTGCTCGATGCGCTCGAAGGCTTTGAAGTATGCCCCGGCGCTGTTGGACTTGGGCGCGGTGGCGAGGTAGAGCGTGGCCTCCACCAGCGGGTAAATCCCTTCCGGCAGGCCGATGAAGGTGAAGGCCTGCATGGCGGATGACGCCACCACGATGCCCAGCGGGTCGGCCAGGCCGATATCCTCCCCGGCCAGGATGATGAGACGGCGCAGGATGAAGCGCGGGTCCTCGCCGGCATAGACCATCTTCGCCAGCCAGTAGAGGGCGGCATCCGGGTCCGAGCCGCGCACGGACTTGATGAAGGCCGAGATGGTGTCGTAGTGGGCGTCGCCATCCTTGTCGTAGAGCACGGCCCGGCGCTGGATGGACTCCTGCGCCACCTCCAGTGTGACATGGATGGAGCCGCCGCCTTGCCCTGAGCCTGTCGAAGGGTCGGGGGGCGTGGACTCAACCGCCAGTTCGAGGGCGTTCAACGCGTTACGCGCGTTGCCGCCGGAAACGTCAATTAAGTGGAGCCGGGCATCCGGGTCGAGGACGACGCGGCGGTTGCCGTAACCGCGTTCCGGGTCAGCCAGGGCCGCGTCCAGGATTTTACCGGTCTGTTCACCCGTCAAGGGGAGCAGTTGGAAGACGCGCGAACGCGAGACCAGCGCGCCGATGACTTCAAAGTAGGGATTTTCGGTGGTGGCGCCGACGAGCAGCACAGTGCCGTTCTCGACATGTGGCAGGAGGGCGTCCTGCTGGGCCTTGTTCCAGCGGTGGACTTCGTCCACGAAAAGGGTGGTCTTTTTCTGGTACAGGCGGCGGCGTTCCTGGGCGGCGTCAATCACATCCTTGAGTTCAGCCTTGCCCGCCAGGACGGCGGAAAGCGTCTCGAAGTGGGACTGGGTGCGGTTGGCGATGACCTGCGCCAGGGTGGTTTTGCCGGTGCCGGGCGGCCCCCACAGGATGATGGACGAAAAGAGCCGGTCAGCTTCTATGGCGCGGCGCAGGAGTTTACCGGGGCCAACGATATGTTCCTGGCCGACGTATTCGTCGAGGGTGCGCGGGCGCATCCGGGCGGCGAGGGGGGCTTCGTCTTTCATGCGTTGCTGCATGGCATGGTCGAAAAGATTGGTCATGGGGCGATTATACTGCGTACCAGGCTTGCCAGCCTGGAGGAGGTGTGCTACCGGCTGGAGCGGACGTAAAAACTCGCGAATTCCCCGGTTGCTGTTCCCCACTCTTCGTTTGCCTCGTCCACGCGGGAACCGCGCGGTCCGGTCTTGACTGCTTCGGCAAATTTTTCGAGCGCCGGGCGCGGCCCCTCGGCCATGGCCTCCACCTGGTTGTAGCCCACGTTGCGCACCCAGCCGGTCAGTCCCAACCGGGTTGCAGCTTCCTGGACGAAGGCGCGGAAGCCGACGTTTTGCACGCGTCCCGTCACAATGATGTGAAGGCGGAACAGGTCATTTGCGTTTGCGTTCATTCTCCCTACTTTCCTAGGAAGTATAACAATGGTGTGAGGGTCAGGGGACTCAGGATGGTGGAGACAAACACGATGGCGGTCACGAGCGAAGGTT
>JACQYE010000073.1 GCA_016208355.1 Chloroflexota bacterium | reverse complement strand
GGCCAGTTCCCGCCGCCGACCAGCCCGGCGTGGCTGATGGTATGGTGCGGGGCGCGGAATGGTCGCAGGCGCACGAGCGGCGTCTCCGGCGGCAACTGGTCGGCCACCGAGTAGACGCGGGTCACGTCCAGCGCCTCATCTATGGACATCTGCGGCAGGATGCCCGGCAGGGCGCGCGCCAGCAGGGTCTTGCCCGCCCCGGGCGGGCCGATCATCAGCACGTTATGCCCGCCCGCCGCGGCCACTTCGAGGGCGCGTTTGACGTGTTCCTGGCCTTTTATCTCGCTGAAATCGGTCGGCGGCACGGGCGGGACGTACTCCGCCTCCGGCTTGGGCTGGGGCGGGATGACCTGCCGCCCGGTGAAATGGTTGTAGAGTTGGGAGAGGGAATTGACCGGGATGACTTCGATATCCGGGATGAGCGCGGCTTCGGCGGCGTCCACCGCCGGGACGACGATGCGCTGGAATCCGTTCTGGCGGGCGGTGGCAGCCATCGGCAGGACGCCGCGCGCGTGGCGCACGCTTCCATCCAGGGAAAGTTCGCCCACCACCATCGTCCCCTCGACGGCCTGCGGCAGGAGCATGCCGGTGTAGATGAGCACGCCCACGGCGATGGGCAGGTCGTAGGATGGGCCTTCCTTGCGCACCGAGGCCGGGGCCAGGTTGACCACCAGCCGCTTGCGCGGGTAGGGCACGCCGGCATTCCGCACCGCCGCCTGGACCCGTTCGCGGCTTTCCTGCACGGCTGCGTCCGGCAGGCCGACCACGGTCATGCCGGGGACGCCCTGGGTGTAGTCCACTTCCACTTCGACGACCACCCCGTCTAATCCGGTTACTGCGCACGAATGGACTCTGGCAAGCATGATGCAAGTGTAGATGGGGGGGAGGATGTTGTCAATACCCTGAGCATGCCGGGAGTGGATAAATGTTGGCCTTTCATCAATTTGCTTGGATATGAATGTCCGGGCTCAACGCAAAAGCCCATGCGGGGCTCAACACAGCGCGCTTTAGCGTCCTTTGGCTTTGAGCCCGACGGTTCACCGTTGGGCGGACAGAATTAACCCATGATATTTGCCGCTGCCGACACGCCCGGCCAGCAAAAACTTTAAGGTTGGAATCGCGGATACGTAGGCTATTTTTAATGCAATTCCAAGAATTTCATTGTATGATGAATTCAGACTCGAATGAGTCTGGAAAGGAGGTTTCAGTCGAAACGATGATTGCAGTACCTCAAGGAGGCAAGACCGGGTAACCACACGGGCGCACAGCCCTCCGGCTTGTGCCCAACGTCTCCCACGACGAACGCGGTGTTTCCCGCCCTTTCCTCTGCAAGCCGCTTTACCTGGCGGATGGGTGCTCCCCATCCGCCTTTTTTATTCCTCCACAACCCCTCCCTACAAATAGCATCAAAATTGGGCGTATAATCGCTTCAGCACTTCCTTACGGAGGAATTTATGAAAAAGATTGGTCGTCCCATCCTTATCGTAGTCGCCGCTCTTATTGTCCTGTTCCTGGTTATCCAACCCCTGCCCATCGGCAAGGACCACACCAACCCGCCCGTGGTCAGCGAGCCGAACTGGGACAGCCCCGCCACGCGTGACCTGGCGCAGCGCGCCTGTTTCGACTGCCACAGCAACGAGACAGTCTGGCCGTGGTATTCGACCATCGCCCCGTTCTCCTGGCTGATCTACAGCGACGTCGTGGAAGGACGCCAGAAGATGAATTTCTCCGAATGGACACAGGGAGGCAGCCAGGATATTGACGAGCTCATGGAAGTCCTCCAGGAAGGCGAAATGCCGCCTTTCCAATATCTGCTGATGCACCCTGAGGCCAAACTCACCGATGACGAGAAGCAAACCCTGATTGACGGCCTGCGCAATACCATTCCCTGACCTGCAACCGGTTTCACTCCCACGGGCGGACTTTTGTCCGCCCGTTTTTGATTCCCTTTCTCTTGACAGCCAGCCATATCGCCAGTATTAATAGGACAATATTTATCGAAATTAGAAAGGACTTGATATGAAAATACGAATCTTACCGGTAACCTTCCTGCTTGTATTCCTCCTCTCCGCCTGCAGCCTGCCCGGCAGAACCGGCAACAGCGTCGCCTGCCTGCAAGGCAACTGGGAAATGTCCAACTCCGACTTGAACCTGATGTTGGCAACCCTCGTCCCGGTGCCCGGAATGAGCATCCCCGTGGGAACCTTCCTGATGGCCTTTAGCGGTTCTGATTTCTCTTATGGCTCCGAAGGCTTTGCCTTGCGGATCGAGATTCCGGACGGCTACATGGAGGCGGATGCCGCCTTCCTGACCACCGGCACGTTCTCAGCCGAGGACGGCGTGATCACATTCTCCGGTCTCGTGAGCGACCGGGAAATCTCCACCTGGCGGGCAGTTGTTGATGGGGAGGTGGTCGAGGTCCCCGGGGCAACCTCCATTGATTTCCCATCCCCCGGCAGTGGACCCTACACCTGCTCCGATACCACCCTCGCCATTACGTCAGTGAGCGGGACAGGCGACCCCTTCGTGATGATCTTCACCCGCCTTCCGTGACGCCCACATTGGGACAGGCTCAGCAACCTGTCCCAGTTTTTTCTTTCAGGGCTGGCATTTGGGCCAAAAACCGGTAAAATCGTGGGTGAACCTGGAGCCTGCCATGACCGAATCCCCTATCCCTGCCAATTCCCCGCGCTGGAGCGCCATCACCAAACTGACCGTCTCGCTGACCGTCATTGTCATTTTGGGCGCGCTCATCATCCGCTTCCGCGGCCTGCTCGGCCCGGTGCTCTTTGCCTTCGTGGTGGCCTACCTGCTGCACCCGGTCATCGCTTTCATCACCCGCAAAACCCCGCTTTCCTGGAAACTCGCAGTCAGCCTGGTCTATCTCATCTTCGTTGCCATTCTGATCACCTTGCTGACCCTTGGGGGAGTGGAACTCGTCCAGCAGGTGCAGAACCTGATCGTCACCATCCAGGAGAATGTGGATAACCTGCCTGTTTACATCGAGCAGGTCTCCAACTGGAAATTTTCGCTTGGACCCTTTGAGCTCGACTTTGCCGGGTACGATTGGGAACTGATCGGCAACCAGGTGCTCACCTACGTGGAACCGGCCCTCGGTCAGATCGGATCGGTGGTCGGGTCGCTGGCTACCAGCGCGGCAACGACCATCGGATGGATTGTTTTTATCCTCATCGTTTCCTATTTCTTCCTATTCGAAAGCGGCGGCCTGCGCGACCGTATCATCCAGGTTAACATCCCGGTTTACGCCGACGACATCCGCCGCATGGGTGAAAAACTGAGCAGCATCTGGAACGCCTTCCTGCGCGGCCAGATCATCATCTTCTTCCTTACGTCCATCGTCTACGCGATCTTCTTGAGCGCCCTGGGCGTGCGCTATGCCCTGGTGCTGGCGATTATCACCGGCTTTGCCAACTTCATCCCCTACGTCGGCCCGGCCATCAACTGGGTGGTGTTGGGATTGGTCACATACTTCCAACCGTACAATTTTTTCGGCCTCTCCCCGTTCGCCTATATGGCCATTATCATCATCGTGGCGATCCTGATAGACCAGGTCTTCAACAACCTGATCAACCCGCGCATCATGGCAAGCGCCCTCAAGGTCCACCCGGCCTTCGTGCTCATCGCAGCCCTGCTGGCGGCCAACCTGATCGGCGTTATCGGCGTCATCATCGCTGCGCCCATCCTGGCGACAGTGCAACTGGTGGGGACTTACATCGTCCGCAAGATGCTCGACCGTGACCCCTGGCCGCCGGAGGAGGAACTCCATCCGCCGCCGCCGTTCATCCCGGCCTGGGTGAAGAAACTCTTCCGCCGCAGGAAGCCGGCTTCCGGTCCGGACCCGAAGCCTGCCCGCAAAAAATCCAAATAGCAGTTCACCCTTGTCCTCGCGCGCCGCGCCCGGATTCCGGAAGCGGCGTGTCGTCGTTCCAAAAAGGTTAAGGAAAAAATCTCCGTAAAGTCCGTATAATTGGATTAACTTTCAAATGGAGGCAGTTATGGCAAAGATGGACGAACCCCGCACCGATACGATCACCGAGACTGAGAATTACCTCGCCTGGAAGGCCGAAGAACCTGACGGCGAGACCACCTTCCACATCGAACTCAATAACGTCACCCTGCACTTCTTCCGGGAAGAATGGGATGAGTTCCTCGAACTGGTCAAGCATTTGAAATAGAATTGATATCCCTTTTCGTTTCGTGTCACCCTGAGCCGAAGCCCTGAGCGTAGCGAAGGGGCAAGCGAAGGGTCTCCCGCCCTGCGGGCGGAGATTCTCACCTGCACTTGCAGCAGGTGCAAGTGTCGCCCCTGCGGGGCTCAGAATGACAAATTTCACGTTGATAGCGTAAGTTTGAATCACTTCATAGCATATGAAAAAATTCAATGCCATCACCGACGTGCCAGGGATTGAAGTTGGGCATGCCCAGGACAACGAAGCCCTGACGGGTGTGACCGTGGTGCTGTGCCGGAAAGGCGCGACCGGCGGGGTGGACGTGCGCGGCTCGGCTCCGGGGACGCGTGAGACGGATTTACTCAACCCCGTAAACCTGGTGGAAAATGTCCACGCCATCACCCTGGCGGGCGGTTCGGCCTTTGGCCTGGACTCTGCCTCGGGCGTTGTCCGCTGGCTGGAGGAGCAGGGGATTGGCTTCAATACCGGCGCGGCGCGCGTCCCCATCGTCCCGGCGGCGATCCTGTACGACCTGGCAGTTGGCCGCGCCGACGTGCGCCCGGACGCGGCCATGGGTTACGCGGCTGCGGTCGCCGCGAGCCCCGGGCCGGTCCCCGAGGGAAACGTCGGCGCAGGGACGGGCGCTTCGGTGGGGAAAATCTTCGGCATGGCCGGGGCGATGAAATCCGGTCTCGGCACGGCCAGCATTGCCATCGGCGGCGGGGTGGTGGTGGGAGCCATTGTTGCGGTCAACGCCTTTGGCGACGTGCTGGACCCGAAAACGGGCGAGATCATCGCCGGGGCGCGCCCGGTGAAAGTGGGTCCGCTCTCCCTGGGTGGTGGAGAACGCTTTGCCGATACTATCCAGGTTATGAAAACATTTGTCGGGCGGCAGATCCTGCGGCTGGCCGCGGGGCGCAGCACGGTCATCGGCGTGGTGGCGGCGAATGTCAAGTTCAGCAAAGCCGAGGCGACCAAGATGGCGCAGATGGCGCACGACGGGCTGGCGCGCACCATCCGCCCGGCGCACACCATGCTGGATGGGGATACCATTTTTGCTCTCGCCACCGGCAAGCGTGCAGACGTGAGCGCCGTGGGGGCCTACGCGGCCGAGGCGCTGGCGCAGGCCATCGCCCGCGCGGCGCAGGCGGCGGGTCCGGCGGGGGGATTGCCGGGATTAAAAACGTAGGGACACAGCGTCGCTGTGTCCCTTTTGCGTTGTAATTGCGGGGGAATTAGTTGCGCTTGTGGCGTTTGCGGCCCTTGAGTTCGTCCTTCAGGAAGAAACTCAGCACCACACTGACGGCGGTGGTGACCAGTGAGCCGAGGAAGGCGCTCCAGAACCAGGGATCGGCCAGGGTGAACCCGACACCGAACTGCGAGCCGAGCCAGCCGGTCAGGGCGAAGAGCAGGGCGTTGATCACGAAGGTGAACAGGCCGAGGGTCAGGAGGATGAGCAGGCAGGATAGCGCCTTGGCAGGCGGGCGCAGGAGGGCATTGACCAGGCCGAAGATGAGCGCCAGCCAGATGATATTCACCCAGTTGCCTTGAAAGGTGATGTAGTTGGGCAGCAGGATGACGGCAACGTAGAGGGCGACGGCATTGATTGCCCAGCGTAAGATTAGTTTCATGGGGGACTCCTTTTGAATATTTGTCTGATTTAATTACGGTTTTCATTCTCCGGGGTTTCAGCCAACTGCATCCAGAGAAGGGTGCGGTGCAGGAGAAACCCCGCCGACTGGATGGCGTCGGTGTATTCCCCGCCGGGGAAGTCGAGGGCCAGCGTCGTGCGCCAGGAAGCGAGTTCGCGGCGGGCGCGCAGGAGCAGGGCGTGCAGGGCCTCGCCCCCTAAAGGGGACTCGCCCGCACCGGAGGGAGGGACGGCGACCCACAGCCGGTCAGGATAATTGGGGGGCATGGGCTGCCAGGTGAGCGCCGCAGCCAGGTCATTCCCGGCGCGCACTGTCCAGTGGCGGGTCTCGTCCGCCAGCAGGAAGCGCTCGAGGACGTAGGCCAGGCCAGGGCGCAGGGACGGCCAGGGGACCGACTGGTACCAGGCCAGGGTTTCCGGGTAGAGGCGGCGCAGGTATTCCTCCTGCTGCGGCCAGTCGCGCTTGCGGCGGCGGGAAATCTCCAGTGAAGGCGAGTCGGGACGGGAGGTCCGGTCGAGGGTCAACCGCCAGGAGGCGCGGCGGGCGCGCTCGCGGAAGCCCAGGTTCTCATAGAGGGCAATCGCCCCCGGGTTGTCGTCGCGGACGTGGAGCCAGGTCTCGTCGGCGTGCTTGTGCCCGGCTTGCTGCATGGCGGCCTGGGTCAGGAGTCGCCCGATGCCGCGCCGCCGCTGGTTGGGGTGGACGGCAACGTTGGCGATCAGGTAAAATTTCCGCCGGTTGCGCCGGTAGGGGATGAGACTGGCGTTGCCGATGATTTCCCCGTTCTCCTCCCAGACAAAACCAGTGAGCGGCATGGAGGCGGTATCTGCGACCTGGGAGGCCCAGCGCAGGAAGGCATTGTCCTTCCCGGAACGGCGCATCTGCTGGAGGTAACGGCGGCCATCGTCGTCGAGAGTGCTGGCGAAGCAGGTCTCCACCAGGTTGGCTACGGCGGGCAGGTCGCGCAGGATGTTGAGCGGGCGCAGTTGGGGGGGGAGGGCGGACAAGGACGTGGTGAGGACGGCCATGTGCAATATTATAGCCCGGATTAATAGCCTTATTCATTCCAGGCCATATATTATAGCCATTTCTCACTTGCACTTTGGTGGTAAATTAGTACAATCAAAGCAGGATTAACACAATTCTTACGTAAAACATGCAGAGCGCCAAGCCCGCCTTTGTTATAATCGCTCCCGTAGACTGAAAGGATTTTCCCTATGATGCGATTTGACCGCTTTACCGAGAGAGCACAGGAGGCCGCCCAGCGCGCCGCCGAGATCATCCAACGCTACGGCCACAACCAGATTGATACCGAGCACATCCTGCTGGCGCTCATCGAGCAGCCCGGCGGGGTGATCCCCCAGATTCTCGAAAATCTCAAGATCAACGCCCAGGCGCTGGCCGAGCGCCTCGACCAGACCTTGCGCATGACGCCCAAGGCCAACATCTTTGGCGGCGGGGCGGGACAGATTTTCATCACCCCGCGCGTCAAGCGCATCATTGACCTGGCGAACGAGGAAGCCAACCGCCTGAAAGACGAGTACATTTCGACCGACCGGGTCCTTGAAGCGATCCAGCAGATGCGCGGCGGACAGCGCGTCACTGACCCGCAGGCCGAGACGCGTTACCGCACCCTGGAGAAATACTCGCGTGACCTGACGCAACTGGCTCGTGAGGGCAAGCTCGACCCGGTGATCGGCCGGGATACCGAGATCCTGCGCCTCATCCAGATTTTGTCCCGCCGCACCAAGAACAACCCGGTGCTCATCGGCGAGGCCGGGGTTGGCAAGACGGCCATCGTGGAAGGTCTGGCGCAGAAAATCGCCTCAAACGATGTGCCGGAAATCCTGTCTGGCAAGCGCGTGGTGGCGCTCGACCTGGGGGCGATGATTGCCGGTTCCAGGTTCCGCGGCGAGTTCGAGGAACGCCTGAAATCGGCCATCGAGGAAGTCCAGCGCGCGGCCGGCGAAGTCATCCTGATGATTGACGAATTGCATACCGTCATCGGCGCGGGGGCCGCGCAGGGCGCCATGGACGCTTCCAACATGCTCAAACCAGCCCTGGCACGCGGTGAGTTGCAGTGCATCGGCGCGACCACGCTGGACGAGTACCACAAGCACATCGAAAAAGACGCCGCCCTCGAACGCCGCTTCGCTCCCATCTACGTCGAAGAGCCGAGTGTGGACGACACAATTAAAATGCTCCAGGGATTGCGCGACCGCTACGAGGCGCACCATAAAGTCCGCTTTGCAGACGAGGCGCTGGTGGCCGCGGCGCGTCTGGCTGACCGTTACGTCACCGACCGGCACCTGCCGGACAAGGCGATTGACCTGATGGACGAGTCTGCGGCCAAACTGCGCGTGGCGCTCTATTCCCTGCCGACCGACTTGAAGGAACAAAAGAACGAAATTGAAAAACTTCGCGCCGAGGAGGAGCAGGCCGGTCTGGAGCGCGATTACGAGCGCGCTGCCCAGAAGAAAGCAGAGCGCCTGCGTATCGAGCAGGACTTCACTACAAAACGTGAAAAATGGGAAATCGAGCACCACATTGATGAGGTGGTGGATGTGAATGACATCGCAGAAGTCGTCCACCAATGGACAGGTATCCCCCTCAGCCAGATGATGGAAAGCGAGGCTGAAAAACTCCTGCACATGGAAGAGCGCCTGCACGAGCGCATCATCGGCCAGGATGAAGCCATCCACGCCATCTCGGATGCCATCCGGCGCGCCCGCTCCGGTATGAAAGACCCGGCGCGGCCGATTGGCTCGTTCATTTTCATCGGTCCTTCGGGCGTGGGGAAAACCGAGCTGGCCAAGGCGCTGGCCTGGTTCATGTTCGATGACGAGGATGCCCTCGTCAGGATAGATATGTCCGAGTACCGCGAACAGCATACGGTGTCCCGCCTGTTCGGCGCGCCGCCGGGCTACGTTGGCTACGAGGAGGGCGGACAATTGACGGAGGCGGTCCGCCGCCGCCCGTACCGGGTGCTGTTGTTCGACGAGATCGAGAAGGCTCATCCCGAGGTCTGGAATGCCCTGCTGCAAATCCTCGACGACGGGCGCATGACCGACGGTCAGGGCAACGTGGTGGACTTCCGTAACACCATTCTCATCATGACCAGCAACTTGGGCACCGAGTACGTGCGCAAGGGCGGCACGCTAGGCTTCATTCCACGCGCCGAAGATAACGAGGAACGCGAGGCCCACGAGAAGATCAAAAAAGCGCTCAAGGGCACCTTCCGGCCCGAGTTCCTCAACCGCATTGATGAGATCGTCATGTTCTCACCGCTGATGCTAGACCAGATGGAGCAAATCGTTGACCTGCAGATGAAAGAGATTCGCGAGCGGCTGAGCGAGTTCAACGTCAAAGTGGAATTGGCCGAAGCCGCCCGCAAGTGGCTGGCCAAGACCGGTTACGACCCGGCGTTTGGCGCCCGTCCCTTGCAGCGTGCCCTGCAGAAGTACGTCGAAAGCCCGCTCTCGGTCAAATTGCTCGGCGGCGAAATCCCCGGCGATACTATGGTGGTTGCCAACGTCAACGCCAAGGAAGATGGCTTGGAATTTAAGGCCAAAGAGGCAAAGAGATAAAAACGCGCCGCGCACCTCGAAAGCATCGAAGGGTGCGTGGCACGTTTGTTTAATTACCCACTTGAAGGGAATCCCATAAAACACTCATCCTTTCTGGTCGGCCTCATCCTCATACTACTGATTGTTTTGTGCTGTTGCAGCATTATCCTCCTCAGCATGATGGCTTACGCGCTGTACAGTTTCAGCCGACCATTGCCCACCCTATTCCCGCCACCCTTCACGCCGAATGGGCCGACCCCAACTGTCGTGGTGACCCGCCCGCCGGTCGAGAGCGTGCCGGACGATACCCTGAGTATCCTCCAACAGACCCTCGTCCCGGTGAACGACCTGTGCGACCTGGCCTGCCGCCTGGAGGGCAAGTGCAACATCCCTGAGACGGTCGCCCCGCCCGCCGCCCAGCGCCAAGTGGGCGAGCAGGATACCTTTTGGGTCACCAACATAGATACAAACGAGAATTTCCAAGTTACCTCTACATTGCATTACGTCACTGATCACGCTTATTTCTGGATTCAGGACGGTGTCCGTTTCAATTTGGGGGAACTCGAAGACCTTGCAGAGGCTTTCGAGTACAAAATCTATCCCACCAACCGCGCCTTCTTCGGGTCCGAATGGAGTCCTGGTGTGGACGGCGACCCGCACATCTACATCCTCTTTGCGCGCGGCCTGGGATTCTCAATTGCCGGCTATTATTCCTCCGCCGATGAGTACCACCCGCTGGCGCACGAGTACTCCAACGCCCACGAGATGTTCCTCTTCAGCGCCGATAGCGTCTCCCTGGACAGTGAGTTCACCTATGGTGTGCTGGCTCACGAATTTCAACACATGATCCACTGGTATCTGGATCGCAACGAGTCGTCCTGGCTCAACGAGGGCTTCTCCGAACTGGCTGCCTTTCTGAACGGTTACAACGTAGGCGGTTTCGACTGGGTTTACGTTTCCAACCCCGACCTGCAACTGAATGACTGGCCCAACGATCCCAGCGCGACCACGCCGCACTACGGCGCGGGTTTCCTGTTTGTCACCTATTTCCTGGATCGCTTTGGCAATGAGGCCACGCAGGCGCTGGCGCGGAATCCGCAGAATGGGCTCGAATCGGTGGACGGGACACTGGCCGAAATTGGTGCCACCGACCCGCTGACCGGCCTGCCCATCACCGCCGACGACCTGTTTATGGATTGGGTCGTCACCAACTACCTGATGGATGGCTCGGTCAACGACGGGCGCTATACCTACCACATCTATGGCGACGCGCCACAGTCCGCAGAAACTGAGGCCGTATCTGCCTGCCCGCTGGGACTGACGAGCCGGACGGCGCACCAGTACGGCGTAGATTACATCCGTATCACCTGCTCCGGCGACTTTATCCTGCACTTCGAGGGCGCCACCTCGACCCGCCTCCTGCCTGCTGACCCCTATTCCGGCGCTTACACCTTTTGGTCGAACAAGGGCGACGAATCCGACATGACCCTGACCCGCCAGTTCGATTTCACCAGTGTCTCTGCCCCGATTACTCTCACTTATTGGACCTGGTACGACCTCGAGGAGGATTACGACTACCTTTACCTTGAAGCCTCCAGCGATGACCAGTACTGGCAGATTCTCATCACCCCCTCCGGCACGGCGGAGGACCCTTCCGGCAATTCCTATGGCTGGGGTTACAACGGCGTGAGCGGCGGATGGATACAAGAATCGGTGGACCTCTCGCAGTTCGCCGGTCAGGTGGTGTACTTGCGCTTCGAGTACGTGACTGACGCGGCGGTTAACGGCGAGGGTCTGCTGCTCGACGACATCGCCATCCCCGAGATCGGCTACTTCGCCGACCTTGAGGCCGACGACGGCGGCTGGCAGGCGGCCGGGTTCGTGCGCGTGCAGAATGTACTCCCGCAAACCTTCCGGCTGGCGCTCATCACGCGCGGCCCCGGCGGCATCACCGTGACCATGATTCCGGTCAACCCCGACCAGACGGCAGATATGCACCTCTCGCTTGGCGGGGATACCTACGAGGCCGTTCTGGTCGT
>JACQYE010000072.1 GCA_016208355.1 Chloroflexota bacterium | reverse complement strand
GCCCGCTGGTGGTATTCGAGTGTATCGAACGACTGGACGCGTACGATCCACACTGCGCCACCGTATTTTTTGGTAATTACACGCTCGAGAAGCCTGCCGCTGAAATCCTGGGTGAATTCATCCCGCGCCTGGATAACACCCACTACCTGGGAGACTCCTTCCCGCGCTTCTGGCCGAACTTTGGCCCGGGCATCGCCGCAGCCTTCGCCGGGGCGCAGGTCCACCCGGCCTGGAACACCACCTGGTTCACGCCGGGTCAAACCGGACCCATTACCAGCCTCCGCGTGAACGCGGACTGGAACAATCCCTGGTGGCTGCGCGTGGTCGAGTTCACCCGTGCCGCAGTGGAACGCTGGGGGAGCGAACTATCTGTTGGCCTGACCGACATCGGCGGGAACCTCGACATCCTCGCCTCCCTGCGTGACACCACCCAACTCCTGAAGGATTTGGTGAAAACCCCGAATGAAGTGGACCGGCTGACGGTTGAGACTACCCGCATGTGGCTGGAATGCTACGAGCGCCTCTACGGCCTGATCGCCCCCGCCGGGCGCGGGTGCACCTGCTGGGGTCCGCTCTGGGCGCCGGGGCGCGGCTACATGCTCCAGAGCGATTTCGCCTACATGATTTCCCCGAAGATGTTCCAGCGCTTCGTCCTCCCGGACCTGGAAGCCTGCACCGCGGCGCTGGACTACGCCTTCTACCACCTCGACGGCAAGGGCCAACTCGTCCATGTGGATGCGCTCCTGTCGCTGCCGCGTTTGCGCGGCATCCAGTGGGTGCCGGGTTTCGGCAAGCCGCCGTGCGAAGAGTGGCTGCCATTGCTAAAAATAATTCGCGACGCCGGGAAACTCTGCCAGGTCACAGTCTCGCCGCAGGGGGCGCTGACGATCATGCGTGAGTTGGGCGGGAAGGGTTTCTGTATCGTGATAGACGAACCGCAGTTGACCCCGGCAGAGGGGGAAGCATTCTTGCAGGAACTAAAGAATACTGGACAATATTGATATAAAATGTTATAAAAGTGGGAATGAGGTGACATGAAAAACTCCACATTTCGTTCCCGAACCCTTCGCCTGCCCGCCGCGCTGACGCTTCTGGCGGCGCTGGCCCTATCTGCCTGCGCCCCTGCGGCTTCCACCCCTGTCGAAACGGCGGTCAGCACCCAGGTCTCGACCGCCGCGCCGGTGGGGACCGCGACGCTTGAAGCAGGCGAGCCTGTCCCGACTCTTGCCGCCACCTCGCGCGGCCCCGACTTGGCCGCCACAGACCCGTCCACCGTCAGCCTGGCATCGGGTCAGTTGCAACTGGTGGAATTCTTCCGCTTTACCTGAGGCACCTGCCGATCCATGGCGCCCATGGTTCATGGGCTGGAAGCGGAATACTTCGGCAGGATCAAGTTTGTCTTTTTGGATGCCAGCGACCCGGCGACAGCCGATTTCCAGCGCGCTTTGGGGTTCGCCGTCCAGCCCGAGTTCTACTTGCTCGACGGAGCAGGGACGGTGCTTTACCGCTGGTTTGGGTACGTGCAGGAAGCCGATTTCAGGGCGGTCTTCGACCAGCAACTCGGCCAATAAATTCGTAGAGCGAGGCTGATCCTCGCTCTACTTTTTTCTGACGATATTCCCTCTTACAAATAACCAATCACCAAATTACTTCTTCCACTTCTTCATCTTCAACACAAAATCATACGGATACTCGGCCAGGATCTCCATCTTCCCGTCCGGGCGCACCCAGAGCGAGTCTTCGATGCGCACGCCCATACCCTTTTCGGGGTAGTACAGGCCAGGCTCGATGGTCATCACCACGCCGGGCTTGAGCAGGTTGTCATCCGAAGCGGTCAGCCCGCTCCAGGGCCGCTCGTGGACGTTGAGTCCCACCCCATGCCCCAGCGAGTGGACGTAGCCCTCGGTCGGCGCGGGGGTGTTGAGCGGGGTCTTGTGCCCGTTCTTTTCGTACTCCTCGCATACCAGCTGCTGGTAATCCTTGAAGGGGGCGTTCAGGTCGAGGTTCTCAGTTACTTTGTCATACACGGCTTTCACTTCGTCGTAGAGCGCCTGCGCTTCGGGCGTGGCATAGCCCAGGCTCCAGGTGCGGGTGAAATCGTAGAAGTATCCGCCGCCCGCCTCGCACGGGTAGATGTCGAAGACGATGGTCTGCCCCAGGCGCAGGAGGTCGGTCGGCGTCCCGGCCGAGTGGGGAACCCCGGCGTCGCGTCCGATGGCGAAGATGCAGCCTTCGGGATTCTCGGCGCCCAGTTCGGCCAGCCACAGGTCAATGCGAGATTTGACGTCCGCGACGGTCAGCGGGGCGCCGTCTTCTTTCAGGAGGACCTCGTCTTTCCGGACCTCGCGGCTGGTGAGGTACCCGGCGACGCGTCCCACCACCTCGGTCGTTATTTTGCCCATCTTGCGGATACGGGCCACCTCGTCCTCGTCCTTGGTCTCCATGGCGTACATGAACAGCGACCCGTCGCGGGTTTCGCCGACCAGTTTGAGTTCCGGCATCAGGCTTTGCAAGATGGTGAAAATGGCGAAGGCCGAGCCCAGGTCGGTGTGACCGTAGATGCCGACCCGTCCATGCACACCCTGGTCGGTAAACATGCGTTTGTAGCGGATGGCAGCGGCAAACGCCGGGTCGCCCTGGGCCTCTTTCAGCAGGGACTCGTAGTTGTAGGTGCTGTAGGGGATGATTTTCAGCCCGGATTTGGCGGCTTCGTCGCGCTCCATGTCGTTGCAGAAGAGCACGGCTTCATTGCCGCGTTTCTTGATGAGCGTGGCCGCGCTGACGTGCCCGCCGCCGGTGAGATAGTACATGGGCGGGTTGTGGGTGGCGTTGCCGATGACGAGGATGGCGTCGAGGCTTTTGGACTGCATGAGTGCGTCGAGGTCGGATTTCATGGGAATGCTCCTGACATCAGAGGTCGGTTCTTATGGAGACTTATATTTTACCTGAACAAGTGCGAAAACCAGTTCAGGTGTCTCTTCTCGGATGGAGATTTCCAGCGACGGATCGGCGGCTGAAATCAGCCGGGCAACCTGCTCCGGGTCACCGACCAGCCAGAGGCTGGTGTCGCCGCTGTAGTCCCGGACGATGTCCATTGCCCCGGCGAGGTCATCTTCTTCGAGCGCTGCGTTGATGAGGCGGACCTGCTGGAATTCCTCCGGCTGCCACTCCAAGCCGAATTCACAGTTCAGAACGTCACGCTCCAGCAGTTGCGGCGCCCACTCTTGCAGGGCCATGTTCCCGGCGATCAGGACGTGCGCCTCCGCGGGGATGATGTCCCGCTCTTGGCGCAGGGTTTCCGTCGCCGCGGCGCTGATTTGCAGGTCTGCCCGACTCTGCAGGTCGCCCACAGCATAAACGGCGCTGGCGAGGGCCAACAGCGCCAGGCATAATGCCACCACGCCTGGAGCCAGCGGCGGGCGGTGACCGGGTCTCATCGAGAAAGCCTTCTGGAGCAGCGGCCAGAGCAGGTGAACGATGCCGGAGGCCGCCAGCCAGGCGGCCGGGATGGCGACCAGCCAGTTGCCCTCGCGCGGGATCAGCCAGAAGGTGAACAGCAATAACACCTGGAAACCCTGCTTGTTCAAGGCCGCCCACAGCAGCCCGGCGAAAACCAGCCAGTCGAACAGGAAGCCGTAAAGTCCCTCCTCCGGCACGAAGATGATCATATCCGCAGGTTTGAAGGTCAGGATGTATTTGATCTGGCTGAGGACGAATCTGGGATCGTGCTGGGTCAGGAAGGGGACCAGGAAGACGCCGAAGCCGTGATGCCCGACGACGGTCAACCAGTAGGGCGCGGAGATGAGCAGGCCAGTCAGACCGGCCAGCAGCAGCCAGGCGGAGCCCCTGAACGTACGCGCTTTCAGGTCGTGAACGAGAAATTTCAGGAAAAAAAGGATGGAAATGATCACCGCGCCGTAGGCGCTGCCGGGGCTGGCGAGGACACACAGCCCGAGGAAGAGACCGGCCAGGAGAGCGGGGATGAGGCGCGGGGACTTTTCGAGGCGGAACAATCCGCCCAGGTAGAGGATCATGGCCAGGGTCCCGCACGCATCGGCCAGGCCGGCGGCTTCGATATGGTTGACGAATGCGCTCGGCATCAGGGCGAAGGCGAACAGGGCGGCTGCCCGCAGGCGGATGTCGTCCGTGAGCGCTTTAACCATCCAGTAGAAGGCTGGCAGACTCAGCACGGCCAGCAGCGGAGGCAGCAGGTTGACGGTCAGGAAAGGGGGCGGGGAGAACAGACCCATGAGGACTGCCTGCAGGTAGAAACCGAGCGGCGGATAAGCGAACGGGATGCCGTCCAGTGAATAGTAGGGGATGGTTTCTGGCAGGGCAAAATGGTTCTGCAGGATTTGAAGAGAGAATTCGTAGAACAATCCCCCCAGGTGAAACGGCGCATTCCATGATATCGAGAACAGGTGCAGGAGGCGCAGGAAAGCGCCGGCAGCCATGATGGCCGGGATATACCAGGGAGTTCTGGATGCGCGCATTGCGGGTAACTTTTACGAGGCTTGTGCTACGATTTGCATTACCTGGCTGCGAGTTAACTTGGATTGGCCCTTTTCCAGCGCGTTCAGCGTCGCTTCGGCCAGCGCCAGGGGGATGTCCACCAGGCAACGGAAAGATTGCGCCGGGACCGCGGCGATGCTGGCCTTTGCCAGTTCGATATGCTTGCGGGCGTAGGCAAACATCTGGGCGTCCGTCCAGCCCTTGGGGTAGAAACTGACTCCCCGCGCCGCATCCTCCTCCCGGTTGCGCAGGATGTTGACGGACTGGAGTCCGCGCCCGAATTGGATGGCAGCCTCCCGGTCAATCTGCGAACCGTCGAACCAGGCCCACACGTCGCAGATGAGCAGGCCGACCGCGCCGGCTACACTGAAGGTGTAACTGTTCAAGTCGGCTTCGGTCAGGATCTCCCACTTGTTTTCCACCCAGTAGGCCATGCGGTCGGCCATGGCGATGGTGGCATCCCAGACGCGCGGGGCGATCCCGGTGGGGACTTTCGCCAGCCAGTCGCTCAGGCGCAGGGTCACTTCGGGCAGGAGTCGCCGGTAGGACGAAAAAACCGCCTCGAGCGGGGCGTCTTTCAGGTCATGGTCGGCTGCCTGGGCCTGCATCGCCCAACTGAGACGGCGCAGGAGGAAGGCCTTGGAAGCATTGTCGAGCGTGGGGTGGTCTTCGATCTCGTCAATGGCGCGCATGCAGAGATAGGCGGCGCCAATCGTCTCTTGCAGGATGCCGGGCAACCGGACGATGGGGATGAAAAACGTCCGGCTGGTTTCTTTGAGTACGCGCAGGATGTCGGTGCGGCGGGTCATAATAGGGTTAACCCCGCACCCGGCCTGCAGGTTTCTTCATGGCGTTCATCAGATTGACCAGCAGCGCGCCATCCTGTTCGGGCAGGACGGTGCGCGGGTCGAGCAGGATGCGCTCTCCCTCGGTGCGGGCAATCACGGGCGGCTGTCCCTGGCGCAGGCTTTCCAGGAATTTCTCCACCGATTTGACCGTGAGCGCCAGCACAAAAGTCGGCAGGGTCTCTCCGGGCAGGCTGCCGCCTCCCACGGTGGACTCGCTTTCCAGGATATTGCCCTGGCCAAGTTCAAGCGCCCAGGCCTCGGCGCGCGCTTTCACCTGTTCCGGCGTGGTGGCGATCATGCGCCAGATGGGAATCTCGCGCTCGGCCTCATCCTTGAGGTAATGCAGCAGGGTGGCCGTGAGAGCGGCCAGGCAGAGTTTATCGAGGCGTACGGCGCGCGCCAGCGGGTGTTTCCTGACCCTGGCTAGCAGGTCTGCCTTGCCGATGATGATGCCCGCCTGCGGCCCGCCGAGCAGTTTGTCGCCGGAGAAACAGACCACGTCCGCGCCCGCGGCGAGGGACTCCTGGATGGTCGGCTCGTGGGACATGCCGAATTTGGCTGTATCGAGGAGCGTGCCGGAACCCAGGTCGTCCACGCACGGGACTTGGAACCTGTGCGCCGTCCCGGCGAGTTCTTTCAACTCCGGCTCTTCGGTGAAGCCGATGATCTGGAAGTTGGAACGGTGAGCGCGCATGACCAGGCCGGCCGGTTCAGCCAGGGCATCTTCGTAGTCGGAGATGCGCACCTTGTTGGTTGTCCCCACTTCGACCAGTTTTGCCCCGGACTGCTTCATCACGTCCGGGATGCGGAACCCGCCGCCGATCTCGACCAGTTGTGAGCGGGCGATGACGACCCGTTTCCGGTTCGCCAGCGCCGAAAGGACAAGCAGCACCGCCGCGGCATTGTTGTTGACCACCAGCGCCGCTTCCGCGCCGGTCAGCCGCTGGAGCAGGCCCTCGGCGTGGACGAGGCGCGAGCCGCGCTTGCCGGTGGCGAGGTCGAATTCGAGCGTGGAGTAGCAGTGTGCGACGGTCTCCATGGCGGTGAGGGCGGCGGCGGAGAGCGGGGCGCGTCCCAGATTCGTGTGCAGGATCACGCCCGAGGCGTTGATGACCGGCAGGAGGGTGGGATGCGTCCACTCCTGCAGGGTCTCGTCGGCGATTGCCAGCAGGCCGTCGCGGTCGGGCAGGGTGGTATCACCGCCTTTCGAAACGTGCTTCCGTACCCGGTCCAGCGCGCTGCGGATGGCGCTCAGGGTCAACGGGCGTCCGTAGCGGGCAACCAGTTCGGCCGCGGAACGGGTCTGGAGCAGTTGTTCCACCGAGGGGAGGTTACGCAGGCTGGTCATCTTGTGGGGGTTCTTCATCCACCACGGGCGGACGCCAGAGCGAGCGTTCCCTCATGCGGATGAGGTATTCGATGACGAACAATCCCAGCCCCAGCCCGGCGAGGATGCCCAGTGAGACCAGGCCTTCCTGCTGGAGCCAGGCCAGCAGGCCGCCGAAGACGCCCACCCAGGAGGCCTGCCGGAGGATGACGTGCGCCCCGGCGGGCGGCTCGGAGGGGAAGCGCAGGTTGAGGAACCAGGCGGCGGGCAGGCCCAGGCCGGTGAGCGCCAGCGTCCCGCCGAAGAAGAAGAGCCACTTGGGCCAGACGGTGGGTTCCAGGGCGAAGACGGCCAGGGCGAAGAATCCCGCGCCGAGCACAAAGAGGATGATGGCGGCGGTCAGGAAGGGGCGGAAGGGAGGGTGGGAAGGGGCGTTCATTGAGTTGATTATATCGCAAAGGTATAATTACTTATCTCAAAGAATCTAGCATTTCTCTCGGGAGAATAACATGCCAAAAATAATTATCCCTGATGTGATTGGTTTTGATGAAAAAGACAAGCAGATTGTTTTGGAAACGTACAATACTTATCTGGCAGCAGTTGGAGATTTATGGAAGCTATCACCGCCTGAAAAAGTAATAATTCGCTTGTTGAATTCAAGGATTGTATTCGCTTTATTCGTTTTGTCTAGCGCGAGTATTTTTGTTCCTACGTTATCGGTATTAGTAATATTGACTTTGTTTTCAATATTATGGCCGGTGATGTGGTTTGTTATGATAATAACCGTTGCAGGTTTGATTTGGTTAGTGAATGAAGAGTGGAAGATTAGTTTGGCAAGTACAGTGATTAGCTTTGGCAAGATAAAAATTGGAATGAATAGAAATAACCTAAAATCCTCCGATCAACTTCCGGTTAACATTTGTCACGAGATGGCTCACGCGCATATCAGCCGATTGCGGTTACAGAAATTTTTTTGGGATGAAGGTATAGCCACGTTTACCGAGATGTATTTCTTCCCGGAGTGTAATGCATATTCACCAGCCATTCTAGAACCTTCTCTGAAAAAGACGGTTTTTATTCCTTTTGTTCGTTACGATTTGAAAGCCGCCCAGGCCGAATACGAAAAATCGTATTGGATAATACGATATCTATTTGAAACCAATCACGATTTGCTTCTTGAGACAATTTCCCAACGACGATACGGGAAAGGATATGATAGGTTTTTAGCGCGGAAACTTCATATCAAGGGAGACCTGCGTGAGCGATTAGAAGAAATGGCTTATTCATACTTTGTTCCGGAGAAACTTTTATGATAAAAGTTTTTATTGATCTCCTCGGCTGGATTGGCGCGGCGGCCTATCTCGTCGCCTACACGCTGGTCTCGACGAAAAAACTGGCGGGCGATTCGCCCATCTTTCAGGGATTGAATGTTTTAGGCGGCGTGCTGCTGGTGGGGAATTCGGCTTACTATCGCGTCTGGCCGTCGGTGGCGGTCAACGCAGCCTGGGCGGGGATCGCGGTTTTCATCCTGGGGCGACATCTGCTGCGCAGAAACAGGTTCTACTGCTTCTTGCATAAATATCTGAACTGAAGCAGCAAACGGGCAAGGAAAAAACGACGATTTGGGTTCGGATATTTACGCAGCACTCTGTAATTGAGGGATTCCCTGTATCCGCTACAGGTAAAGCCGAGGGTTTTACCAAATCGTTACAGCAGCCGTACGCACGCTGAGATTTCGCTCCCCTTTTTCAGGGCAAGGCGTACGCGCCTGGCGGCCTGGCTGTAGAGGAACAATGTCCGGCGGGAGGCCTCTTTTTCCAGTTCCCTGAGTCTTTTTTGCGCCTCCTCGGGTTGGTCAACCGCGGCGAACAACGCCGCGACCAGGCGGGTGTCCATGGCGGCTGTGCTGCCTTCCACTGTCTCAGGTACTTTTTCCAGAGCAGTTTTCGCTTCCGGCAAGTCGCCTTCGCCAAGATAAGCCAAAGCCAGATGGTTGTAAATATAAGTCGCCAATTGGTGATCTTCCATCGCGCCCGGCAGGGTGACCGCCTCCTGGAGACGCTCAAGGGCTGTCCCAAATTTCCCCAGCTTTATTAGGGTCATCCCCAGCGTATCCAGATAAGAGGCGCGCCAGCGCATTTCGCCGGTCTCCTCGGTCTGTTTGAGCAGGCGCTCCACGCTGCGCCGGGCTTCTTCAGCCTTTCCAGCAGTCAACAATACCAGGGCGCGTTGATTCTCGGTGTTTGCTTCTCCCTGTAAATCGCCGATCAATTGCTTGAGATGCCTGGCCCGGTCCAACCAATCCAAGGCCTCGGCTGGCCGACCTTGCAGGTGACAGACCGCCCCCAGGGCGTTGAGGATTTTTCCCAGCGTAAAGATGTCCCCGATTGCCTGCACAGCCTCGATGATGCCTTCGTAAGTCTGTCGCGCTTCGTCCAGTTCGCCCTGGTCGAAGAGTACGCCGCCGATGTTGGCCTTGCAACGGAAAGCGGTGCGCAGGTTCCCTGCCAGGATTGCGGCCTCTTCCGCCTGACGCCAAAAGGTGATGGCAGCCGGAACGTCGCGGCGGATGTGCGCCAGGATGCCCAGCACATTGTAGGCTACCGCACGGACCGAAGCGGCGCGCCGGACCTCGACATGCGCATTCGGTTCGATCTGGCTCAGGGACGCTTGCGCCGCGTTCCAGGCCTCGTCCAGGCGTGTCTGGGTCAGGCGCACGGTGGAGCGGAGGGCGCCAACCTCGGCGAGCAGGCCGGGGTCTGTGTCGGAAGCAGCCAGGCGTTCGGCTTCGTCACATAACTGGTCCGCCTCGGGAACCTTGCCGCGTTGGAGCAAACAGCGCGCCAGACGCAGTTCCAACCCGGCGCGCCTGCCTGGCGCAGCCTCCATCTGGAGGGCAAGGGATAGTGCGTGTCGAAAATCGGACTCCGCTTCGCCAGCGCGGCGTCCGCTCATCAGTAGTTGACCGCGCAGCGAATGGAGTTGCGATTCATGGTCAGGGGTAAGTGCGAGGGTTTGCCGGGTCTGGTCAAGGAGAGGTGAGATCAGGTCGGCGGCGGCTTCGCCTTGTCCGCTGGAATCCAACTGCAACAGAGTCTCTTTTAACAAGTTTACAATCGCCTCGACATCACCCGCCTGGACATAATGATAAAGCGCCTCGAGGGTATTGGCGCGCGACGGTCTGAACCAATTGGCTGCCAGCGCATGCAGGCTTCTATACAACTCTGGGCGGGTCTGTAAGAATGCGGCGAGGTGTTCGCGCAGGAGTGGGTGCAGCCCGGCCTCGGCGGCGTTCTCCAGGAAGTGCCGGCGTTGTAGGGACAGGATGGTCGCATGAAGGTCGTCCACTAGATCTTGGTCGCGCAGGCGTTCCGCCAGGTCAGTGTCGAGCAGGCTGATCGGTTGGCGCAGGATGGAGAGCAGGGAGAGCAGGTGCAGGGCCGGGGGGGATAATCCTTCCAGCGCGTTTCCCACCAGGAAGGAGGCAATCTCGCCTTGGGTAGCCAGGCGTTCCAGGAAGGAGTCTGCCTGCTGAGGGTGCTGACGCAGCCCGCTCGTTGCCAGGCGCAAGAGCATGGGATTGCCTTGAGTCAGGTGATAAAGATTGGCAAATGTTTCTGGGGGAAGCGGAATCTCCCATGTCTCCAGCAATCGTTGCGCCTCTGCTTGACCCAGGCCGTGCAACGGCAACGCCGGTACTGAAGAGTGCTCGATGTGCTCACGGGAAATGAGCAGGAAAGTACTTTCGCTTTCATGCGCCAGTTGTTCGATAAAATGTACGGTCTCTTTATACTGGCTCAGGTGGTGATATTCATCCACGCAAACCAGCGGCCGGACGGCCTGTAAGTGAACTGCCAGCGAACCGACACTGCCGGGCAGAGGCAGGTTTCCGGGCTGCAGGAACAAAGCGGCTTCCAGCCTCCCCAGCGAGGTCAGGAATAGTGCCATGCGGCGGATAAAGGTATCGAAAGGGGATGGATCCAGTATGCTGACCGTATGCCAGAAGACGGGTCTGGAGGCCAGCGCTTCGCGGGCGTATGCGGCCGCCAGTGTGCTTTTCCCCACCCCCGGGAACCCATACAACAGGACTGCTTTTTCTATTGCCAGGATGTTCTTCAGTTGCTCCAGAACCTCGCGGTGAAGTACTTCATTGCCCAGTGAGGCCGGGATGGCCTCCAGTACCCCCATATCATCGGCAATCATAGCTTCCGCGCCACTCCCCTAATGTGTCTGGCGCGCCAGGGCAAGCAGGCGTTCGGCCAGGTCAGGTTCGGTATCCAACCCAAGGGCCGGGACGAAACGCGCTTCCAAGATGGACCATTCCGGCAGGCGGTGGTTATGTTCCAGGCGGGAAATCTGCGCCTCGCTGTAACCCACGGCCAGACCGAGGTCGCTTTGGGTCAGGCCAACGCGGCGGCGCAGGTATTTGAGCAAGGAGCCAAAATCCGAATATTTTTGAGGGGCCGGACTGACTTTTGAGCGCGCTGGTTGCATAGTAATAGAAATGGGTGGGAACGATTACCGGGCAACAGAAACTTTTCACAAGCCAGGAAATATTATACACACAAAACTGGCAAAAAATGTCATGTTTTTTGGATTGGGTTTTGCTATGCTTATGGCAATGCAGACGCGACGCGTGTATCGTAAATTGGTAAGAAGGAATGATGATCATGGCTGGCAGGTTGTCTGGGACGAAACGCCACAACCCCTGCCCGTCGAACCGGCAAAAAGCGTCTTGCAGGTTAAGGAGATTACCATGAAAAAACGCTCTTCCCTGTGGATCCTGATTCTTTTCACCCTGCTCATCCTACTCGCGATGGGCGGCTGGTGGTTCCTCCGCCCGGAGTACCCTGCTTCTGACGCGCCACCAGAGCCGCCAGTCTTTGTCTTCCTGCTTTCCCCAGCCAACGGCGATGAAGTGGAGGCAGGTGATTACGTGTCCGTAATGGCCCAGGCATCGTCCTCTGAAACCATCACCAGCATGGATTTGTTTGTAGACGGGCAATCGTTGGGCACGATAAGCGACTTATCCGGGGATGCTGCCTGGACGTGGCAGGCTTGGCCGGTGAGCATCCACACGTTCTATGCCCGAGCGATCACTGTCAATGGACGGATCGGATATTCCCAGTCCATTAGCGTCAATGTTTTGGCCGGGGATGGACAAATGCAAGTCCAGGCCGAAGAGGGGCAGACATTGACAGAAATTGGCGCGGACTTCGGTGCTTCGCCAATCCAGATGGTGGATGCAAACCCGGCCCTCGACTCAGATCAACCGCTGGAGGGAGGACAGCCCGTGCAGGTACCTGTCGGGAATGGAGAAGCAGGAGACGGGTCCGGACCGGGTGATGGATCAGGAAATTCTAATTCCGTCATCGTCACCTGGCAATTCAGTACGGACCAGCCTGTGGACAAATCCTATTGCTACGCTTCCTCCGGAGACGGAATTTGGGACAAGATTCCAAGCCCTCCCTTTGAATTCATCACCGGCGCGGGGAATACATATACCCAATTCTTCGACGTGTTCTCTTCCCAAACGATGACCTTCCAGATGCAATGCTGGGGATGGCTGGGAGGCACGCTCAAATACCTGGGGCAGGGACAAAGCCAGATGGATGTCCTCCAGCCGCCCGCTGAGTTGAGAATTATTGGAGAAGGCTTTACCCTGGTCGGTATCCCGAACATGCCAGACATCCCGATCCAGCCGGAAGATTTCACGGGAGGCAGCACAAAGACCATTCCACCGCCCTTTGCGCTGCGGCAGCCGGAGGATGCTGCTGAATGCACGGCTCACGGCCATCCGCTCCTGGCGCCTTTCATTTGCGACACCCTGATGAATGCACCTCTGAAACAACATACCATCCTGGTATGGGAATGGCAGCCGAAAACAAACTGGCCCGGCAATGAACTCTGGCTTAATGATATTGACGGTTATCGCATCTATGAGTTTGACCCGGTGACGAAGACTGACAAGTATCTGAAGACAATCAATGACCCAAATCAGAAGGTGACTGCCGTGCCGCTGGGGTGGGCCGGTACCTGTTATGGCGTCCAGGCGTTCATTGATGACCCTGTATTGGAGCCATCCCTGATCGCCTATTATTGTCCGGGTCAGCAGGAGACTTCGCAGGTGCTCAAGTTACAGCCCTCCAAATGGCTGACGACCGGTGGTAAATGGATTCAATCCGGTGATTGTGATACCTATGGCGGATTGGAATACTTCACGTATTTCAGCCAAAACTATGTTGTGGGAAAACCGGCTGGACGTGTGTTGGTCGGCGGTTATATTGTGGACGACGACGATGCTGATTGTTTCCGGCAGGGCGACTACTCCGGAGCGGTCAAGTTCACCACATTCCAATATCTCCCGGCAAATAGTGTCATCCAGAAGGCTGTGTTGAAGTTTTCAAGCGTATACACGGACTATGGCGCCAGCGGCGTGGCTACGAACTTCAGTGAGTTCTGTGTAAGTGCGGTCGGGAGGGCAAAGCAGGATTGGGCCGGGTTGATATCTGGAAATAACTTTTACGGGAAAAACGTATTAATGTCCACG
>JACQYE010000013.1:2169-8211 GCA_016208355.1 Chloroflexota bacterium | reverse complement strand
CTTCGACCGGCAGGCTTTCGAGGTAGCCCTGGCGGAACTCGACATTGGCATGGCCCAGCCGGGAGGCGGCCGAGCGGGCAAGTGCGAGCATTTCCGGGGTCATATCCACGCCGATGACGCGGCCGTCCGCGCCGACCTTCTCGGCGGCGAGGAAACAGTCCAGCCCGCCGCCGGAGCCGAGGTCCAGCACTGTTTCGCCGGGCTGGAGGGTGGCCAATGTAATCGGGTCGCCGCAGCCCAGGCTGAAATTGGCAACCTCGGATGGCAGGTTGGTGAGCAACTCTTCAGAGTAAATGAGATTGCTGGAATTGCAGCAGGAACTGCCGGAGCGGGCCTGCGCGGCATAATGTTCACGCACGCTTTCACGGATGGGATCGGGATTTTGGGTCATTGCTACCTCCAGATGGTAAAAGGTTGTCAAATAGATGGAAGTCTATGTAACTGATCAAAAAAAGAGACCAATCTGTCGTTGCGAGGGCTGGACGCTCTTTCCAGCCCGAAGCAATCTCCTTCACGGCCATGAGATTGCTTCGTCGGGTCTCGATACAGCCTGCGGCCTACTCGACCCTCCTCGCAACGACACAACGATTTGGTTTTCAAGAGACTATCTCCACCAGCCCGTTCTCGGAGGCAAAATTTGCCATCAATTGCCCGCAGCAGACGGTGATGCGCTCCTGGTTCAGTTTGTAGAAGGTTTGCTTGCCTTCCTCGCGGACGCGCACCAGCCCGGCCTCGCGCAGGATGGCGAGGTGGTGCGAGACCGTCGGCTGGGTGACGTGCAGCCGCTCGACGATCTCGCCGACCGAGAGCCAGTTGCAGCAGCAGAGTTTCATGATCTTCTGGCGGGTCTCGTCGGCCAGGGCTTTGGTAAAAAGGACAGGGTCGAATGTTGACATATAGATTACCGTCTATTTGATATTATATAGATAAACGTCTATTTGTCAAGGAAAGGAATCAAAGTTGGTTTTTCCGAGCAGGTTTTTCACCGTCTGTATCCCATTTGGCGGGGTTGGATTCGATGTAGAACCAGGTCAATTCAAGGTCTTGCTGGTTGCGGATGACGTGGTCGTAGTAATTGCGTTGCCATAATTTCGTTATCGGTCCACCTTTCAGTTTCCCCGCCCTGGGGCACGGGGACCGTGCCCCTACGGTCATCGGTGATGATAATTATCCCATGCACATGGTTGGGCATCACGACAAACGCACCCGTTTCGACATTTAGAAATTGCTCCGGGATGGCATTCCACCAATTTTGAACTATCTCCCCATACCGGTTCAACCGCATTTTCCCATCCGCCACCTCCCCAAACAACGACACCCGTCGCCGGGTGATGATGGTAACGAAATACAAACCCGCTTGGGAGTAATCGTATTCTCTCAGGCGGATGGAATGGCGATGCCTGCCCTGAGCCTGGTCGAAGGGATGAATTTTCGGGTCAAACGCCATCACGAATACCCATTCCCCTTACATCCTCCCTACCAGCGCCTTCAAATACATCTTTGCGTTGAACCCCTGCCCCGAAAGCAGGGACTGGGCGCGGAACATTCCGGCCACACCGCGCACAATGAGCGCCGCAGTCCCGGCCAGGAGAAGGGCGGCCAACCAGGGCTGCCACCAGGTCACGCCGCCTGATGAGAGGCGCGCCATCATCGCCACCGGGGCTGAGAGCGGGAAGAGACTCAATCCCGTGGCGATCGGTCCATGTGGGTCTTCCATGAAGACGGTACTGCTGAAGAACAACGGGATCATCAACGGCAGCATGACGACGAAAGTAGCCTGCGAAGCCTCGCGCAGGTTGGGGGCCAGGGCGCCCAACCCCGCCATCAGGCTTGCGTAGACGGCGTAACCGAGCAGGAAGAAGACCAAGCCCCAGGTCAGGAACGAGGCGGGAAGGAGAATTTCCGAGGGCAGTTGGAAGGTGCGCCCGCTGATATTCAGGAGGACATAACTTGTCCCCAGCCAAAGCAGGGTTTGTCCAAGACCCACGACGCCCAGTCCGATGATCTTGCCGGTCAGCAGCTGGCGCGGCGTGACGGAGGTGAGCAGCACCTCCATGATGCGGTTTTCCTTTTCCTTCGAAATGTTGCTGAGCAGCAGGCTGGCTGAACTGATAATGAGCATATAGAACAGCAGGGTGACGGCGTAGGGTGTCCAATAGGCCAGCGGGTTATCTTCGTCAGGGGCGGCGACCGGCGCCAGCGAGACCTGCTCCACATCCAGCGGACCATTAACCAGATTCGCGAAAAGCATGTCGCCGCCCGCCAGGTTGACCTGCAACACCCAGGCGAACAGGTCGGACTGGTCGCCGGAGGCCGAGGAGAGCGGGTTGAAGTCCGGGCGGACGTAGGTGATCTCGCCGCTCTCGATGAAATCTGCCGGGACGAGGTAGAAGGCGGCAATCTCGCCAGATTCAAGCGCCAGGCGCGCCGCGGCTTCGTCCGGGTAGGCGACGAAGGTACCGGGCGGGACACTCTCCGGAATTTGCTGGAGGATGCCGCTCAGGTCCACGTAGCCTTCGGGGCGCATCTCCTGCGGCCCGGCGAAGACCTGGCTGACGGTCTGCGAGGCGGAGGCGTTGTTGTTAATCGCCCCGACCGCGGCGAAGATGAGTGCGCCCACGAGCGGCAGGCCAAGCGCCCCCAGCCAGAAGGAGGGACGCGAGAGCAGGGTGATGATTTCGTTCTTGATGACGATCAGGATTTTTTTCATGAGCCGATCCTCAACACAAAGGTCACGAAGGTTCACTAAGGAGCACCACGGAAAGCCTTTGTGTGTTCTTCGTGTCTGTCGTGTTAATTCTTCACAAAGATCTCACGCCATAGCAGGCGCTTGCCATAACGCAGCATCCCCAGGCGGAAGGCGCGTCCCGCCAGCCAGATGGCGCCGACCGCGCTGGCCACCTGGATGACCGCGCAGAGCGCAATCTGCCAGGCCGGCAGGATGGTAAGGCCGTCGCGGATGAGCATGGTCAGAGCGGCGGTCATCGGGAAGAGACTCAGGCCGATGGCAATCGGGGAATTCGGGTTTTCCATGATGACAGCCATCAACATGTAAGGAATCCAGACCGGCATGCTGATGAGGCCGATCACCTGCTGACCCTCGCGCGCCTCGGCCACTGTGGCGCCAACAGCCGCCATCAGGGCTGCCACCATCACGAAGGACGGGAACATGACCACAGCGACCAGGAGCAGGGTCTGGGAGGAAATCTGGATGCCGCGCAAGAAGTCAATGGAACTGCGCCCCAGTAGCACGGTCACGGCGATGAAGGCGCCCCAGAGCACGATCTGGGTCAGCCCGATGGAAATATCGCCGATGATCTTGCCAGCCATGAACTGGTTCGGCGAGACGGAGGTGATGAGCACCTCCATGGTGCGGTTTTCCTTCTCCTCCACCACGGCCTGCATCAGGTAACCGCCCGTGGAAAACATGACGATCATGAAAGCCAACCCGGCGATCATCGGCAGGAACACGTTGAACCAATTCTGGCTGGAAGCGCTGCGGCTGCCGTCCGGCGAGACAACCACCACCTCGGCGCCCTCCGTCAGGCGGGCGGCGATTGCCGGGTCAATGTCGCGCAGCAGGTTGACCGACAGGAAGTCGTAGAACTGTCGGCGGGCGGGCGCCTTGACCTCGCCCATGTGGACGACGGTCAGTTTCCCGGTGGACAGGTAATCGGCCGGGATGACATAATAAGCCTGGACTTCGCCCGCGGCCAGCGCGGACCCGGCCTCGGCTTCGGTCTCGAAGGGCAGGATCGGCACCGGCTTGTCGGGCTTCTCCGGCGCGGGAGCAGGCAGCGGGTCCGCGAGCAGGCCGGAATAGTCCACGTACCCGAGCGGCGTGGTGTTGTTCTCCATCGCGAAGATGAGGAAGACCAGCCCCACCATGACGAGCATCACCAGCGGGACGCTGAGCAATCCCATCAGGAAGCGTTTGTTGAAGACGTGCCGCCGGTATTCGTGCCAGGCGACGCGCAGGATTTTGGTCATGCCCCGCCTCCTTCGCCCTGCCCCTTCGGGGTACTTTGCCCCTGCGGGGTACTTTGCACCACACGGATGAAGATCTCATCCAGGGTGGGCATGGCAATCTCGAAGCGGTCGAGCGGGATGTCTTTCGCCACCAGCGCCCGCAAGACCTCCTGCGGCTTCGCCCCGGCGGACAGGTGCAACTTGACCGCCCCGTTGACCGGCTCAACGCGTTCCACGCCCGGCAGGGCGGGAATCTCACCGTCGGCGTGGACGATGAGGGCGTTGCCCGAGAAGCGGCGGCGCACCTCTTCCAATCCGCCATAAATCATGACCTTGCCGTGGTCAATCAATACGATGCGGTCGCAGAGTTCCTCGACGAGGTGCATTTGATGGGAACACAGGACAAGGGTCACGCCCTGCTGGCGTTGTTCGCGCAGCAGGTCCTTGATCATCTGGGTGTTGACCGGGTCGAGGCCGGCGAAAGGTTCGTCCACGATGAGCAGTTCAGGTTGGTGCAGGAGGGTGGCAATGATCTGGGCTTTCTGCTGCATGCCCTTGCTGAGTTCCTTGACCTTCTTGTGGCGGTGGGCGGCCAAATCGAAACGCTCCAGGTAGCCCTCGGCGCGCTGCCTGACCTCCGCCTGGCTCAACCCTTTCAGCGTGCCAAGATAGGCGAGACAGCGGTCGAGCGGGATGTCCTGGTAGAGGCCGCGTTCCTCGGGCATGTAGCCGATCTTGTCCTTCTTGGCCTCGCTCATTGCCCCGCCCAGGATGGCGACCGAACCCGAGTCGGGTTTGAAGATATCGAGCATGCAGCGGATGGCGGTGGTCTTGCCGGCCCCGTTGGGACCGAGCAGGCCGAAGAGTTCGCCCTGCTCGACGGAGAAGGAGACGTCGTCCACGGCGCGCACCGGGCCGAAGGTTTTGATGAGGTGGGTGAGTTCGATCGCAGGCATGAGGGTACTCCTTATGGATTCTGAATAATTGCTAGTGCAACAATGTAGGTCACGCTTTCAGCGTGACGTTCCCAAGTGAGTGTCACGCAAAATGCGTGACCTACCTGAGCAGCATGATCTCGTACAAGGCCGGGCCGCGGACAGAATCGTGCAGGCCGTCCAGGTCAATCGTCAATTCGAGTTCGGAATTGAAGCGGAAATAATAAGGGTTGGCGAAGAGACGCGCCAGCCGCCGTTTCGCAGGAGGGAGCGCCAGCAGCAGGCTGACGGCTTCGATCAGTTCCGGGTCCCGCAGCGCCAGATGGACCCGCTCGCTGCCGCGCGCCCAGGTGAAGTCCACCTCCTGCGGGTAGGCGCGTCCCTGCACGTGGCGGACGAGGCCGCGCGTCTGCATCGTCAGGAAACGCGGGTCTTCCACCAGGACCTCGTCCCCTTTCGTCAGCAGGATGACCGGCAGGCGCGTCGAGCCGTAGCGCCTGGTCGCAATCTGCTCGACGAAGATGAGCGTGTATTCGCCGACGTGCGCCCGGCCCCAGGTCCAGTGATCCAGCACGGACGGGAGGGACACGTTGCCCCAGTTGTGGTCGTGGTAGCCGGTGCCGGTCACGGCGTGGGCCTGCCCGTCGTAGGTCAGCGTGCCGGTCACAGTTCCGTAGGGGACGGCGGGCAGCCAGGCAAAGTAAGGGCAGGGTCTCCCTGCCCGGTCCGGGTTGCCAAAGTAACTCTTGCCCGCGCCCGGCCGCCAGGGCGGGACGAGGCCGGTGAAGGTCAGGTCGGCGGACATGCCCGTCGTCTCGGCGTGCAGGACGTAGGTCCAGCGCCCGCCCCGCTCGGACCATCTCACCCAACTGCGGCCGACGCGCACGTCGCAGGCGTCCTTTGAAGCGGCGTACTCGTCCGCCGGGGGCAGGTCGAACTGGGCCGTCTTCTTCCCGTCCGGACGGGTGATGGTGAGCGACAGGTTGGGGGTCAGCGGGCGGCGCGGGGCGGCAATCGGCTTGGTGGCGTAGACGATGACGGCGGTGGTCTGATCGTCGAAATGGGCGTCGAAGTACCACCACTCGAACGAACCGGGGCCGGTGGAGGCGCGCTGACCGTCCTCCCGGGGGAGGACGGT
>JACQYE010000013.1:0-2146 GCA_016208355.1 Chloroflexota bacterium | reverse complement strand
CTGACCGTCCTCACGGGGGAGGACGGTTTCGGTCAGGCCGTCGCGGGCCAGGAATTCGGGGCCGACACCGAAGAAGATGGGTTTGGGCATGGTGACAGCCGTTCTCCCGCTACGCCATCCGGCGGATGCGCACCTCGATGCCCGACCCGGCCAGCAGGTCGGCCAGCGCCTGGGCGTTCGTGCTGCCGTAGTGGTAGGGGTAGAGGATCTTCGGCATGAAGGAGCGGGCAGCCTCGGCGGTCATCTCCGGGGTCATCGTGTAGGGCAGGTTCATCGGCAGGAAGGCGATGTGGATATCTTTGAGGGCTTTCATTTCGGGGATGTCCTCGGTGTCACCGGCGACGTAGACGCGCAGGTCGCCGAAGGTCAGCACGTAGCCGTTGCCGTGGCCGCGGGGGTGGAAGGGCTGGCCGTTCTCGCGCAGGTGGACCCGGTTGTAGGCCGGCACCGCCTGCACCTGGATGCCGTCTATGCTGGTCGTCCCGCCGTTCTTCAGGACGATGCCGCACTGGACCTGCTGCGCGCACAGTTCGGTCAGGAAGACGGTTGTCTTTTCCATGCGCACGTGTTTCAGCGCTTCGAGGTCGAGGTGGTCGTGGTGTTCGTGGGTGAGCAGGATGATCTCGGCCTTGGGCAGGGCGGCGTAATCGGCCACGCGGCTGAACGGGTCAACGTGGATGAACTTGCCGTTGAGGCTCAGCATCAGGCTGCCGTGGCCGAGGAAGTAGAGTTCCAATTGCCCCATGGAGGTGGGGAAGGTATCTATTTCGATGGTCGGTTTGTCCATGTTTGCTCCTGTCGAGATGATTATGCCGGTGAGTATATCACGGTGGGTTTCAGGTTCTGGGTTCCTGCTGCGATAGTAGCACGGCGCGGCAATGAGAAAGATTGGCTATAGCATTTCCTCTCCAGACTCCATACAATATATAGTAGATCGTCCTGGTCCTGCACCATGCCGCATTGAAACCAGTCCTGCACGCAAGGGCTGTTTTTGTTTGGAGGGGAGGCTCCCATGAAATGCACACCTTCGTTTGTTCTTTATCTAGTCGCTGTCAGCCTGGCTGCGCTGCTGGTTATTCTCCTATCTGCCTGCAACCTGTCCTTCACTATACCATCCACCCCATCCACCAGCGAACCGGTCGAGGCGCCGACCGATACGCCGGACCTGTCACTGGTGGAGGCGGTAAGTTACGAGCCCGGCATCGGCTCGCTCGTCCCCTGGATCGACCAGTCCTACGTGGTCTACGTCCCGGCCGGGGACTTCCTCATGGGTCAGGATGAGGAGGATTTGACCAGCGACCACGAACCGGCTCACACCGTCTATACCGACGCCTTCTGGATCCACCAGACCGAGGTCACCAATCGCCAGTACGCCACCTGCGTGGCGGCCGGGGTGTGCGAGGTGCCCTTCCGCACGTCCGGCCAGCCCTACTGGTACGCCAGTGCCGGGCACGCCCTCGACCCGGTGGTAGGGGTTTCCTGGGAGCAGGCGGCCGTCTACTGCGAGTGGATCGAGGGGCGCCTGCCAACCGAGGCCGAGTGGGAGAAGGCCGCCCGCGGCACGGACGGTGACCCCTATCCCTGGGGGGACGAGGAACCGGCCTGCGACCTGCTCAATTTCTCCGATTGCCAGGAGATTGACCAGCCGGTGCGGGTGCGGACCTTCATCGAGGGTGCCAGTCCCTACCTGCTGGCCGATACCGCCGGTAACGTCTCGGAATGGATCCAGGATTGGTATGACGAAGACTATTTCGCCACCTCCCCGGCGAGCAATCCGACCGGACCGGTCAGTGGCACCCGCCGCGTGGTGCGCGGCAGCAACTACAACTCCCCGCTGGAGGAACTGGAGATCGTGCTGCGTAACAGCGCCCTGCCCAACGAACACCTGGCTGAGGTCGGCTTCCGCTGCGTGCTGACCGGTGAAACGGTCGGGGACCCGCCCCCGCCGGTCTGTGAAGCCGCCCCCTACACCCCGGTGCTGATCGAAGACCACCCGTTCGACTTCTACCCGCCGGAGTTCACGGTCAGTTCCTTCTGCATGGCGGACGACAGCGGTACCTCGCACGGCTATGTCAACCTGCACTTCCCCGAGGTCGTCAGCTCCTTTGACTTTACCTACAACTCCACCATCCCCGGGATTATCTTT
>JACQYE010000041.1 GCA_016208355.1 Chloroflexota bacterium | reverse complement strand
AGCGGTGGCCATCAAGGCATACAGACCGGGGCACGTGAACCCGGCCGGGACCTCGTACAGGGCGTCCGCAGCGGTGGCCAGGGTATCAGTCACGCGTTCGATCGGCAGGTCGGTCATCTTCTCGATGCCGCGGACCAGGACGATGTCGTACAGCCCGGAGGCGATGGCGATCAATCCCTGGCGCAGCGCCGCTCCGCCGCTGGCGCAGGCGTCCTCCACCCGCGTAGCTGGACGAGGCGTCAGCCCGACCCAATCGGCCATGATGGGGGCCGTGTGTCCCTGGTTCTCGAACAGGTCACTGCTGAAGTTGCCAATGTAGAGAGCTTCGATGTCTTTGGCGTCGAAGCCTTTGTCCACGGAGCCAAGTATTTCCTGGAAGGCGTCCACGAACAGGTCGCGGCTGGATTTGCCAGGGAAAGCGCCGAATTTCGACATGCCTGCCCCCACCAGGGCGACTCCACGGCCGAGTTTACGTTTTGTCATTCTTTCTCTCCTTCAAGATAATCTCTGCGATGAGGTTATGCCTTGCGTAGAAAAGCATGGAACAGGGCGTTGAACTCCTGTGCCTTCTCGATGTGCGGGCTGTGAGCGGCATCCTTGATGATATGCGCCTCGAAACTGCCGCCAGCCGCGGCGTATTTCTCGAACACGGTGCTGGTCTGCGTGACCATCGGCTGGGGCGGGTAGACCTCCTCGCCGGGCCAGCCGGGGACGAAACCCAGTTTGCCAAGGGTGCCCAGGTCGAACATGGAGTTGTCGGAGACGATGCTGTCCGAGTCGCCGCGTACCCATAAAAGGGGCGGCTTTGGGGTGGCGGCCAGCAATTCGGCCACATCGTTGGCCAGGTATTTCGGCGACCAGCAGTTGACGATTCCTTTCGTACCCGGAGCCACATTCGGCCAGTTGGTGGAGGGGGCGAAGTCGCCCGGGTAGGCGTCGCTGCCGGTCTTTTGCGCCAAGGCGGCGGTGAGGAACTCTTCCTCACGGGCGGCGCGGAAGGGCGGCTTGTAATAGAATGAGTTGATCACGTTGCGGGGCGAATTGGGATCGGCCTCGCCGCGGTCGCCTTCCTGGATGAACTTGATGAACATCGGATTGACCACCCCGCCGCCGGAACCGGCGAAGTCCGCGTAGCAGGGCTTTCCGTCCGCGCCCTTCGTGCCGCCGAAACCGTATGGCGAGACCGGGCAGACCAGCGTCAGCGAGAAGGCTCGTCCTGGATAGTCCGTGGCGAATCGATAGAGAACGCCCGCGCCCATGGACCAGCCGACGAAGTGAGCCTTTTCGATATTCAGGGCATCCAGCAGGGCAGCCACATCGTCGCTCAGGTCGCGCAAGCCGCGGGTCGAGTTGACGGGTTTGTCTTCCGTCCAGCCGTAGCCGCGCAGGTCGGGGGCGATGCCGCGATAACCGGTCGGCAGGGCCAACATGGTCTCTTCCCAGTAAAGGGCAGCGGAGAAATTGCCGTGTAGGAATATGACCGGGAGGCCGGTTTCCGATCCGGAGAAATAGACATTCTGCTTCAGGCGCGCGGTATCCACCACCCTGTTGGTGATGCCTTGCAAAGGCAACGGTTTTTCCATCTTTTAGGACCTTTTCTACATCCGCAGGTAATCAGGCAAGCTTTTTATAGATGCGCCTGTTCTTGCTGTCCAAACTCTCCGGCCGATTCCCGCCCGGGTCGCTGAGGGTCATGGTCAGGGTGTCGCCTTCGGTGGCATAAAGACCCTGGAACTTGCCAAGCAAACCGAGTGTATGCTGGGTCTGGTTGATGTCTATCAGGCCTTCTGCTGCCTGGTAGGTCCCGGAGGATTTGACGCCCATTTCTTCGAGCACGGCCTCGTAGGTTCCGTCCAGGCGGAACTCGAACCAAAGGCCCGGGAAGGGCTGTCCCTTCGGTTGTTGCCATTTTCCAAGTATGTCACTCATGGAATTCTCCTTGTCAGGAAAATTTCGGTACAATACCGAGCCGGCGCGCTTCTTCACGCAGCCAGTCACGGAAATTTGGATGGGCGATCTTGATGAGCGCTTCCATGCGATCGCGCACGCACAACCCCTTCAGCTCGGCAACACCATATTCGGTGACGATGGTGTCCACGTCCTGGCAGGGTACGGTCACTTCGGCACCCTCGGACAGGATTGGGACAATAGTGGAGATGGTGGCATCTTTGGCAGTGGAACGCAGGGCGATGATGCCGCGTCCGCCGGGGGAGAGTTGCGCTCCCCGGTGCGTGTCCAGCTGGCCGCCGGTCCCGCTGAAATGTTTGTACCCGATGCTCTGGGAGCAGACCTGCCCAAAAATGTCTACCTGCAAAGCCGTGTTAACGCTGACCATCTTGAAATTCTGGCCGACGATATGCGGATTGTTGGTTACTTGGCCTTGCTGGAACTCAACGCCGAGATTGTCATTGATAAAATCATAAAGTTTTTGCGTCCCCAGGGCAAACGCGCCGACCATCTTGCCTTTCCAGAGTGTCTTGCGCTTATTGGTGACCACCCCGGCGTTATAGAGGTCCACCATACCATCAGTGAACATTTCCGTATGGATGCCCAGGTCATGTCGGCTCAATAAAAAGGGAGTTATGGCATTCGGAATGCCGCCGATGCCCAGTTGCAGGGTCGAGCCATCTTCGATGAGTTCGGCGATGAAGCCGCCAATCGCCTGTTCCGCCTCCGAGGGCGGGGCAGACGGGAGTTCGAACAGCGGCACGTGGTTTTCTACCACATAATCCACGTCATCAATGTGCAGTTGGGTATCGCCCAGCGTCCAGGGCAGGTTTTCGTTGATCTCGATGAACACCAGGTCGGCTGCTTCGATGAGTTGTTTCTCGGTCACCAGCCCCAGCGAGAGCGACATGTAACCGCGTTCATCAGGCGGGGTGGCCGTCCCCCAAAAGACGCTGACCTTGTTCCCGGCAGCCAGAAGTTTGTTGGTGGCAGCCTGGTGCAGATTGTTTGGGATGTACGAGACCCTCCCCTCTGGGTGAACCTTTCGGTCGGGCGCTCCGTAGAACCAGTTTTCCACGAAGAAGTGGCCGGTCATCTCCGGCTTTTGAATGAAATCGTAGATCCGCATGGGCAGGCAGACCCAGACCGTGACATCTTCCAGCCGACCTTGATGCCGGCCAAGTTCAGCAAGCAGGCCCGGCGGTTCCGAGGCTGCCATCGCCACGCCTATAGTCTGACGGGACTGAACCATGGATACTGCTTCGGGAATGCTGACGAGTTTCTTTTTGTAGGTTTCCTTCGGATCCATACGCGTTCCTTCCCGGACCTCAAGGCTGCTACGGCATGACAAAGGCAGAGCCAGCCTGGTTGTAGCCCACCCCCGAACCGACAAAGGTTACCAGGTCGCCGGATTTGATCTTGCCCTGTTTGCGGGCGTCGTCGAAGGCCATCGGGATGCAAGCGGAGCCGGTATAGCCCCACTTATCCATGATCCAGTGGGCTTTTTCGATGGGCAGTCCCAGTGTTTGCTGAACCAGTTGGATGCTGGGCTGGCGCACCTGGGTATAGAGCGCCATGTCAACATCTTTCAAGTCGAAATTGCCGTTCTTTGCCAGTTCGCGCATACGCGCCGGCCAGCCCTCGTTGTTGACTTCCGCCGGGAAGGGTGTAACCAGGTGAACCTGTGTGCGTCCAGCCTGGACACTTTCCTGTGTGGCGGGCTCGTATGTGCCACCGGAATAAATGCCCCAATGCTTGTGATAAGAGCCATCAGCGAAGAAGGTGCTGGAGACGAAGCCCGGCTTCTTGCTAGCAGTCAGGATGGCCGCTCCTGCGCCGTCCCCGTAGAAAAAGGACATAACATCGTTCTTCCAATCCGAAAGTTTGTGCATGTTGTAAGCGCCGATGACCATGACATACTTAATGTGCGGATTGGCCTGGATGAGACCGGCAGCCGTGTTCAACCCAGTCGGGAAAGAAGCACAGGCGCAGCCGATGTCGAACGTGCCGGCATTTTTAGCGCCAATTTTGTGTTGGACAACCACCGAGGTCGCGGGTGTGATGTAATCCGGGCTGTCCGTGCCAAGCAGGATCATATCCAGGTCGGTTGGCTGGAGACCGGCTTCCTGTAGGGCGGCGCGCGCCGCTTCAGCAGCCAGGTCAGAGGTAGCCCAGTCTTCAGGGGCGTACCAGCGCGTTTGGATGCCGGTGGATGCGCCAAACTTGTCTATCACTTCGCCGAATTTCTCGCGTAAGGACGCATTGGTCCGCTCGATGGGCGGGATGTAGCATCCAGAAGAGATGATGGTGGCGTAACGTGGCATGGAGGACCTCCTCTACGTGCCGATGACGATCCCGCCATCCACACTGATGGTTGCGCCGTGGACGAAGGAAGCCTCGTCGCTCGCCAGCCACAGGTAGGCATTGGCAATATCGCGTGGGTCACCGAGGCGGCCAACCGGGGTGTGCGATTTCATGTCCGCCAAAACGTTCTCAGGCATCTTCTGCACCATTTCGGTAAGGATAAAGCCTGGAGCCACTGCATTGACCCGGATGCCGAACTTGCCAAGTTCGCGCGCCCAGACTTTGGTCATTCCAATAACGCCTGCCTTCGTAGCGACGTAGTTTGTCTGGCCGAAGTTGCCATAAAGTCCCACAACCGACGAGGCGTTGACTATCACGCCGCCCCCCTGCTTGATCATGAACGGAGTCACAGCCTGGGTGCAATTGAAGACGCCTTTCATGTTGACCAGCATGACCAAGTCGAAGGCATTCTCTTCCATTTGCTTAACCAGTTCGCCGTCTTTCATCTTGACGAACAAAGCATCGCGAGTGATGCCGGCATTGTTGACCAGCACATCAATCCGGCCATATTGGGCAATGACAGCCTCGATCCAGGCCTGGACCTCTTTTCTGTCAGCGACGTTCACCTTGTCGAACCGCGCGGCAGGCCCCAGGTCCGGCAAGAGTGCTGCGCCGGCTTCTTCGTTTACGTCGCAAACAACTACTTTGGCGCCTTCTTCAACAAAACGCACCGCAGTAGCTTTTCCAATCCCGGCGGCCCCGCCGGTAATCAGGGTGACTTTGTCTTTCAGTCGCATAGTGAATCTCCTTTTCTGGGATGCAATTCTGGCAATGAATTCGTCAAACCATGCCAAAAACCGGGAGATAACAACAACCCTCCGCATGGGTAATCGTAGCAGAGGGTCGTTACAGGGCAGTTACAAAGGAGTTACAGGCTGGCTAAAACCCCTTGGTAATCAATTGCCGCAAACGTTGCGTATCGGTGGAGGGTTCTATGCCCAGTTCTTCGTGAAGGACCGTGATGCAGCGCTGGTAAATAGCCTGCGCCTGGGGGAGGTTTCCTTGGGTGGCATAGGCTTGCATCATCAGCGCATAGCCCGGTTCCCAACATTTGTCGCGCCGCAGGGCTGCCTGACAAACAGCCAACACCTCGTCCCAGCGTTGGGACTGGAGGTGGAAGCGCGCCAGGCGCTCGGAGGCAGCCAGGTATTTCTGGCGGTAATTTTCGCGTTCAATTTCATCGGCGTCAGTAACCAATTGCGCCTGTGGATTGATCCCGTAGGTATTCCCAAGCCGGATGATGAAGTAGGGCGGAGCGCTCGGCGGGCGTTTCGGTTCCAGGGCACGGTTGAGGGCATTGAGCGCCACCTTGAAATCCCGATTGGCGCTTTCGGAGGAGAGGTCGGGCCACAGCAAATCAACGATCTGCTCGCGGGTCAGCCATTGACCGCGGGTATTAACCAGCAACTGGAATAAATGACGGGCTTTCTCGCGTTGCCATTCCTTCGGGCCGATAAGGGTATCGCCGCGCCAGGCGCTGAACGGACCGAGCGTGCGCACCCAGAGTGTGTATCCTGGATGGTACTCGAGACTACGCTTCCCGGCCGCGGAGAGAAGTTTCAAGATGAGTTCACGCTCGATGTTCTGTCGGCGGGCTTCGAGAAGGAGCGGGATGGCTGCCTGGTCATCTTTCAACCCCTGGTGTGTGCGCCTGGTGAGCAGGAAATCATACCCGTTCTCATTGACCACCGGCAAGAGCGCTGAGAGGTGGCGCAGAGCGGTTTCAACTTCGCCCTGCCACCAGGCATTCAGCGCCAACCATAACTGGGCAGTAGACCAGCCAAACGTATCCTGAACGCGGTCGAGACCTTCGGCGGCCTCCTTTAACCAGCGTACAGCGGCCTTGGCGCGTCCATCCATGGCCAGGGCAGCGCCCATACTGACGCGCACGAGATGACCAATCCACTCGTCTCCGGCAGTGCGGGATATTTCGATGGCGCGCTGGGAATTCGCCTCAGCGGCTTCCATGTCGCCAGCATAACCATACGCCCGGCACAACCCCCAGAGCGGTTCCAGGCTGACGCGCGGTACCTTGAAAGGACGGACTTTTTCAATCACATCGAGGTAACAATGGATGGCCGATTGGTGCTGGGATTTGCCCCAGGGGCGATAACTGTCCAATTGAAGGGCATGACCCAGGCGCATATAGCCGACTGCTTCGACAAAATCAGACTGCATTTTCTGCCCGATGGCAATCCCCTGGCGAGCATATAGCTCGGCATTTTTTTGGTCGCCTTGCAAAACACAAAGCAGGGAGAGCAGCAGTTGTTTTTCACGATGGAAATGTTGTTGGCGGACCTGGCCAAAGATTGGTTCGTCCAGTTCGTAACTTTCCAGCAGGCGACGGGCTTCGGACAGTTTTCCAGTGCGGAGAAGGATACGGGCATTTAGGTAGATGTCTGTGGCTTTCGTCTCGGTACGCAAGCGTAACGATTCCTGGTGCAGGTCACGGGCCTGATCGGGAAAGCCAAAGTTGAGTTTGTTCTCAGCCAGTTGCTCCAGCAGGTCAGCCGTCTCCTGACGATGAGCGACCGGGTCGAGCAACTCAAGTGCATCGGAGAGCAGGGCAGCCGCCTCGAGCGGGCGGACGGTATCCAGGTAAACCTGTGCCTGACCGCGCAGGGCGCGGCTGTGTCCAAGAGGATCATTGCGTTGCTGGAAAAGCCGCACAGCGGCGTTATAGTGGAACAGGGCATCTTCGAAATCAGCACATAGACGGTACACATCGCCATATAGTAAGTCAAGGAGTGGCCTTCCATCACGATATTCGCCCGGCAGGCGGCCAAGCCAGTCACCCAGGCTGTCCAGTCGGCCAGAGTCAAGCAGGCCAGGACCGATTTTTTCAATCAGGTCGGCAGCCTGAAGATATTGACCCGCTGCGAGCAAATGATGTAGGGTCTCTTCGGGGTGACCGGCCTGTTCGTAATAGAGAGCAGCGCGACGATGCAGGAGGAGTTTTTCCTCCGGCTGCTTGCCGATCTGGTTGAGCAGGAAGTCATGGAAGAGGCGCTGGTAGCGATATGTTTCATCGCCAACCAAGTCCACGAAAAGGCCGATATCGTAGAGATGGCGCAAAGTGCTGTGACTGTCGTGCGTATCAAGTAGTGCGTCACAGGCCGGACCGTCCAGCTGGCGCAAGACGGAAGTGGTCAGCAGGAAGCGTTGCAGGTAAGCCGGCTGGCGGGCGAGGACTTCGGGAGCCAGATAATCGAAGAGGTGGTCGAGGGTGCCCGGTAGTTTTTGCAGGGCAGTTTCCAGGTCCGGCACGATGCCGGACTGGAGTCCCTGCCAGACCATCTGAAGGGCAATTGCCCATCCCTCAGTCTCAACAGCCAGCGTCTGAGCCTGCGCCCGGGTGATGGGATAATGATATTGCCCCTGGAAGAGGGTCTCGATTTCGTCCACTGTGAAAGCCAGGTCGCCCGCGTTGATTACCGATAGCAGTCCTTTAACCCGCCAACGATTGATGTCGGGGAAATCGGGCATGTGCCGGGTGGAGAGGACAATGTGCAAGTGTGGCGGGCAATAATCCACAAGTTTCTTGAGCAAATCAATGATTTCATCCACAGACGAGACGAGGTGAAAATCATCCAGAACAAGGATCGCGTTCTCCCGGATGCGCCGGGTAAGGGTATTGAGCAGAGGGGTGAGGGCGGCGGGAGTTACCAGTCCGTCGTTGGTCTCCAAAGAGTGGAGGGCGTTTTGGCCATATTCGCCGAAAGCGGAAAAGAGGTGGATGAGGAATAAGAGCGGGTCACGGTCCGGCTCAGTGATGGTATACCAGAACAGGCAGTGGCCTTCCTCTGAAAGGGATGCCAGAGCAGTGCTTTTACCATAGCCAGTGCCTGCCTGGACTATGATAAGGGTGGCATCCAGCGCTGTTTCAAGCCGCGCGTCAAGGCGCGGGCGGCGCAGGAGGCTCTTGCGCGGGCGCGGCGGAACTAACTGACTCTGGATGATCAAATCTTGGAGACTCATGCTGCCGTCATTTTACTGCTTCTTGGAAAAAGTGGAGAAGCAATCCCCCTGTGGTGACTGCGGTATAGGGGTACAGGCGCGGGTCAACTTTCAACGCCCCGTAATTTTCTTGTTCAGCAGATTGGACAGGTTTATCAACGATTCCCGATGAGGCGTATTTTTATGCAATCCACAGTTGGAATGTATCAAAAACAAATATTACCCCTTGAATTTTACATGGAAAGCAACAGTATCTGGCAGCCTTTATTCTCCCACAATTTGAACGCGGACTGTTCGTTCGCGTGCCCTCACTTGGTCAAAGTCGGCGAAGTAGATGCGCCCAAACTCCCCGAGTTCCATCTTCCCTTCTACGACCGGGATGGATTGGGAACGGCCCATCAGGACCGAACGCAGGTGCGCGTCGGTGTTGAGCGACCATGACGGGAGTTCGTTCCGCCCGGCAGCCGCCTCGATATGTTTCGGTCCGGGATGGTGGTACTGGCCCTCGGTCCGGCAGGTAGGGATGAGTTTCTCGAGTACATCCACGAGGTCCTGCATGAGCAGTTCAGTGCCCCAGTAGTTTGTATCGTCCGAGGCTTCCTGGATCAGGACACTGCAGGTCGTATGCTGGGAAAAGACCAGCAAGATACCGTTGTCGATCCCGGATTTCTTCAACACGCCTTGTACCCGTTCAGTCACATCTTCGAAAGTGGGCCTGCGATCCGACTGGATCTTGAAAGTCTCATGGTAAACGGCCATTGGATAACCTCCAGAATAATTTAGTGTGTTTCGTCCCAAGCCGCTCGCACGGAACGGATCATTTCTTCGAGCATGGCCAACGGGTCGTTTGCCATGAGGATGCCGCTGGTCGAACCGGCGGCTTGTGAACCGGCGGCGATGATGTTGTAAATATCCTGTCCACAACTGATGCCCGCCCCATGCAAAACGCGGATCTCCGGGTTGATGTCCCGGATGGCGGCGTTGATCTTCTCGATAGTCTCGCGGTCGTTCCCGCCGCGCTGGCCGACTCCGATTAATTCGGGCGACTCGGCAATGATGATATTGGGAGACATGCGAGCGATTTTGACCGCTTCCTCGAGATTGTCGGCGCAAGCCATCGAAGCCAGCCCCACCTCGTCTGCCCGGCGGATAGTGCGCTCGAGTTCTTCCAGTGTCAGTTTTTTCTCGGCATGGTTGAGCAATACGCCCACCGCCCCGGCCGCTTTGACCGCTTCCGGCAGGACAGAGCCGATGCCGCGGCCCAAGGGCAGGGAGTCCATGTGCTGGGCAAAAATGAGCAGGCGCCTTGTTCCATTCGCCAGCAGGGGGATGTCAACATATTGGGGTGTGACGATGATCTGGACGCGGTACTTCGCACTCATCCTATCGGCGTGCCGGGCCAGTCGGAGCACTTCCTTGCCGTAAATATAGGCTTTGGGGCCTATTTCAAAGAATGGTGGGCTGATCTGGATTCCCCTATACATGAAGTCCAACTCCTTCCAAAACAGATGCTTTCCTGCATAGACTATCCTGAGGAGCGTGTCGGTGATGAGCGTGTGGAAAGCGTTGACGGGTTTCACCGGTACGAAGCCGACGCGCCCGATTTTGCTGCTATCGGTCACCAGGATCACGTGGCGTGAGCGTTCCACCATCATACGGTCCACTTCGGCCATCAGGATGTTGGCAGTTGTGGCACCGCCATGAAGGGTCAGGCCGTCCACGCCCAAGAAGACCTTGTCGGCAGTCAATTCCTGCAACTGGGCCAGCGTCTGCGGTCCGACTGTGGCCTGGTAGTCGGGCAGGTATAACCCGCCCAGGATGGTCAGGTTGGGCGAGGGCCAGGTAAGCACTTCCTGGGCAATGGGCTGGGAGTTGGTGACCAGGGTGATCATGTTGCCAATGCGCAGCGCAGACGGGATGTGCCGGATGACTTGTAGAGTCGTCGTGCCCGAGTCCAGAAGCAGGATATCTTTGGGCTTAATTATCTCAGCCGCTACCTTGCCGATGCGTTCCTTGGCCTTGATGTGCAGTTCCTTCTTTTCAGCGAAGGAATCGGTGCGAGAGTTTCCCGGCACCGGGATAGCCCCACCGTGGACGCGCTTCAAACGTCCACCAGATTCCAGCAGGGTCAGGTCACGACGGATGGATGTTTCCGTCACCTGGAATTGTTCCACTAGCTCGGAAACGATCACTTTCCCGCTTTCCAACACCATCTGGGCGATCTGCGACCTTCGCTCAGCTGCGCTTAGATCTTCCATGGCACATCACTCCATCAACCGATGTTCACCGTTCCATTGATTGTACGATATAACGTAAAGCCTGTGTTCGTTAAATCTCGACAACTTCCAATCCTTGCATTTCGGCGTAGATCTTGATCTGTTTTGACAGGTGCCCGTAGGCCACGGCCATGTGGTGCGGCGAACCGGCTTTGCACCAGGCGTTGCACCAATCCTTGATGTTCAGGGTCTTGGGTTTGAACAGCATCTGTGGAGCTGCCACCGGACGGGGCCTGATGGCAATCGACTCGCCTTCGGAAACGTTGAGCCGCCAACAACCGCCCACATTGACCAGCGCCAGGTTGGTCACCGGGCCGGGAGCATAGGCGAACTCGAAGCTCGCGCCGAAACCATTCACGCCCTGATAGTAGATACTGTGCTTGAGCGTCACATCCGCCGATTTTGCCGCCAGTGCCGGGTTGCCGTGACCATCATGCGACAGGATCATCGCGTCGCGCTTGAAGTCGATCACGTAATTTTCCAGGAAGGTGGCCTTCCCGGCCAGTTCCTGCAACATCAGCATGGCGGTGACCGTTGTCAGGTCCGCTTCGGTGGAGGTGGGGAAACCGAGCTCACACATGCGGCCGGTGGCGTAGGCCGGGATGATACCCACGCGGGCGTCTGTCAGCCAGACTTGGTCGAAGGAAGCCACCGCGTCGAACTTGCCGTCACGCGTGACTTTTTCCAGCGCCAGCGCCAGGCGGCACGAGCGCTCGAACTGGACCGTGTCCATGTCAATCTTGTAACGGTCGGTTTCTTTCTTGACCAACGCCTTGACTTCAGCGTCCGTGACCTGGCTCATCGCCACCGAGACCTTTTCCGGTTCCACCGGCCAGCAAACCGGACCGACGAACTGGCGCAGGCTGAGTTGGTCGATCATCAGGTCGGTCATGCCCTCGAAGGCGTGACCAAAAACGGCAATGCGCGATGTTTTCAATTTCCGGATGACGCCCGCCGCGGCGATGTACTCGGCCAGTTGTTTCTGGCCTTCCACATCGTCCATCAACGAAGTGACCATCCAGAACGGACGTCCGATGCGCAGCAGGGCGGAGGTCATTTCCGGCACACCGGCCATGCCCGAGTTGAGCATGATCAGGTCGAAATCGGCGTCTTCCGGCAGGAATTCGATCTGCTGGGTGTTCCGGACCACGACCGGGGCGGTGGTGTTCAGGAAGCAGCGGGTGGGAACCACGCCTTTCGTGTACGCCACTTCCACCGC
>JACQYE010000053.1 GCA_016208355.1 Chloroflexota bacterium | reverse complement strand
GATATCCGTTTCTGGGAGGATTAGGATGAATTCATCACCCCCGAAACGGGCCAGTAGGTCCGAACCGCGCACATGGGATTTCAGGTGGGCGGCAATCTCTTTGAGCAGAACATCCCCTTTCAGGTGTCCGTGCAAGTCATTATAGGCTTTGAAGTTGTCCACATCCATCATAAGGATGGTCAGGGGATAATGATAGCGGTCGGCGCGCTTGATCTCGCGCTGGAGCGCCTCGTTGAAAAAGTGACGGTTATATAAACCGGTCAAGGCATCTGTGATGGCTTGCTGTTCCATTTGCTTATACAAACGACGGTTATCGCGCAGCACAACGTACTGTCTGACTAGAACAAGTGCAATGAGAATAAAACTGCCAATGAGAGTCCAGTATAAACGCATATCTAATTTAAGGAGACTTAGCGAAGAAACAAAAGCAAAACCCATGCTTAATACCGGCGCTATATAAACCAGCGTATTCCGTAAAAGCGGCCTGAATGGTTCGATGCCCTGGTCTGAAGTCGGATAAATGACTTGCCAGGAAGCGGCAGCCAGCATCGTCCAGTATGAAACCATCCAGAGAGTATTCAAAGGGGCCATAACGTACGAAATAGAATAGGTTTCCAGAATGGCAAAAAGGATATCCGCGATGGCTGTAATCAGCATGCTGCCGCTCAACAAGGCAAGTACAGCGCGGCTCACGTTCTCCAGGTCACGCTGAATCAAGGACAGGATGCCAGCCAGGACAAATAAGTCCGCAACCGGGTACGCCAGCGCGATCAATCCTGACAGCCCGCCACCGCTGGATTCCTGCATGGGAGCGAGGATAAAATACCAGAGGAATATTGCCCCCATGAGCATGACAATACTCATATCCAGGCCCAGTATGGCGCGGCGTTCCTGCTGGCTTGGGGTAAAGGGAAGGCTTAGAACTCCTGCCAGCATCAACGGGTAGAAGAGGAGATAGAACAAATCGGCCAGGGATGGGAATGGATCAACAAACAGCACAGCCTCGTAATACAGCCAGAGGCCTTCTGCAATGGCATTGCAGAGAGCGGCCAAACCTATCAACAACCAGGCACGCCGGAGACGGGGAGCGGTCTTTTTGGTCGCGGCAATCGAGAATCCGATGACCACGGTTGTCAGCATTAAGAAGACCAATATGCTGCTGGAAAGAACCGATTCGATTTCGGGGCGGTACTGTTGTGTCAAAACCCAGATGGTATAGAGGGTAACCGCAACAGCGCTGATCGTGATGATGCCAATAAAGAGAGAACGTATCGGGTTTACGCGGTTGGTTTTCATCTTCTTCTCTGCTAAAGAATAGAACACGGCGCTCAAATGAGCGCCGTATCCATAGAACTTACGAGGCCGGGGGCAGAGGTTCGCTGGGGGGGAGAATTTCCTCCACCTTGGGTTCTTTCTTCTTCCGGAGGGTCAGTACCGGGACAACAACTGCGATGACGATAAAGATGACCGCCAGGCAGAGGGTCACAAAACCCATCCAGCCGGGCAGATAGCCGTAACCATTTATGAAATCCGGCATGCCGCCAAAAGCAGTGACCGCGCCGAACAAGCACATGCTCAAGCCGGGACAACCGCACAGGAGTATGGCGGCAATTGTTCCCACAATGGCCCAAGTCTTGTTGTCTTTTTTCTCCATGGGTTTTCTCCTCTCACTCGCATTCTCTGTTGTCAGTATACAAGCGATGAGCAGGGAATGCAAGAGTTTGGCGGTGAAAAGGAAACGGAGACCTTTTCAGGGTCTCCGTTCCAGTTCAGGGGGGGCAGGTTCAGGGTCCCACTCAGCGCGGCTAGAGTTGGCCGGAACGCGTGCTGATACGGTCTCTGGCGCGGGCAATGAACTCGGCCAGCGGGATGTTGTCTTGCCGCGAGCCGTCGCGCACGCGCAGGGAGACCTGCCCGGCGTTGGCTTCGTTCTCGCCGACAACCAGCATGTAGGGCACTTTCATCAATTGCGCTTCGCGGATCTTGGCGTTCATGCGCTGGGCGCTCAGGTCGGCGCTGGCGCGGATGCCCTTTTCCAAAAGCTGGCGGACGATGCCCTCGGCATACTCATTCTGGTTGTCCGTGATTGGGATGACGCGTGCATGTTCGGGCGAAAGCCAGGCCGGGAAATTGCCGGCGTAATGTTCGAGCAGGAAGCCGACCATCCGCTCGTGTGTGCTGAGCGGAGCGCGGTGGATGCAGAGCGGCGTTTCCTCGACTCCGTTCCTGTTCATAAAAACGAGGTTGAAGCGTCCCGGCTGGGCGAAATCCACCTGGTTTGTGGCCAGGGTGAACTCGCGTCCGATGGCCGACCAGATCTGCACGTCAATCTTCGGGCCGTAGAAAGCGGCTTCGTTGGCCACCTCAACAAATGGCACATTGCCGTTCTTCATCGCCTGGCGAACCATCTCTTCCGTCTTGAGCCACAGGCGTTCATTATCCACGAATTTCTTGCCCAGGCCTTCCTTGCCGTGCAGGCTGAAACGCATGACATATTTCTCGATCTGGAACAGGTCGAAGTATTTTTTATACAGGTCTATTACACCCATGAACTCCTGCTCGAACTGTTCCTCAGCACAATAAATATGGGCGTCATTCATCTGCATTGACCGCACGCGCATCAGGCCGAACAACTCACCCGATTTCTCATAGCGGTAGCACGTCCCGTATTCAGCCAGGCGGATGGGCAGGTCGCGGTAGGAGTGCGATTTGGCGCCATAAATCTTGTGGTGCATCGGGCAGTTCATCGGCTTGACGTAATACTTCGTCCCCTCGAGTTCCATCGGAGGATACATGGACTCGGCGTAATAGGGCAAGTGGCCGGAGTGCAGGAACAGGTCTTCTTTGGCCAGGTGCGGGGTACGGACCCGGAAATAGCCTGCTTTTTCTTCCATCTCTTTTGCCAGTTTTTCTAATTCTTCAATGAGCACGCCGCCGCGCGGCAGCCAGAGCGGCAGACCGGGGCCTACCTCATCTTCGTAGATGAAAATTTCGAGGTCCTTACCCAACTTGCGGTGGTCGCGCGCTTTGGCCTCCTCGAGCATCTTGAGATAGTTCTTGAGGTCATCTGGCGTCTTCCAGGCTGTCCCATAGATGCGCGTCAGCATTTTATTGTGCTCATCGCCGCGCCAGTAGGCCCCGGCAATGGACATCAGTTTGATGGCCGATGGATTGATCTGGCGCGTGTTCTCGACATGCGGTCCGCGGCACAGGTCTGTGAAGGAGTCGTGCTGGTAGATGGAGATTTCGGGCTTCTCGGCCAAGGGATTACCATATTCGTCCAGGCCGCCTTTTTCCAGTCCTTCAATTAACTCCAACTTGTAGGGTTGGTTGGAAAAAATCTGGCGCGCTTCCTCCGCCGAGAGCGCCTTGCGCACAAAAGCATGGCCTCCGGCAATGATCTGGCGCATGCGCTTCTCGATTTTTTCAAGGTCCTCGTTGGTAATCGCTTCGGGCAGGTCGAAATCATAATAGAAACCATTCTCAACGGGCGGGCCAATGGTATATTTGGCCTCCGGGTAGAATTCAAGCACCGCCTGCGCCATCACGTGCGCGGCCGAATGGCGGATGCGGTAGAGTTGTGAGTCTTCGTAGCGTTCTTCGGGTTGATTGGACATTTTTTCTCCTTACAATAAACGGATCAGGACAGCCGCTGACGGGACGGGCGTTCCCGGAGTGCGGCTATCTGTCTCCGGGTCGCCTGGGAGTGGTGGTGCATTGCTGCATGGCAACCTCCAAATATAAACAAAAAACTCTCGCCCAAATTCGGGGCGAGAGCGCTTGCGCGGTCACGCGGTTCCACCCGATTTGCCCTGGATCTATCCGGGCATCTCTTGGAGCCGATAACGAGGCTAATCGTTTCCCTTACTGCGTCGGGCGGATTGAGTCCGCCCCTGCGGTTCAGGGTCTCGCTCGCGGGTGGTTTTCTTCGGGGCTTGCCGGAGAAGGCTCTCAATCTTCGACCTTCTCTCCCTGTTGGCTTGCAAACCGTCTACTCGTCCCGGTCAACGCGGTTGAATATGGATTGCGTTATTATATGCCGCTTTGGAGGCTTGTCAAGCGTTGGAAATGAACAGACCGGAAAACACCTTCCGTTTCCCGGTCTGAAGTGTTGAGCAGTTTTACTGTCCGCCAAGCAGGGTGGCCGGCACCCAGCTCCCAAAGGATTCCATATGCGCCCAAAGCGCATTGTAAAAAGTAAAAGCCCACAGTAGAGCGGTGGCCAGGAGAGCGAGCGCCGCCAGTGTACGAACGGTCTTGTTTTTCAACAGGCCAAAGGCCGGAAAGGCCACCACACCACCCAGACCGGCCAGGATGAACCCGACGCCGGAGAAAAGCGGTTCCTTGGTCAGGTCAAGAGAGATGATGCGGATGCCAACAATTACGGCGTAGATACCGGCGAAGAAGGCAAAGATGGTGACAGGTTTGAGGTCCCAGCGATGATAGAGGGCAAAAGCGGTTGCCAGGAAAACGCCGCCGAACAGGGTGGTTGCTTCGCCATAGGCAATGTTATAGCTGCCGGGAAGAGGCCAGGTGAAGGTCAGCGTCAGGCCGAGGATCACACCCAGCAGGCCGACAATGCCGAAGCCAGCTGCAAAGGGGCGTTGGTCTTCTGCCATAAAACCTTTATAGAGATAGTAGGCCAGCAAAGTTGTACCTGCCACGAGGTTGATCATGATGATGGTTAAGTAATCAATAAACATTTGGTGCTCCTTGAGAGGGGAATTTAGATTTGATATTACGATAAATATAACAAGTATTATCCTAATTAGTTGCTTCTCTTATGCAACTCTTAGTCTTGCAAGAATCAAAAAAGCCCGCAAGGGGCTTTTCTGTGGGCGGAATAGGGCTCGAACCTACGACCTCTGCTATGTCAAAGCAGTGCTCTAACCAACTGAGCTACCCGCCCGAACAGGCGCATATTATAACGAGGGTGCTTGAATTTAGCAAGCGAGAACCAGAAAGAATCGGCTCCCCGTTTGGGGAGCCTTCGAGCGTAAGGCCGTTATGCTTTCTTCAGCACCGGCAGGCCGTTGGCCGTCTCATCCACTTTGTAACCCTGGGGGACGGCGTCCAAAACACCCGCTTTCTTTTCCTTGGCAAAGTAGTACAGATTCTGTACCTTGCCGCTTCTCAGCGTGGTAGTCTTGGCGTGCAAGAAATAAGTCACACCGCGTTTATTAGTATAGCTGAATGCCATTGTAGCCTCCTTTTGGCTGGAAATCTCGCGCCTGGATCATGACGCGAAGAATAAACGGGTTGATTATACAGCATAAAACGGACTTCGGATGTCCGATTCGGTCAGGAACCACGAGACAGCAGGTGCGGTATAATCACGCCCGTGACCAAGCGCCCGGAAGAACTTACAGAACAGGAATTGCGCCGCCTGCTGCTGGACAAACGTCACGACGCGCGCCAGAAGCGGTTGGAACGCTTCCGCCGGACCGGGCGCGCCATCTCGCTCGCCCCCGACCTGCCGCCGGCCGCCCTCGACGAATGGCGCGTCCAGGCCCCGGTGGAGGGACAGGAAACAGGTCCCGAGGGCCAGACCCCGCGTTCGGCCCGCCGCCGCTGGCTGGACCGTATTCTCTTCGGTGTTGAAGCGCTGGCAATCGTCGGCTTGCTGGGCGTGCTGGCAAACGGTTTCGGTCTGCTCCGTACCCTCAATGAAGAAGTTGCGGCCGCGCTGCGCCAGGACACGCTCACGCCCACCCCGCTCATCACAGCGGTTGTCCTGCCGAGCGGGCACACCCCGCCCACTTCCGGCAACGCCGCCGAAGAGAACTGGGCTGAAATCCCGGCTCACCTGCAGCCCCTGGTGGAGTCTTATGCCAATTTACCCATCCCCACCTCTGCACCTGGGCAGGCCCTGCGCATCCAAATCCCCGCCATCGGGGTGGACGCGACCGTTGTGCAGGGCGACAACTGGGAGCAATTGCGGAAAGGGGTGGGCCAGCACCTCGGCACGGGCAACCCTGGCCAACCCGGTAACGTAGTTCTTTCGGCGCATAACGACTTCGCCGGGGAAATTTTCCGCGACCTTGATGAATTGCAGCCCGGCGACCAGGTAATCCTCTTCACCGCCCAGCAGCAGTTTGTCTACATTGTGACGGGCAGCGCCATCGTCGAACCCACCCAGGTGGAGGTGATGGCTCCCACGGCCGCGCCGACAACCACTCTGATCAGTTGCTATCCATATTTGATAGATAACAAGCGCATTGTCGTTTTTGCGCAACTTCAAAATCCATAGGAGATCTCATGTCAAGGAAAAACAACCGCCCGGTACATCGCACACCTGCCAGGGCCGAGGAATTCAATCCTGATTACAGCCAGACCAAACGTGACCTGACCCGCATCGGTATCCTGGCCGGGGCGTTTATTACCATCCTGGTTGTCCTGTCGTTCTTCCAGGAGCAACTACTGGCACTCTTCATCAAGTAATACCATATCCCTGGCCTGCCACATGACCCCCGGTATTTTCAATATCCTCCTCCTGACCGGCCGCCCGGCATCGGGCAAGAGCGAGGTGATTGACTTCCTCATCCGCACCTCCCCGGCAGAACGGCGCGCCCGTTTCCACGTGGGGAAACTGGATGTGCTCGACGACTTTCCCATGCTCTGGACGTGGTTCGAGGAAGACATACTCCTCAGCCAGAAATTCGGCCTGCCGCGCTTGCATAGCGACGAGCAGGGATATTTTAAATACCCACAGCTCTGGCACCTGCTCATGGAGCGGCTGTGCCTGGATTACCAGAAGATCCTGCGGGACAAGCCGGGCTATCACACCCGTTCGACGGCATTGATCGAATTCTCGCGTGGCAGTGAACACGGCGGCTACCAAAAAGCTTTTGCCCATCTTTCGGAGGAAGTGCTCCAGCGGGCATCTATTCTATACGTCAACGTCTCGTTTACTGAGTCCCTGCGCAAGAACCGCCGCCGCTTCAATCCCGACCGCCCCGATAGCATTCTCGAACACGGCCTTTCCAATGCCAAAATGGAGAGGCTCTACCGGGATGACGATTGGGCCGAACTCGCCCCCGGAGAGAGTGGATTCCTGTCGTTGAGCGGATATAAAGTCCCTTACGCCGTTTTCGAAAACGAGGACGACGTTACCACCGGCAAACCAGACCTGCTATCTGCCCGTCTCGAAACGGCGCTTTCCACTCTCTGGCAACTGCGCCAGCAACCATGACGGTTGATCTCCTGACCATCAAACTGGAAAAACTTACCTGCGGCGGCGACGCCCTCGGGCGTTTACCCGATGGCCGCGCCGCTTTTGTACCGTTTGCCCTGCCCGGTGAGACGGTGCGCGCCCGGGTCGTGGAGGAACGCCGCGGGCATGTGCGCATGGAACTGGTCGAGGTGCTGGAAGCCTCGCCAGAGCGGATCGTGCCAAAGTGCAGGCATTTTGGGGCGTGTGGGGGATGCCATTACCAGCACCTGCCTTACGAAACTCAGTTGAAAGCCAAATCTGAAATCGTGCGTGACCAGTTGGCGCGCATTGGCAAGATCGAGAATCCGCCAGTGCAGGAGATGATTGCCTCTCCCGTTCAATGGAATTACCGCAACCATATCCAGTTCCATCTGACGAAGGATGGAAAGCTGGGCTATGTAGGTGTGGATGGGCGGCGCGTCGTCCCAATTAGCGAATGTCACCTCCCAGAACCCAAACTTGACGCCCTGTGGCCCGGATTGCAGTTCGAACCCGGCCTGGGGCTGGAGCGCGTCTCCCTGCGGCTGGGGGCGGAGGGGGATGTCATGCTGCTGCTCGAATCGCCGGAGCCGCCCGAACTGGAGGTCGAAGCCGACCTTTCTGTGGTCCACCTGCTGGGCGACGAGGCCGTGGTGATGGCCGGGGACGACCATGTGGTCATGGTAGTCAAAGAACGCCCCTTTCGAGTCTCGGCGGGCGCTTTCTTCCAGGTCAATGCCGCCATGGCCGGGAAAATGGTCACGCACCTGTTGGAGCGCCTGCCGGTGACGCCGCAGACTACCCTGCTGGATGTCTATTGCGGGGTGGGGTTGTTCAGCGCTTTCTTCGCCGGACGGGTGAGGCGGCTGGCGGGGATCGAGGTTTCACCCGCGGCCTGCGAGGATTTCGCCGCCAACCTGGACGAGTTCGAGAACGTGGAACTCTACCAGGCTCCCGCCGAAGACGTTCTACCTTATCTGGATCTCAAGCCTGATATTGTCATCGTTGACCCGCCGCGCGCCGGGCTGGAGAAGCGCGTCCTGGATGCAGTGCAGGCGCGGGGTCCGGAGCGCATTGCGTACGTGTCGTGCGACCCGTCCACGCTGGCGCGGGATGCAAGTCGTTTTATTGCCGGGGGTTATCGCCTGGTCGAGGTCACCCCGTTCGACCTGTTTCCGCAGACGTATCACATCGAGAGCATCAGCATATTTGAAAAGGCAAGTCAGAAATCGTGAATCCATAGAACCCATTCGCAACAAAAAAGCCTTGCAGCGATCGCTGCAAGGCTTTCGGTTACCGGCCTGTTTACTTGTCGCCCAGGCCGTTGATATCGCCCGAACCAGACTCGTCGAAACTGACCTGCGGCCTGCCATAGTAATCCACCTGGCCGGTGCCGCTGACGGTCACATCCAGCGATTCGGTTACCCAGAGGGTGGCCTCCCCCGCGCCGCTGATATCAATCACCACCACCTCGCTTTGCAGGTCACCAGCGTGGTATTTGCCTGTGCCGCTGATGCCGATCCGCTGGGAGGTCACCTGGCCGGCAATCTCGAACTCGCCCGCGCCGCTGATGTCGGCGACAAGGTCGGTTGCGGTGAGCGAGTCGATGCGGATGCTGCCTGCGCCGCTGATCAGGGCTTCCAGGCTGTCGGTCTCGATGGACTCGGCATGGACGCTCCACGCGCCCGAAGCGGTAATCCCGGCCAGGGCGGCGACATGCAGGGTAACATTCATCTCGGTCGGGATGATGGAGGCGATCCCGTCGAAATCCAAGCCCACGTATAGGGTTCCATCCCGCACCACGGTCTCGACATATTGCATCACATCGTCGTCGGTCTCGATAGTGATGGACTCGGTCCCGTCCTGGATGATCTCCACGTCCCCGGCGCCGCTGAAGACGACCGCGTCGAATCCACTCACCTCGCGGGTCTCGCTGACCAGGTTGCCCGAGCCGCGGGTGGGAATAATGCCGCAGGCGCTGGCCAGCAGCAGGATGACGGCCATCCCAACAGAAATTTTCAAATACTTTGCGTTCATTGTGTTTCTCCTTTTCTTGTGAATAAGATTGCGCTGTAATACTCTACGGCGGATGATACCCACCGGGTTCGGAATTCACCTATCGGTTGGCTAATAAAGCGCTGAAAAGGGGGAACCGGCCCGGCATCAAATTCGTGACGCCGCCAGCGGAAGGCGATTTTCACGCAAAGAAAAAAAGCCCGGTGGTAAATTCACTTGCCACCGGGCTTTTGGTTAGGAAGAAATGTTGTCGCTAACAGGGACAGGCAGCGGGTCCCGGTGCGCCCTCGGGCGGAAAAAAAGCCACGTCAGGCCAATGGCAAGCGCGTAGAGCACCGCTGTGTTGATGAACAGCGGGGTGAACCCCCAGCGCTGCTGCACCACGCCGGAAATGTACGGACCAACCGCCCAGCCAACGTTCCAGGCCAGGTTGCGGATGCTGTTGACCGCGCCGTGTTCGCTCTCGTGCGTCAACTCCAGGGAAAAGGCGTCGAACAACGGGGCGACCATGTTCATCAGCGCGCCGCGTGCCAGGAAACCGATCACAGCCAGCCAGGGCCAGGGTGAGAATCCGATCAACAGAAGGAATCCCAGGCTGGCGGCCTGCCCGATGACCACAGTGCGGATTTTCCCGCCCAGGTTGCCCACCAGCCGCGGCCCGATGATACAGCCCACGCCGGTGATGAGCGATCCCAAACTAAAGAGGAGTCCCAGGGAAGAGTCGCTCATCTGGTGCCGTTCCGCAAAGAAAACGTTGAAATAGGGGACGAGCATGGCCGCGCCAAAACCAATGACCAGGTTCGGGATGGACAGTTTCAGGGTCAGGGAACGGAAGAGCACTTTCCAGATCGAAGGCCGGTTCGCCGGTTCCCCGTTCTCTGTTTTCGCCGGAACGGTTTTTGGCTCGCGGATGAAGGCGATCGGCAACAGCACCAGGAAACTGGCCGTAACGCTGAAAATCAACGCCGCTTGATAGGCCGTAGCGCTGGAGGAAATGCCAAACATGTCCCGGAATACACCCGGCAGATAGCCGGCCAGAATGCTTCCCAGCGTGCTTGCCAGCGGGAACATCGCAAAACTGAAACTGAACAGGATATCCCGGCTCTTGTCGTCCGAGACTTTCATCATGAACGGAGCATGGCTGAGGAAATACAGTTGTCCCGTCACCCCCCAGACGAGCGCCAGGCTGATGATGGCGGCTTCGGAATGTGAAAACAGCATCCCAATGATGGCAAAATTTGCCAGGGTGAAACCGATGATCATGGAACGCTTGCGGCCCAGACGGTCGGACAGGAGCCCCATCGGCACGCCCAGCAGGAGCGCCGAGATGGACGGCGCGGCGTTGACCAAGCCGAGGAAGTCACGGCTGAAGCCGGCATCAATGATGTACAGGTTGAAGAACAGGCTAAAGCCGCTGAACAACAGGCCGTCGAAGAAGAGAGCCAGCAGGAACAGCCGCGCCGGCCGGTTGAGCAGGCGGAACTGGTTGAGAGTGGAATGGATAAAGGTTTTCATTCTTTCCTATCAAACTAATTCACCATCATCACCGATGAGGCCTTCTTCGGGAAGAGAGTGTTCAAGAGCACGCGTGTCTCATCGTTGTTGTACCAGCAGTCGGCGTAGGACTGTTCGAGTTCCTCGAATGCCCGGTAGCCGAAGACGAGTTGCAGGAACGACAGGTCGGGGAAAGCCGCCTGCCCGCCGTTTTTCGGAAGGGGCTGCCAGGGTTCGACAACGCCCAGGCGGCCGCGCTCGAAGGCCAATTTCAGCCCGGCGCGGTAAAAACTAATCTGCACCGACCCGCTGTAGCCGACGATGGCCGACTCCGCAATGCGTCGTTCCAGCACCGGGGCGATGTGATGTAGGAACTTCGGCAGATCCGGGACGCGGATATACCAGGCATACGGGTCACGGCGGCGCGGCAGGCGGTCGCGGAAGATGTCGTAGGATGGATGTTCGCTCCCGAACCAGAAACCGTAGGCAGTGCGGACCTCGGGCCTGCCATCCCGTTTCGAGTAGGTTTCTCCCGTCTGCCAGAGATAACGCGCCACGCTGGGGGTCACTTCCAGCCACGAGACGCCCGGCTGGAGTTCATAGTGACGCGCACCCAGGCCCCACTCCCAGTCGTACCAGGGGTGGGCGAGATAGCCCACCGGCTCCCCGCCCTCAGCCCGCTGGATGATGCGAATTTCCAGCCGGTCTACGTTTTTTTCGCTCTGGCCGACCAGGTCGTAGCGCCAGATCGCCTCGGCTCGAACGCAGGTGATCTGCCGCCGCTGGCAGGCATGGGCATAGACATCCATCAGGAAAGGGATGTCTGCCTCGGTAGCCGGGCGCAGGGTAAACGGCTCGTTTTCGCCTTCCTTGAGTTTCGGAAGTTGGGCTTCGTAGCCCATCCGGCCCCCGTCCAGTTCCAGCCCCATTTCGTAGCCGAAGAGTTTGTAGTAGAACGGGATGCCGGTGATGCCCTGGACAAGTTCGCCGCGCTCGGCGCTCCACTTGTGGATTTCGTCGAATTGGATTCGCACCAGCCCGCGGTTGCGGTACTCGGGCAGGGTGCCCACCAACTCCGGGCGGCCCACATCGAAGGGAATCTCATCGTAGGCCCACGTCTGGGAGATGAGGTTCATCGAGGAGACGATCTTCCCGGTGGCAGCTT